>CALBST010000284.1 GCA_937967425.1 uncultured Caulobacteraceae bacterium
TTCGGCTCGCGCCTCGGCGAGGAGGGGTTCAACCGCATCTCCGCCGCCGGCTTCTCATCGGCGTTCGTGCTGCTGGTGACATCGTTCGCCGCGAGCCTCGCTTGGCTCACCGTCTCAGCCGAAGACGCACCCGATCTCATCGCCAGCGCGCCGGTCTCGCGCGATCAGGTCGATAACGCCAAGGCCGCCGCCGCCGCCGCGCCGTCAGTGCTGCTGCTTTCGGCGCCGGTGATCGGCGCTTTCATCTTTGTTTCGCCGATGGTCGCCTTCTGGCTGTTGCTCGGCGGCAGCGCCGCTATTCTATCATCGTGCCTCATCGCCATCTGGCATCAGACGCCGGGCAACCGCAAAGACTTCCGCCGCCGCACGCGCGGCAGCCTCGCGCTCAATGTTAGCCGCGTCTTCGTCTCACTCGGCTGGATCGCCGCCACAGGGCTCGCCGTCTCCGGCTGGGCGCTCGCCGCGATCATTCCCGCCATCATCTCTCTCGGTTTCATGGCCGCGCTACACGAAAGCCGCCCGAAGGAACCCGAGCCGACGTAAGCAACGCCCTGTGAAAATTGCCGAACGCTAACTTTGCAACGGCGCGTCTCTGGGTTTCTCCTGAGTTCCGAAGCGAACGAGGGGAGATCGGTCGTGCTGATACTGACGGCGGAGCGCATCGCGCTCCTTGCGCTTGATCGCGACCTGGCCGCCTTGCAGGCCTCAAGCCGCACCGCTTTCTTCAACGCCATCGCGGTCACGCACGAACCAGTGTGGCCGCCGGCGCCGTTCGAGCCCGGTTCGCTCGCATGGGCTGAACAAAACCTCGCACACGATCCCGAAGGGCAGGGCTGGTACGGCTGGGCGCTCCTCGCCAACGAAGGCGAACGCGCGCCGCCGCGCCTTGTCGGCATCGCTGCGCTCATCGGCCGGCCTGACGAAGACACCGGCGATGTCGAACTCGCCTTTGGCCTGCTGCCGGAGTTTCGTGGCCGCGGTTATGGCAGCGAAACCATCCGCACCCTCGCGGCGTGGGCCTTCGCCAACGGCGCCAAGCGCGTCATCGCGCACTTGGACGCCGAGGACGTCAACGCCGCCAACACACTCGCCAAGAACGGCTTCACCGACACCCGCGATCCGCCATACCCTGGCGTCGCAAGATGGGCCCTCGCGGCGGCGGTCTAGGCAATCTATCCAGCGCATACGCGCCAGCGTGAGCAGGTTGGAACGCGCGGTTCCGCCGCGCATTCTTCAATCGTATCAAGCACAAGTGCGCCTGCGCCGCGGAGCGGCGCGCTCCAAGCTGTAGGATAAGCGCCTAATCAATCCTACAGCGCCCGTTCTGGCTTAAACTAACCGCATCGCTTCGCACGGAGAGCAGTTGGCCAGCTGTTTAGACCAACGTGGAGCGTTGCGGTTGAGCGTGATGCTGCGAAAGCAGCGGAAGCCTACGGGATAAAAACTGTAGGAGCGCACCGGGGATGACGTTGAACAGCGCCACCCGCACGCCGCCGGGGCACCAATCCAAGGGAGTGAAAGACCTCCTCGTGACGGCCCGGCGAAGCAAACCGCACCGGAGCGCATGAGATGCGCGGCGGCGCCAGAGTAATCCAGCGCCGCATCTAGGAACTAACCCTCAGCGTGTCTCATGCGCTCCGGGCTCTCCAACTCCGCAGCGTCCTCGGCGCGTGCGGTTACTCGGCTGCGCTCAGCAGAGTCTGGATACGATTGAGGTACGCAATCCAAGCCGCGCGCCCTTGCTTGGTCAGATGAACCAGCGTCAGCGGCTTCTTGCCCGAGAACGTCTTCTCGATCCGCACATACTCAGCCTCCTCGAGTTTCGAGAGGTGCGTCGAAAGATTGCCGTCGGTGGCGTTGACCTTCCCCTTCAGCTCCACGAACGGAGCAGGGGAGACGGTCGAGAGATACGCCATGATCCCCAGCCGCAAGCGGCCGTGGATCACATCGTCGATCTCGGTGTGATCGAACTTGCTCACACGATCGCCGATGGCTCGCGCTTCAGAAGGATGATGCCAGGCACGCCAAGCGCCAGCAGGCTGCCGATGGCCGCAATCACATAGACCCAGCTCTGATTGGCAAACATGCAGCAATTCAGCGCCACAGCGACGGAGAGCCAGCCAAAGCCACGCAACCAGGTTTCCCCGGAAAGCGACGCGGTGCCGAATAAGGCCGCCCCGTAGAGTGCGAACGCCGCGCCTAGGATGGCGTTCGGCGCAGTGGGATCGCCGGTCATGATCATCCGCGCAATCGAGCCGATGACCACCGCGATCACCGCAATCCCGGCGCCGCTCCACAGCGCCCGCTCGGCCCGCGCGCCGATTGTCGTGAGGCCCGGCTTGTCGCGCGTGCGCATGCGCAGAAGCGTCATGCCGATCGCCGCGACGATGCCGTAGCTCATCCATAGCACCGCATACGCCGCGCCTCCCGCCGCCGGCAGCGCGCCTTCGATGATCGCGAACTGAGTCCCGAAAGCGATCGCGTTCACGACGCCCCAGAACAAGAGGTAGGGGCCGCCAAGCAAAGGCGCGTGCCGGCCTTCTTCCGCCAGCGTGCGCGCGTAGGCGATATCCGCGATCACGTCATCGCGCGTCATGGCCATCTCCAGGCATCTACTTTGAAACGCAAAGTAGATGAGCAAACCGCTAACGTCAAGGCGTTCGCGTTGCATCGATGTCGGGAGGGTAGGGAAGCGCGCTTAGCGCGAAAGGATCGGTCGTTTGAATTGATAGCGCGAGAGTCGACGGTGTTCGTAGCGGGAGCGAGGGCAGCGAATAACCGGAGAGCGCATCAAGATCCTTGGGTTCGTGAGCGTCGGAAAGAAAAAGGGGGACGCTTTCGCGTCCCCCTTTTCGGACATTACATCGCGACCGGCGGCGCAACCTTCTTGGAGGTCTTGCGCTTCGCAGCTTTGCGAGCCGGCTTCTTGGCAGCCTTGCGGACCGTCTTCTTGGCGGCCTTCTTCGCCGGCTTCTTGGCGGCCTTCTTCGCGGTCTTGCGCTTCATGGTCTTGCGGACCGACTTCTTCGCAACCTTCTTCGCCGGCTTCTTGGCGGCGGCCTTCTTAACTTTCTTAGCCATTGTCATTTCCTCATTGGGTTTTGTTTGGTCGTGGTTGGATGGGAGTTGTTTGACTCTCCGGCGATTTTTTTCGCCGAATTTGGTTTGCAAGTAGTTTCTGCAAGTACTCGCGCGAATTTTTCTGCGCGTTCGATTTTTTCTACTGAAGAGCGCGATGCGATTTCTCTCCGCGCCTTATTTTTCAAGGCGCGCAGAGGAGTGCGCGCGCACAAAAACGATCACGAACGCGGATGCGCGCGCCGATAGGCCTGCAAAATTTTTTGCGCTTCGACGCTCGTGTAGCTCTGAGTCGTCGACAGCGATTCGTGTCCGAGCAGGTCTTGGATGGCGCGCAGGTCGGCGCCGTTGGCGAGCAAATGTGTTGCGAACGCATGCCGCAAAGCGTGCGGCGTCGCGCTCGAAGGCAGGCCGAGACGTATGCGCAAACGCTCCATCAAAGCCTGAGCCATGCGCGGGGAGAAAGCTCCGCCACGGTTCGCGCGGAAGAGCGGCGCGTCCTCATCGATCGCGTAAGGGCAAAGCTCGACGTAGCGCGCCACGGCTTGCCGCGCCGCGGCAAGCAACGGCACAACCCGCTCCTTGCCGCCCTTGCCGTGTACGCGCAGCACCTCCGGCAAAGGCAGATCGCCGCCGGTCAAAGCCAATGCTTCGCTGATCCGCAAGCCGGCCGCGTAGAGCAGCGTGAGCAGCGCCGCATCGCGCGCGCCTTGCCAATCATCGGCGTTGGCGGCCTCCGCGATCAGATTGCGCGCCGCGCCTTCAGAAACCGGCCGTGGCAGTGAGCGCTTCAGCTTTGGCCCGCGCACCAGCGAAAGCCGGGCATTCTTCACGCCGTGCCGTCGTTCGAGATAGCGAAAGAAGCTACGAATGGCCGCCAAAGCGCGCGAAATCGAGCGATCGCCAAGCGCGTCCGGCCCTTGCCGGCGATACGCCAAGTACGCACGCAGATCGCGTGGCTCCAGCTCGGCCAGATCCTTCGCGCTAGGCTCGCCGCCCAAATGTCCGCTCAGAAAACCCAAAAACGCCGCGACATCGCGTTCGTACGCGGCAACCGAATTGTCCGAGAAACGGCGCTCATCGCGCAGATGCGCGGTCCATTGCGAGAGCAGGGCGGAGGCAGCCGTCATGCGCGCGATGCTGCGCCGTGCGCTGCTAAGGTCCGCTTAACGCTTCGGCGGCGCGATGTGCTCGAGCCAGTACTCGTAGTGATAGTGAGCCTGGCCATGACTCACCGCGTACTTCGGTTTGTGCGACCGCCTGCCGTCATAAGTCAGAAGTTCGGTCGGCAACTGCCATGGGCTCACGCCCGTCGCGCGCGCCACTTCAAGCTCGGCCTCGAACGCGAGCCGTTGCCGCATCGGCAGGTCCAAACCGAACTCGGCGTTTAGATAGAAGCCGTTCTCCAGCCGTGCCGCCAGTTCGCGGACGAACGCGCCGTGGTACGCGTCGTCCCGGCGCTCGCGGTGGGTGGCGACATCGGCTGGCGAGCCGCAGCAGAGGACAAAGATCGCGGTTGTCCGGTCGCATGTCCGTTGGGCAGTAATCCACTCCAACTCGGTTGTCCCGGAGCTCCATTCCCAGTGCAACGCGATCTCGTGCCAGTCGTCCGGCGACATCTGCCGGATCAGGCCAAGCAACGTGTCCGCTTCGATGTCGAGCGGCGCGGCGAGACATTCCTTCCAGCGTGAGAAGTAGACCCGCCGCGCGCTCTCCGCCGCCGCCAAAGGAATAAGCTCGGCGATCAGTTGCTCACGCGTCTCGCTAAGCAAACGCCTGAACTCAGGATCGACCCGCCAGAGCGCTAGCTGAAACTCGAAAGCCTCGGCGCGCTCAAAGCACGTCACATAGGCCGAACTCACGCGCCTTAGCTCGATGCCATCGAGGCGGCGCCAGTTCGCACCGATAATGCGGTCGACCAATGCACGGAAGTGGAGGTGCTGTGGCGGCACGACCTCATCCGGCATGGCATCGCGATACTGGTGATAGATCGCATTGAGCACCGACGGCGGCGCGCCTTCCGGCGCGAACGTCGTGAACAAATGGTCGTGCGCCGTCGCTGGCAAAGGCACGAGCCTGGAGAGCAGCTTCGCAAACATGGGCGGCTCAGGATCGCGCGGCGTGGCTAAGAACCGGTCAGTAAGGAAAGTAAAAAGCCGTTCAGTAACAGCTCCGCCACATCGCGCACTTCCACCGAATCCTCCGAACCCCTAGATTCGGAGCCAATGAGCTCAACTGCCCGCCGCCGCGCCTTGGATGCGTTGAAGAGCAAGCGCAGCGCGCCGCCGCTGGGCCCGCTCTTCGCCGTCGCGGAGGAGGGCGCCGAGTACGAGGCCGACACGCAGGATAAGGTCGCCGTACTCTTCCCGCTGCCATTGCCTGAGCCGTTCGATTACCGCGCGCCGTCATCGCTACAGATTCAACCCGGCCAACACGTCATCGCGCCGATCGGCCCGCGCCTCGTGCGCGGCGTTGTATGGGGCGTCGAGCGCAATCATCCCGGCGCCGCGAACCTGAAAGCCATCGAAGAGGTGCTCCCTGGCACGCCAGTGCCGGAGATCAGCCGCACTTTCGTCGAGTGGGCGGCGAGATATGTCGTCCGCCCGCTTGGCGATCTCTCGCGCATGGTCGTGCGCGCGCCCGAAGCGCTCTTCCCGCCGCCGACCCACACGGTGCTTGCGCCAAGCGGCGAGCAGCCGCCGAAACTCACCGACGCGCGGCGCCGGGTGATGGAAGAAGCGGCGAAGGAGCAGGTCAGCGCCGCTGAACTCGCCCGCCGCGCCGAGACATCATCTGCAGTGGTCAAAGGTCTCGTCGATTGCGGTGCGCTGGTGAAGCTCGAGATCAGCGAAGACCCGCCATTCCCGAACCCGGACCTTTCGCGCACTGGTAAGAATCTCTCCGCCATCCAACTCGCCGCCGCTGAGAAACTTTGCGCGTCGGTCCGCGAGCACAAGTTTCACGTCGCGCTGCTCGACGGCGTCACCGGCTCGGGCAAGACGGAAGTCTATCTCGAAGCCGCAGCCGAAGCGCTGAAGGAGGCGCCGGACGCGCAGGTGCTCGTGCTGCTTCCTGAAATCGCCCTGACGCAAGCCGCGATGAGCCGCTTCGAAGCACGCTTCGGCGTTAAACCGGTCGAGTGGCATTCCGCCATTCAGCCGAAAGCCCGCCGCCGCGCCTGGCGTGAAATCGCGGCCGGCCGCGCGCGGCTTATCGTCGGCGCGCGCTCGGCGCTGTTTCTGCCGTATCCGAACCTGCGCCTCATCGTCATCGATGAAGAGCACGACCCTTCCTACAAGCAGGAGGAGGGCGTCATCTATCAGGCGCGTGATATGGCCGTCGCCCGCGCCAAGCTCGGCGATTGCATGGTGATCCTCGCCAGCGCCACGCCGTCGCTCGAAACGCTGGTGAACGCGCAGGCCGGCCGCTACGCCCATGTGCAACTGCCATCGCGCCACGGCGCAGCCGAATTGCCGGACGTCTCGCTGATAGATCTCAAGCTCGATCCACCGGAGAAGGGCCGCTGGCTTTCGCCGAAACTCATTACAGGCGCGGCGCAGGCGCTGATGCGCGGCGAGCAAGCGCTCTTCTATATGAACCGTCGCGGCTACGCGCCGCTCACGCTCTGCCGCGCCTGCGGCCACCGCATGCGCTCGCCCGACAGCGATTCATGGCTCGTCGAGCATCGCTATTCAGGCCGCCTCGTCTGCCACCTCACCGGCTTCTCGATTCCGAAGCCGAAAGAGTGTCCCGAGTGCAAAGCCGTCGATGCCTTCACGTCGATTGGCCCCGGTGTCGAGCGCATCGAAGAGGAAGTGCGCGACAGCTTCCCGAACGCGCGCATCGAAATCTTCTCGTCCGACACCACGCCCAACGGCGACGCCGTGCGCGATCTGGTGGCGCGCATGGAGAACAACGAGATCGATATTCTGATCGGCACGCAGATCGTCGCCAAAGGTCACAACTTCCCGAACCTCACCTTCGTCGGTGTTGTCGATGCCGACCTCGGCTTGAAGGGCGGCGATTTGCGCGCCGGAGAGCGCACCTTCCAGCTTGTCAGCCAAGTCGCCGGCCGCGCCGGCCGTCACGAAAAGCCGGGCAGGGCCCTCATCCAAACCTACGCGCCGCACGAGCCAGTGATGCAAGCGCTCGCCGCGCAGGATCGCGACGCCTTCTTCGCCGCCGAAATCGCCGAACGCGAAGCCGCCGGCATGCCGCCCTTTGGACGGCTTGCGGCGGTCATCGTCTCGGCGCCCAACGAACGCATCGCCGCCGAAGCGGCGAAAGCGCTCGGCGAAAAGGCCCCACACGTCGAAGGCCTCGACTTGTGGGGTCCCGCGCCCGCGCCGCTCAGCGTCATCCGCGGCATGTATCGCCACCGCTTCTTGGTGCGCGCCAATCGCGGCGTGGACGTCAGCGCGTTCCTCGCCGCCTGGTCGGGGCGTGTGAAGTTGCACAGCTCAGTGCGCGTCCAGATCGACGTGGACCCGTATAGCTTCCTCTAAATCGGACTGCCGCCCTTCAGCCCGCATTCGCAAGTGTTTGCCGGCGGTAAGCCGGCGGTCCATAATGGCGCCATGACCTACAAACCCTTTGATCTCACTGGCCGCGTCGCGCTTGTCACTGGCGGCAATGGCGGCATTGGCCTTGGCATGGCGGACGCGCTGGCGCAGGCGGGCGCGAGCGTCGAGATTTGGGGCACGAACGCGGGGAAAAACGCGCGGGCGCTGGAGCAGCTGAAGGCGCACGGCACGAACGTGAATGCGCGCATCGTCGATGTTTCGACGGAAGCGAATGTCGTCGCCGGCTTCAACGCGACGCTGGCGGAGTTCGGCCGCGTCGATTCCTGCTTCGCCAACGCCGGCGTCTCCAATCGCTGGAAGTCCTTCCTCGATATTGGCGGCGAAGACTATCGCCGCGTCATGGCGATCAACCTCGACGGCATGATCTGGACAATGCGCGAAGCGTGCCGTCACATGAAAGCGCGCGCTGAAGCTGGCGATCCCGGCGGCTCGATCGCAGCGGTGGCGAGCCTCGGCGCGCTTTTCGGCGCCGCGCGCAATCAGGACTACACCGCAACGAAAGCCGCCATCATCTCCGTCACCAACGGCATCGCCGTTGAGTTCGCGCGCTACGGCGTGCGCGCCAACGCCATTTTGCCAGGCTGGATCGCGACGGACATGACCGGCGCCGCGCAAGAGAACGACGCCTTCACCACGCACGTCATCAGCCGCGTGCCGTATCGGCGCTGGGGTAGGCCGGAAGAGTTCGGCGGCATTGCCGTCTATCTCGCAAGTGACGCCTCGAGCTTCCATAACGGCGACTCGATCCTCATTGATGGTGGCTATTCGAAGTTCTAGACGTCGTCCTCGCCGACAGCGCCGCCTTCGCCTTCGAGCCGGCGTAGCTGTTTGACGTCTTTTGCAGTGAAACGCAGTCGCACGCCGACGCCGAGATCATCTTCGTCAAGAAACACCGCGCCGGCTTGTTCAAGCGCATGCTTCAGCGCCGTGCGCGCCTCGTGGCCCGGATCGACATCGCCCGTTTCGAACGCGCGAATATCGGCCTTAGCCACGCCGCTTGCGCTCGCGAGTTGCGTGCGTGGCCATTGCACCAGGGCGCGCGCGGCGCGGCAGAGAGGGCCGGTGATCTGCATGCTTGGCTCCACGATGATCGGCTGACTATAGTCCGCGAATGATCGCCCGCACGCTGAAAATCGCCGCCGCGCTCACCTTGCTCGCGCTTCCCGCACGCGCTGATGAAGTGAGGACGCTGCAAACGGATGTGGCGGGCGTTATTGCCGCTGCGCACGAGGGCGCTCCGTATCGCGACTGGGACGCCGTGCGCGTGGCGATGCCGCGAATCGTGCGCTGGCACCTGGCCCCGCCGGATCGCGAAGACGCGTCCATGATCCGCCGCAGCGGTTGGATCGAATTCGATGGCAGACAAGCGGGCGTTGCCGTGTGCGGCGATGCAGCGACGCCGCAGGTCGTTGTTCTGCGCGTGAGTGGCGCGACGTGGGGCGCTATCGAGCGCGATGAGGTCATCGTGGCGCTGACGCGTTTGATCTCCGCGAGCCTGGCCTACCATGAGCCAACGATGGTTGGCGAAGTCGAGCGCTATGTCTTGGGCGGCGCGGGCAGTAGCGATCAAAGGCTCATGCGCGTGGAGAATTGCTCGCGCGAGGGCAGCCGCGCCAGCCAACGATGCGACACGTCCTATAGCCTCGACGTGCGGCCAGAAGGCAGCACCGCCCGGCTGCCTGACTGCCGCGCGCCCTAGGCGCCTTTGAAGTCCGGAAACGGCCAGCGAAGGCAGCGCGATTGCGTCAGGATCGAGTTCGCCGATCCACTCACGGAGCCATCACTCAATGTCGTTGTTCAGCAAAGCGCGCGGCGTGGCCGTTGCGCTCGGAGCCCTCGCCATGTCCAGCGCAGCCTATGCGGACGCCAATCAGGATCGCGCCACCGTCGCGGCGCTGGATACCGAATATCAAGCCGCGGTCGAGCGCAACGACGCCGAGGCCATGGCGCGCATCCTTCACGATGACATGATTCTCGTCATCGGGCGCGGCCTCGTGTTCACGCGTGAAGACCTGCTGCGCTCGGCGCGGGAGCAGGAATACGTCTACGAGATTCAGGCCGAGGAGGAGGGCACGCAAACTGTGCGTCTCTATGGCGAAGACACCGCCATCGTCACGGCGCTGCTCCGTCTGAAAGGCACGGGGCCGCAGGGGCCATTCGATCGCCGTCTTTGGTTCAGTGACACTTACGTTCGCACCCCGCAGGGCTGGCGCTACGCTTTTGGCCAGAGCTCAATCAATCTGCCACCGCAGGAGTAAGCGCGTGCTTCGGAAGCTTTCGCTTGAACGTCTCGAACAGCAGCCACATCGCCAACGCGCACTGCGCCACGACCGAGGCCACCGACAACAGCCACACATGCTCGATCACGAAATAGGGCTGGGTTGAAAGATAGAGCACCGGCACGACGAAGGTGACCATGCGCGTGGCGCTGGCGAAAAGCGATGGCCGCGTGTCGCCCATGCCCTGGAACATGCTGCCCGTGGCCATCACCAGGCCGCTGAACACGAAATTCCAGGATACGATCTGCAAATACTCATTGCTGATCGCGAGCACGGCCGGATCGTTGGTGAAGGGCCGGGCGAGCAATTCGGGGTTGATGTGACAAAGCAGGCTCGCGGTCAGCATGATGCCGGAGCCGATCAGCGCCGTGGCCCTGAATGTCTCCCGAACGCGGTCGTAGCGCTTGGCGCCAAAGTTCTGGCCGGCGATCGGCGCCGCCGCGAACGACACCGCCATCGCCGGCAGGAAGATCGATTGCATAATCCGCCCGCCAATGCCGAAGCCTGCCTGCGCCTCCGCGCCAAAGCCACGGATGACAAAGTAGATGACGACGAAGATCACAAACATCAGCAGGAATTCGAGCGATGTCGGCAGTCCAATGAAAATGATGCGCCGCCATGCGTCGAACTTCGGCTTCAGCGAGTGGAGATGAGGCCGAAGGTAGGATTGCACCCGTGGAAACATGAAGACGAGCGCGATCGTGCCGGTCAGACCGGCGATCGAACTGGCCCAGCCGGCGCCGGCGACTCCGAGCGGCATGCCCGTGCCCCAGCCGGCGATGAGGACCGGCGCGAGGATTGCGTTCAAAACGATGGTGGCGGTCTGCAGCACCATCGTTGGCATGGTGACGCCCGCGCCACGCAACGCCGAAGTCATCGCCGCGACCGGAAACATCAGGCCGAGTTGGGGTAGAAAGGCGTAGAGATATGCACGCCCCGCCGCGGCGGTTTCCGCGTCGGCGGTGAGCGCATCAACGCCGGCGCCGCCGAACGTGTAGCCAAGAGCGAGAAACACCACGCCGAACAGCAGCGACAACGAGATCGCCTGGTCGGAAAACAGATTGGCCTCGGCTTCGTCCTTCTTGCCGACGGCCTGCGCCACCGTCGCCATGACGCCGATGGAAATCAGCTGGCTCGCGGCCAGCGCCAGAAAGAATACGTTGCCGGCCGCGCTGACGCCGGCGATCGCGGCGTTGCCGAGACGTGAGACAAAATACAGATCGACGATGAAATACATCGTCTGGAAAATGAGGCTGATGCCGATGAAGGCCGCCATGCCGAGCAGATGGCCCGTAATCGAGCCCTGCGTGAGATCACGCACTCGGGAAGCCTTTTATCAAGAGCACTACCGCTTCGGCGCCGGCGACGCGATCGGCCGCGATCTCGTTGTATTCCGGTGATGTGGCCCATGCAGTGAACGCAGCGGCATCCGGGAATTCCATCAGCACAACCTTGTTACGGTCCCACCACTCGCCTTCGACAACGCGCGGCGCATCATCGGCGGCCAGCATCTTGCCGCCGAATTTGCCGAAGACATCCGCGAAGCGTGCGACGAAAGCGTTCATGTAACGATCGTAGCGCTCTCGATCGTGGATACGGAGTTGCGCAAGCGCGTAGACGGCCATGTCACTATCCCCGACGGAAACGCAGGCGCGCGCAGACAGCATCCGGCGAGTAGGGCACGGCTTCCATCTGGCCGTCCGGGCGCAGTTCGACTTGGAACGGCTCGCGCAACCCCACGATGTGGGTCACGCCATCAGGCGCCTCATACTTGCCGATCGCGGCGGGGCCCTGCGGTCCGCAGAGGAAGGGTGCGCTTGCGGTTTGCGTGCGCTCGCCATCGGCGGCGTAATAGAGCGTCGTCACCTCGTCGCCGCCTTGCAGGCCCATGACCTGCGCCAACGCGCCGCCGGCGCTCTGAACGAACACATCGTAGGGCGCGTGATTGGCGGCTTGAAAGGCGAGAGCCCGGCCGTCAGTGTGACGGAGCGTAAGGGTTACGACCGGGTCCATGCCTTCTCTGCCAGCGCGGGAGGAGGAGAGCATCGTGATGCGCTCGCCCACCGCGAGTGAGGTGGCGGCGTCGGCGGCGACCAGGGTTGTGCTTGTTTGCGCGCCGGGAGGTGACACGCACGCCGCGAGCGCCAAGCCTGCGACGAGAACGAACTTCTTCATGCGGGTCCTCCTATTGCGCCGCTGGCGGTGGCGTAGCTTGCTGAAGCGCCTTTTTCTTGGCCGCATTGCGCGAAAGCATGTTCAAGCCTTCGACGAGCGCGGAGAACGCCATCGCCGCGTAGATGTAGCCCTTCGGCACGTGCACGCCGAAGCCCTCCGCGATGAGCACCATGCCGATCATGAGCAGAAAGCCGAGCGCCAGCATGACGACGGTCGGGTTCTTATGGATGAAGTTCGCGACTGGATCAGCCGCCAGCAACATCACGGTGACGGCGACAATGACCGCCACGACCATGATCGGCACATGGTCCGTCATGCCGACGGCGGTCAGGATCGAGTCGATCGAGAACACGAGGTCGAGCAGAATGATCTGAAAGATCGTCGAGCCAAAGTTGGCGGCGACGACTTGCTTCTTATCGAGCACATCGTCGGTGGGCGTCGGGTCGACGCTGTGGTGGATTTCCTTGGTCGCCTTCCAAACCAGGAAGAGGCCGCCCGCGATCAGGATAATGTCGCGCCACGAGAACGCCGTTTCGAATGTCGGATTGCCGTGATCGTCCAGGCTGCCGGTGATGCCGAAATCGATCACCGGATGGATCAACGTCACGATAAGCGCGATCGTCGAGAGCAGAACCAGACGCATCACCAGCGCCAAGCCGATGCCGATGCGACGCGCGCGGGCGCGCTGATGCTCTGGCAGCTTGTTGGTGAGGATCGAAATGAAGATCAGGTTGTCGATGCCGAGCACAACCTCCATCACGACAAGTGTGATCAAAGCAGCCCAGGCGGCCGGATCCGAAAGAAGCGGGGCGACGTCCCAATCCATGCGAAAGTTCCCTCTGGTTCGCGCACGATGTAATTGATCACCGCACCGCCGGGAAGGGCGCCGCGTAGGAGAGGCCGATGAAAGCGGAAGTATCAGCGATCGGAACGGTCTGTTCGCCGCGGAAAGACTTGACCGACGATTTCTGGGGTGCGGTCGAAGCGGAGATCATTCTGGACCCCGCTTTTGATGAGACCGCCTTCTACGGCCTCGGTGATTTCAGCCACGTCGAGGTGTTGTTCCTTATGCACCAGGTCGATCCGGCCAAAGTGGAGACCGGCGCCCGGCATCCGCGTGAGCGTATGGATTGGCCGCTTGTGGGGATCTTTGCGCAACGCGGTAAGGCGCGGCCCAATCGCATCGGACTCGCACGCGCGACGATTGTCAGAGTTGAAGGACGCGTGCTCACTGTTCGCGGGCTCGACGCCATCGACGGAACGCCAGTGCTGGATGTGAAGCCGTGGATGGACGAGTTCGCACCCATTGGCGCGACGCAACAGCCGTTGTGGGCCAGTGAGTTGATGCAGAACTATTTCAAGGACTGAACGCGTGCAGGTGCCGATCCTCAGAGCGCTGGCCATGGTCGCCACAGGAAACGCCGCGCTCGCCGGCCGCGACGTGTCGGGCTTCTATCCGGGCGATCCGCTCTTTCGCTTCACCGCGTCTCTCGATTTCCTGGCGCCGAGCGACGCCGGTGCGCTCAAGAGCGTCGCGCATGGGCCGGCCGATTGGTTTCAGAAGCTCCGGAAGCGCGAGTGCCGCGGGCTGCGGCTCCACAACGCGCCAATGCAGAAAAGTCAGAAGCTCGGCCACATCGATGAGCGCATGCTTGTCGGCATGGTCGGTGGCGGGCCGCGTTGGCTGATTGAACCCGTTTATCCGGATCGCTCGGAATTGTGGGAGGGCTTCGATCGCGTTGGCGATAAGAACGCTGCCGATAGGAAGATTTGGCTCTCAGCCTACGTCCTTATCGGGGAGGCGGAATCAGCGCAGAGCGTAGACACCAACATCAAAGGCGCGGCAATGGATCTGCGCGATGCGTTGCTCACCATCGAAGCGGTGGCGCGGCAGATGTCGGGCGCGCCGTTTGCGGATGTGTTCGTGGCGGCGCGTGAAACGCTGGAAGGCAAGGACTTGCCGTATCCGCTGGAATTCCTGCACTTCGCACAAATGAAGCCGGAGGCCGAGCGCTTGCTAAAGGCGGCGGGCCGCGCCTGGGTGTTCGGCGCCATGGGGAGCTGGAATGATCTGGTTCCCGAGCCGGCGCTGAAGCCGCGCTACGAAGCCGCCTCAAAGACATTGTTCAGCGCCTTGCAGCGCGCTGTGCTGGTGAGCGCGAATTCGACTTATCGCCGCTGAGGCTCCCGGCCAATTTCAAGCAGCGCTTCGTACATTTCATCGGCAAAGCGGATCACAGCGACACCGGCTTTGGCCTGTGTCTTCGCCGCCGACATCTCGACGAGCGCAGAGCCGAGGTCCGCCTCATCCGCGCCAGTGACCGCTTCAAGCACACGCGCACTGGCGTGCCCAAAGCGGTCAAGGGCGCTGGTGAGGGCCAAGGCGGCGTGGGGGATCGCCGTCATGCAAGTGACTATGCACGAGCACATTTAAGCTCTCGTTCAGAAAGCTGGTGAATGCGTGAAAACCATCTTTCCGAATGGTTTACGCGTGGATGTCGCGATCCTTGGTTTCCGGCCAGAACAGAAAGGTCACGAGCGCGGCGATGGCGGTGATAATCGCGGGAAACCAGAGCCCGTTATAGATGGAGCCGGTCGCCGTATTGATCGCGAACACTATGGCCGGCAGCAGCCCGCCGAACCAGCCGGTGCCGACATGGTAGGGGAAGCTCATCGCCGTGTAGCGAATGCGCGTTGGGAAGAGCTCAACCAGCGCCGCAGCCTGCGGCCCGTAGAGCGCGCAGGCAGCGACGATAAACAGCGCCATGATGGCGATGACACCCCATTTTTCGCTGAACACGCGGCTGATTTCGGCAATGCTCCAATTCTGCATCGGGCCGGGAGCGGCCGCGGGATAGCCGCCTTGCGTCAGGGCTTCGCGCAGGCGGTCGGCGAAAGCGGTGCGGGTGGCGCGAATGTCGGAGAGCGATTGGCCGACGGCGCTGACGCTTTCGATCTCGATGTCGTCGCCGATGCGGATGCGCGCAAGCTGGCCCGGTTCGCCGTCGACGGTGGCGTAGCCTACGCCGGCATTTGAGAGCGCGCTCTTGGCGATATCGCATGAGGTGGCGAACTGCTGGGCGCCGCCGGTTAGATCGAGTTGGAAGGTGCAATCGTTCGGATCGGCGATGACGGTCACGGGCGTCGATTGCGAAGCGGCATCTAGCGCCGGATTGCCTGCGCGTGTGATGTAGTGGAAACCCGGAAAGTAGAGCACCAGCATCAACAGCATGCCGAACAGCATCACCGGCTTGCGGCCAAGGCGGTCTGAGATGCGGGCGAAGAAGATGTAGAGCGGCGCCGAAATCAGCACGACCGTGATCATGATGAGGTTCACGGTCTGGCTGTCGATCTTGAGAATACGCTCCAGATAAAATTGCGAATAGAAGTGCGCCGTGTACCAGACCACCCCTTGCGCCATCATAACACCGAACAGCGCGAGCAGCATGATCTTGGCGTTGCGCCATTCAAAGAAACTCTCGGCATAAGCGCGCTTGGAGACCTTGCCTTCGCTCTGGAGTTTCTTGAACGCTGGGCTCTCTTCGAGTTGCAGGCGAATCCAGACTGAAATGCCGAGCAGACCGATCGAGACCAAGAAGGGGATGCGCCAGCCCCATTCGCGGAAGGCTTCTTCGCCCATCACGGCCCGCGTGCCGAGAACGACGCCAAGCGCGCCGATTAGGCCGAGCGACGCGGTGCCTTGAATCCAGCCCGTGGCGCTACCGCGGCGGTGGGGTTGTGCGTGCTCCGCAACGTAGATCGCCGCGCCGCCATATTCGCCGCCGAGCGCGAAACCCTGCAGCACCCGCGCGGTGACGAGGAGAATGGGCGCCCAAATGCCTATCTGTTCGGCGGTCGGTAGAAGCCCGATGGCGAAGGTGGCGAGGCCCATGATCGTGATCGTGATCAGGAAGGCGCCTTTGCGGCCGGTCGAGTCACCGATCTTGCCGAACACCAGCGCACCAATCGGGCGCACGATAAAGCCAACCGCGAATGTCAGGAGCGTGAACACGAAGGCCTGCGCATCCGGCAAGCCGGCGAAGAAATGCGCGCTCATCACCGAGGCGAGCGCGCCGTAGACGAAGAAATCGTACCACTCGAACACGGTCCCGGCGGCGGATGCGGCCACCACTTGGCGCATCTTTTCGGGCGTAACGTCATGGCTGCTCTGCGCGGGCGCTGAGGCGTCGGTCATCGGTCTATTTCCCCCCGCCTATTCAGGCGCTTTTGTCGCTGATCCGCCGTCCCCGCGCCCGGTTGTCAAGCCGGAACGCACCGTGTTACTCCGCGCGCGCGTCAGGGGGTCCGCGCGCTGCGGCGCAGCGGCTCGGTTGGCGTTTGGGTTTTCCCCAAGCGGCGTCATTCAACAGCGGGCGGTCCGTCGGATCGTCAGCCGTGAGAGCAGCGAGACAGGCGTGGCTGATCGATTTGAGGGCGAAGTATCTGAAGCCGCCGGGCGCTATGCGCGCGCCGTGTTCGATTTGGCCAAAGATACCAAGCAGTTAGAGGTGGTTGAGCAGGACTTTGCCAAGTTCGCAGCCGCCTGGAAGGAAAGCGCCGATCTGCGCGATGTCGCGCGCTCGCCGCTGATCGACCCTGCGGAAAAGGCGAAGGCGTTGGTCGCCGTCGCCGAAAAGCTCGGCCTTTCCGATCTCGGCCGCAAAACCATTGGCGCCGCCGCCCAGAATCGGCGCGCCGCGGAACTCCCCGCCATCGCCTCCGCCTATCGCGGCCTCGTGGCCCGCGAGCGGGGTGCGCGCCAAGTCGAAGTCATTTTCGCCCGTCAGCCGGGCGAGCAAGAAAAGAACGCCGTGGTCGGGGCTCTGGGCGAAAAGCTCGGCGCCAAGGTCGAAGCAGAAATCAGCGTCGATGAGAGCTTGATCGGCGGGTTCATCGCCCGCGTCGGCTCTCGCCAATTCGACGCTTCAGTCAAAGGCAAGCTGGACGCTCTGCGTCTTGCGCTGAAATCCGCCTAAGAGGGAAACACATGGACGTCCGCGCCGCAGAAATTTCCGCAATCCTCAAAGAGCAGATCAAGGGCTTCGGCTCTGAAGCGAAGGTCTCCGAGATCGGCCGCGTGCTGTCGGTCGGCGACGGTATCGCTCGCGTCTACGGCCTGGAGAACGTTCAGGCCGGCGAAATGGTCGAGTTCCCGGGCGGCGTGAAGGGCATGGCCCTCAACCTCGAACGCGACAATGTCGGCGTCGTTATTTTCGGTGATGACCGCGGCCTGAAGGAAGGCGACACCGTTAAGCGCCTCGGCGAGATCGTCGACGTGCCGGTCGGCAAGGCGCTTCTCGGCCGCGTGGTCGACGCGCTCGGCAACCCGATCGACGGCAAGGGCCCGATCAAGGCCGAGAAACGCGCCACAGTGGACGTGAAGGCGCCGGGCATCATTCCGCGCAAGTCGGTGCATGAGCCGATGCAGACGGGCATCAAGGCGATCGACGCGCTCATCCCGGTCGGCCGCGGCCAGCGGGAGTTGATCATTGGCGACCGTCAAACCGGCAAAACCGCCGTGGCGCTCGACACCATGATCTATCAGCGCGACGCACACGACCGGAACGCGCCGGAAAGCGAGAAGCTTTACTGCGTCTATGTCGTCGTCGGCCAAAAGCGCTCGACCGTCGCGCAACTCGTGAAGACGCTCGAAGACAAGGGCGCGCTCGGCTACTCGATCATCGTCGCCGCCACCGCTTCCGATCCGGCGCCGCTTCAATACCTCGCGCCGATGTCGGGCTGCGCCATGGGCGAGTACTTCCGCGACAACGGCATGCACGCGCTCATCATCTATGATGACTTGTCGAAGCAAGCCGTCGCCTATCGCCAAATGTCGCTGCTGCTGCGCCGTCCGCCGGGTCGCGAAGCCTATCCGGGCGACGTCTTCTATCTGCACTCACGCCTGCTCGAGCGCGCGGCGAAGCTGAATGAAGATAACGGCTCGGGCTCACTGACGGCGCTGCCGATCATCGAAACCCAAGCCAACGACGTTTCGGCCTACATTCCGACGAACGTGATTTCGATCACCGACGGCCAGATCTTCTTGGAAACGGATTTGTTCTTCCAAGGCATCCGCCCGGCGCTCAATGTCGGTATTTCGGTGTCGCGCGTCGGCGGCAACGCCCAGATCAAGGCGATGAAGCAAGTCGCCGGCCCGCTGAAGGGCGAACTCGCGCAGTACCGCGAAATGGCGGCGTTCGCGAAGTTCGGTTCGGACCTCGACTCCGCAACGCAGCGTCTGCTCGCGCGCGGCGCCCGTTTGACCGAGCTGCTGAAGCAACCGCAATTCTCGCCGGTGCCGGTCGAAGAGCAGGTTGTGCTGATCTACGCCGGTACGCGCGGCTATCTCGATAAGATCGATGTCGCAAACGTTGGCCGCTACGAGCGCGAACTCGTTCTGTGGCTGCGCGCGAAGAAGGCCGATCTCTTGAAGGCGATCGTCGACAAGAAGGACATCGGCAAGGACGGCATCGAAGACAAGATGAAAGCCGCGCTCGAAGAGTTCACCGCGACCTTCGCCTAAGGAACAGAGATGCCGAGCTTAAAAGAGTTCCGCAATCGCATCGCTAGCGTGAAGTCCACGCAGAAGATCACCAAGGCGATGCAGATGGTGGCGGCCGCGAAGCTGAAGCGGGCGCAGAGCCAAGCCGAAGCGGCGCGGCCCTACGCCAACCGCATGGCGCGCGTGATCGCCAATCTCGCCGCGGCGGTGTCCGGCGAAAGCGTGCCGCTGCTGCTGCGCGGCAACGGCAAGGACCAGGTGCATCTGCTCGTTGTGATGACGAGCGAGCGCGGCCTGTGCGGCGGCTTCAACACTCAGATCGTCCGTGCTGCGCGCGAGAAGATCGATGAGCTGCTCCGCGCCGGCAAGACGGTGAAAATTCTTGCCGTCGGCAAGAAGGGCCGCGATCAGCTCCGCCGTCTGCACGGCGATAAGATCGTGAAGTACGTCGATCTCTCGGGCTACCGGAACATCGGCGCCGATGCCGCTCATGCGGTCAGAGAAGCGCTGCTTGAGCTCTTCCACGCCGGTGAGTTCGACGTCGCGACGCTCTTCTTCTCGCAGTTCAAATCGGTGATCAGCCAAGTGCCTACGGCGCTGCAGCTTATTCCGGCGCGCGCGCCGGAAGGCGTGAAGCCGCCGGACTTGAAGGGCGCGATCTACGAATACGAGCCGAGCGAAGAGGAAATTCTCGAGGCTCTGCTGCCGCAATATCTCAACGGCCAAATTCTGCAGGCGCTGCTCGAGAACCAGGCCGGCTTCTACGGCGCGCAGATGAGCGCCATGGACAACGCCACGCGCAACGCGGGCGATCTCATTCGCAAGCTGTCGATCCGCTACAACCGCCAGCGTCAAGCGAACATCACCAAGGAGTTGATCGAAATCATCTCCGGTGCGGAGGCGCTCTGATGGCTGACACGCTCTACACGACGACTGCCGTTTCGCAGGGTGGCCGCGCCGGCGGCAAGGTCGCGCTGAAAGAGGGCGGGCTCTACTTCCATATGGAGCACTCGAAGGGCCTCGGCGGCTCGGGCGAAGGCTCGAACCCGGAGCAGCTGTTCGCGCTCGGCTGGGCCAATTGCTTCAACTCGGCCGTCGCGTTCGTCGCCGGCCAGAAGAAGATCGACGCCGCGAAGGCGATCGTGACCTGCGAGGTGGGCATCGGCCGCACGGATGGCGGCCTGGGTCTTTCCGCGAAGATCACGCTCGCCGTGCCGGGGCTCGAGCGCGCGCAAGTGCAGGAGCTGATCGACGCGGCGCATCAAGTTTGCCCGTACTCGAAGGCGACACGAAACAACATCCCCGTCGAACTGGCGGTGGAAGGGTAAGTGAAGCGCGCGGCGCGCATCGCCCTGATCATCGCGCCTTTCTTGGCGGTGGCGGCGGGCGTGATCGCAGCGCGATTGTTGAACTAGGAATTGCCGCTCAGCGCGGCTGATGGATACGGACGAGGAAGAGATGGCACAGCAAGGAAAAGGCCGCGTGGCGCAAGTGATCGGCGCCGTCGTCGACGTCGAGTTCGATGGTCCGCTGCCGGATATCTACAACGCACTTGAAACCACGAATAACGGCCGCCGCCTCGTGCTCGAGGTTGCAACGCACCTCGGCGAGTCGAGCGTTCGCACCATCGCCATGGACGCGACCGACGGTCTCGTGCGCGGCCAATCGGTTACGGACACCGGCGCCCCGATCTCGGTGCCGGTCGGTGAAGAAACGCTGGGCCGCATTCTGAACGTGATCGGCGAGCCGGTTGACGAAGCTGGCCCGGTGAAGACGACGGCGACGCGCGCCATCCACCAGCCGGCCCCGGCCTTCGTCGATCAAAAGCCGGTCCCGGAAATTCTCGTCACCGGCATCAAGGTCGTCGATCTGCTTTGCCCGTACGCGAAGGGCGGCAAGATCGGCCTCTTCGGCGGCGCCGGCGTCGGCAAGACGGTGCTGATCCAAGAGCTGATCAACAACATCGCCAAAGCCTACGGCGGCTATTCGGTGTTCGCCGGCGTTGGCGAGCGTACGCGCGAAGGCAACGACCTCTACCACGAAATGATCGAGTCGAACGTGAACGTGAAGGGCGGCGGTCAAGGCTCGCGCTGCGCGCTCGTGTTCGGCCAGATGAACGAGCCGCCGGGCGCGCGCGCTCGTGTTGCCTTGACGGGCCTGACGATCGCCGAGCATTTCCGCGATCAGGGCAAGGACATTCTGTTCTTCGTCGACAACGTGTTCCGCTTCACGCAAGCGGGCTCGGAAGTGTCGGCGTTGCTCGGCCGTATTCCTTCCGCGGTCGGCTATCAGCCGACGCTGGCGACTGAAATGGGCGCTATGCAGGAGCGCATCACATCGACGACCAAGGGCTCCATCACCTCGGTGCAAGCCATCTACGTTCCGGCTGACGACTTGACCGACCCCGCGCCAGCCACTTCGTTCGCGCACTTGGACGCCACCACGGTCCTCTCGCGCGACATCGCCGCGAAGGGCATTTATCCCGCCGTCGATCCGCTCGACTCCACGTCGCGTATTCTCGATCCCAACGTTGTGGGTGAAGAGCACTACCAAGTGGCGCGTCAGGTCCAAGAGACGCTGCAGAAGTACAAGTCGCTGCAAGACATCATCGCCATTCTCGGAATGGACGAACTCAGCGAAGACGACAAACTCACGGTCGCGCGCGCCCGAAAGATCGAGCGCTTCCTGTCGCAGCCGTTCCACGTCGCCGAAGCGTTCACCGGCTCGCCGGGTAAGCTCGTCGACCTCAAGGACACCGTGCGCGGCTTCAAGGGCCTCGTGAACGGTGAATACGACCACCTGCCGGAACCGGCCTTCTACATGGTCGGCTCGATCGAAGAAGCGGTGGCGAAGGCTCAGCGTCTCGCAGCTGAGGCAGCCTAATGAGCGCCGCCGGCCTGACGCACAGCCAAGTCGCCGTCATGTTGATTGACGGCGCCCTGTCGCACATCGCCGGCAATGTTCAAGGCAAGATGCCGATGGCGCCGGAAGTGATCACGCATTTCGATCGCGCCAGCGTTGGTCTCAAGCCGGGTGGGCAAACGCTACTCTACCGGGTTGCCGAAGAGGGTGTGTACGTAGATTTGACTGGATCCCTCGCGACGATTTGGTTCGTTGGCGCCGATTTTGACCGAGCACTCACGGCGACCGATGCCCTTTTGAAGAAGTATCGCGCCAAGAAGGTGAGCGACGAAGCTCTCGAAGTACCTAAGCATCGTCGGCGCGTGTATGAGGTCGATTTCGGTAATGGCCGGTTGTCGACCGTGAACGTCGAATACGCCGAGCGCGGGGCGCAGCCGGAGCGCTTCCGTACCGTCGTTGCCGCGTTCGCGCGCAAGTGAGGTCATCATGAGCAAGATGAAGCACAGCGAAGTCGCGGCGAAACTCGCAATCGAAGGCGCGGTTGCCGCCATCGGCGGGACGGTGAAGGGCGCTATCGGCATCACGCCCTACCAGCTGTCGGACGAAGACAAGGTTGATCTCGCCATCACCGGCGCCGGTCCGACGCTTTTCTATGGGCTCGATCAAGGCGGGGTGATGTTGCAAAGCGACGGTGCGCATACGGTCATCTGGTATCCCAACGCGGACTACGACAAGGGCGTCAGTGCGCTCGATGCCCTGATCAAGAAGCATTATCCGGAAGCCAAGCAAGCGAAGGACGAACCGCACGTATCCGAACCGAACATGCGTCTTCGCACCTACGACATTAAGCTCCCCGGCAATCACCTCGCCGTGGTCGATGCGATCTACGCTTCGGGCAAGGTGGACAATCCCAAATTCATGATCCGCGTCACCGCGATGGCGAGGCAAAACTAGATGGCTGACAAATTGAACTTCGCTCTGGTTTCGCCGGAGCGCGAATTGTTCAACGGCGACGTCGATCACGTCGTCGTTCCGGGCGCTGAGGGCGAGTTTGGCGTCCTGCCGAACCACGCGCCAGTGATGTCGGTAATCAAGCCGGGCGCGCTACGCGTGATCAATGACGGCGCAGAGCGCCGCATCTTCGTAAACGGCGGCTTTGCCGACGTGACGCCGGAGGGGCTCACTGTGTTGGCGGAAGAGGCGATCGATCTGGCTGACATCGCACCGGCTGAGCTCGAACAAGATCTCAAGAACGCGCAAGAAGATCTGCGCGACGCCAACACGGATGCGAAAAAGGACGCGGCGCAACGGAAGCTGGCGCGTCTGGAAACCATCAAGGCGGCGATGGCGCGCTAAGCGCCTATCTACGACGATAAGCGATACCGGTAGAAGCGCGACAAAACCTCGACTTCGTAGGAGAGTCGAGGGCGACATCGTGCGCGACATGCTGGATTGAACGCGCGAAAAGCGGGACATGGGCGTGGCGCTGCGCAAGGGCGGCGCTAGTGTAGCTCCCGATGCCAGATTTCTTTCATCCGCAATTGCTGCCCGCCACCATGGGCGCGGTGATGGGGCTGCCGCTCGTCATCCTCGCATGCGTGTGGCTGTTCAGGCGGTGGGACACGCTCAAACCGCGGACACGCTGGCTGTTCTTTGCGGCGATCGCTGTGTTTGAGGTTGGCTACTGGCTCAACATCTATGCGTGGTTCGTCGAGCCGAACCAGCTCGTCGTGCGCCGCATCGAGATCGTCAGCGAGGATTGGCAGGGCGCGCCGCTCACCATCGCCGCAATCAGTGACACACACGTCGCCGGCCCGCATGTGGACGCGGCGCGGATGGGGCGGATCGTTCAACGCGTCAACGCGCTTCGGCCGGAGTTGGTCGTGCTCCTCGGCGATTATGTGAACGGCCACTTGCATCCCGCCGAGCGTTCGCCCGCCGAGAACCAGGAAATCACCGGCGGTATCGCCACGTTCGCTGTGCTGCGGGCGCGCTATGGCGTCGTCGGCGTCATTGGCAATCACGATGTTTGGTACGACCGCGCGATCGTTCAGACCGAGATGGAAAACGCCGGTGTCGCGACGCTCTGGAACCGGCACATCGTCATTCGCCGCACGGGCGGCGCGCCACTGGTGATCGCGGGTCTAGCGGATTTCTCCACTGGCGATCCTGATTTCGCCGCCGCGCTCGACGGCGCGCCGGAAGATGCGGACACGCTGGTGATCAGCCATTCGCCCGATCCGTTCGTAAACATGCCGCGCGGACCTGCGCTCATGCTGGCGGCGCACGGCCATTGTGGCCAGGTGACGATCCCGTTTGTGGGCCGCCCGATCGTGCCATTGGTCAACGATCGCTTTGCGTGCGGCCTCGTCGAAGAGAACGGCAGGCGCATGTATGTTACCGGCGGCATTGGCACGAGCATGATTCCGGTGCGCTTTCTCAATCCGCCGGAAATCGTGCTGATCACGTTGCGCGGCGCGGACTAAGCGCCCGCCGCTTCACCCCAGCCGAACAGCGAGAGTTGCTTGCGCTTCGGCTTCACCGGCTTCGGGCCGATGCCGCGCGCGTCGAGCCATTGCAGCGTGAGCGTGGCAACGTCCGGCGCTTCGGGTTCGCCGATGAGCCAGTGACTCATCTCCGCGAACTCGTGGAAGTGCGCTTGGTTGCCGGGGAAGCGGCCAATCACGCGGCGCACGGTGCTTGATGGATTTACTCTATCCTTGCCGCCGGCCAAGCCCAGCACAGGCGCGCTTATGCGATAGACCGGCGCCTGCGCCGCCATCGAGTGATCCATCCACCATTGCACCGCTTCGCGAATGGCGCGTCCGCTCTCAGGCACGAAGCGTGCGAACGCCTTGCGTGCATCGTCGCGGGCGAGACGGTCGAGCGTGGTCGTGCGAGCGACGCGATAATCCGGCGGAATCGGTCTGCGCCAGTAATCCCCGAGCAGCGAGAGGCCGAACTGATTGCCGTGTTCGTCCAGGGTTGTCGGTGGCACGCCCCACGGTGCGCTCGGTGCGAGCAGGATGAGCCCGGCGATCGGCGTGCTTGTCGCCACCAGTTGCGACACCAAACCGCCAAGTGAATGGCCCGCCAAAACCGGCGGTGCGCGCAGGCCGCGCACATAATGCGCGATTGCCTTCGCGTATTCCTTCAGGCCGGTTTGCGCGAGTTGTTCGAGATCGGCGCCGCGTTCGTGATGCGGCAGGTTTGGCGCATGAGTCTCGAAGCCCGCAGCTTCGAACGGCTCACGGAATCCATCGAATGCCCAGCCGCCGCAAAACGCGCCGTGCACAAAGACGACCGGTGTCACGACTGCGCCGCGTCTCACGGGGAATGCGCCCCAGCGGCGCCAATCAGGCAGACAATCACTTCGAAGCCCCCACGGTGAATTTCTTGAACCGCCGCGCCACTTCTTCGTACACGGGCCGCTTGAACGGTATGACCAGTTCCGGCGCGCTATCGAGCGTCGCCCAACGCCAATCTACAAACTCAGGCGTATGGGTATCCAGTCTAATATCTGAGTCACGTCCCTTGAAGCGGAACGCGAACCACTTTTGCCGTTGCCCCAAATAGCGCCCACGCGGTTTCATTTTCGTGCGCACGTCGATGGGGAAATCGTAATAAAACCAGTCTGGCGTTTCTTCGAGCAGTTCGGCGTGTGCTGCCCTTACGCCAATCTCCTCTTCAAGTTCGCGATACGCTGCGTCGGCGGCCTTCTCGCCGCGATCGACGCCGCCTTGCGGCATTTGCCACTGATACGGGCCTTCGGTCGCTACGCGCTTGCCGAGAAATACCAGGCCGTTCTCATGGAACAGCGCCAGGCCGACATTCGGGCGATAGAGCTTCGGATCGTGCGATGTGTTCATCGGCGCGCGGCGCGTGCGTTGAGCACGGCCGAGGCTGGCGCCAATTGATATCCGCGCGATTCCACATCGCGCGCCCAGCGGCCGACTTGCTCCATAGTCACAGGATACGCAAAGCCGGCGCCGATCGCGCTCTGATTCTGCAGCGCGAGGGCCTCAAGATTCAGCAATTGATCGTCGATCGCATCGGCTTCACGGCGCGCGTCGATGATCCGATCAGCCGCGGTAATGGGAAGTTGCGCGCGCTGCGCTTCAACGCTGAGCGCCGTGCGCTGGCCGATGCCGGACGAAATGAAGACAAGCCCGCGGCGGCGCAGGGCTTGTGTTATCGGCGCCGATGCCTGCGCCGATGTGGCAAAGCGTGCGCCTTGGTAATTGGTCACGCCGAAATAGCCGGCGCCGCGCGAAAGCAATTGCTCAAGCCGCGAGACGTTCTGCTGCGCCGGCGCCGAGGCAAGTAAAGTTTGCGGTCCGGTATCGTCGGCGTCCGGATCGAACGGCTCCATCGGCAGTTCGAGCATCACCTCGTGTCCGCGCGCGCGGGCGCGGTCGATCCACGATTGCAGGTTTTGCGCATAGGGCACGAACGAAAGCGTCACCTCCGCCGGCAGCTCATCAATCGCTTGCGTTGTGGCGTTGGCGTTGAAGCCAAGCCCACCGATGATGATGGCGACCTTCGGGCGGCCCTGTTGTGGTGTGAACGGGCGCGCATAGGCCTGGGCCGGCGTGCGTCCATTGGCGGCGATGATCGGCAGCGGGCCATTGGGGCCGTTCTCAAACAGGCCGGCGAGCGGCGCGCGCGGCAATGGCGGCGAGGGCGGGCGATTGCTATTCGGCGCCGGCTGCGCCTCGACGACCGCGACGCGCAATTCGCCGTTGGAATCAATTTCGCCGTACTCGCCGGTCTGCGGCAGCTCCTCGATGCCGAACATCTGCATCTCTACGCCCTCTTCAGCGGCGTCTGAGAACGAAATGCGTGGCGCATTGGCTTCAGCGTTGGTCGGCGCGAGCGAGATGGTGCGGCGCGGGCCCGCCGCGCTCGGATCGCCGAAGAATTGCACAGCCCCGAACGCACCGACGGCGAGCACGCCGACGAAGGCGAACGCGACGGTCCGGTGGTTGAGTTGCGGTAGGCGTCGCGCTGGCTTGGTTGGTTGTTTCGGCGCGAAGCCCCGCATGTTCACGCGCGGGCGAATCATCGCGGCGAGAATCGCTGAATTCGCACCAGCCGTCACTAGGACGGCTGGGCGTTTCACATTGATTTACGAGAGGTAAATCAGCTTAGCCGGCGCGGGCGCGGAGTCGTTCCGCAACCGTGCCCTGACGCAGGAACTCCATTGCGCGGCGGAGCTGATAGTCGTCCTCAGCGTTCCAGCCTTCCGGCGGCTGATCGTCCGGAATGTGCGCGGCGCGGCGGTGCGCGCCCGATTCGTTGTCGAGCGCGTTCGGCAGGTCCTCTTCCGACACGGCGAGGCGTTGCAGACGCTCGACCTCCGCGGCGTCGATGCGGCGCGACGCGACTTCAATATCCGGCGTGATGCCAGCGCCCTGGATCGAGCGGCCAGCCGGCGTGTAGTAGCGCGCCGTGGTCAGGCGCAGCGCGCCGTCACGGCCGCCCTGCAGCGGGATCACTGTCTGCACCGAGCCTTTGCCGAAACTATCGACGCCGACAATAAGCGCGCGGTTGCGATCTTGAAGCGCGCCCGCAACGATCTCGGCGGCCGAGGCCGAGGCTCCGTTGATCAGCACCACCACCGGCACGCCGGCGAGATCGTCGCCGCGGCGGGCGTTGTAGCGTTGCACGTCTTCCGGCTGGCGGCCGCGGGTCGAAACCACTTCGCCGCCATCAAGGAACGCATCCGAGACTTCGATCGCCTGATCAAGCAGTCCGCCTGGGTTGTTACGCAGATCGACGACGACGCCGCGCAGGCGGCCGGCCGTATCGCGCTTTACTTGGCGGATGGCGTCCTGAAGCATTGAACCGGTGCGCTCATTGAACGTCGAGATGCGGATGACGCCGATGTCGCCGCCTTCAACCCGCGCCGTGACTGCGCGCACGTTGATGGTTTCCCGCGTTAGCGTGACGTCGAACGGATCGGTGCCATCGCGGGCGACCGTGATCGTGATCTCGGTGCCGGCCTCGCCGCGCATCCGCGTGACGGCTTCGTTCAGGGTGAGGCCAACGATGCTCTCGCCGTTGATGGCGGTCAGGTAGTCGCCGGCCAGGATGCCGGCGCGCGCAGCGGGCGTGCCGTCGATCGGGGAAACAACTTTCACCACGCCTTCTTCGCTGGTGACCTCGATGCCCAGCCCGCCGTACTCGCCGCGGGTCTGGCTTTGCATTTCGCGATAATCTTCCGCGTTCATGTACGAGGAGTGCGGATCCAGCGAGGAGAGCATGCCTTGGATGGCGGCTTCCATCGCCTGCTGTTCGTCGATCTCGACGACGTAATCCTGCTCAACGCGCGCCAGCACGTCGGCGAAAAGTTCCAACTGACGGTAAATATCGCCGTTATTGCGATCGTCGGGAGCGGACCAAGCGAGAGCGCCTACCAGAGCTGCGGCGCCTGCCATCGGCGCCAGGATCCAAGCTAAGCGCATTTCTTACTCCCCGGGTCGTCCTGCCCGATTCGCGTTAACCGGCTCGTACGCCAGCCTCCGCAGTAAGGCCACGCGCGCTAAGCCAACGTCCAGGATCGACCGGCTGGTCTCCCCGGCGCACTTCTACATACAATTCCGGCGCCGAAGCGGCGGTCGCTGCCATTTGTCCGACAGTTTGCCCCGCCCGAACCGTCTCACCGACTCGGACGTTGATGGCGTCCAAGCCGGTCAGAACGAGAGCGTAACCACCATCCAGATTGAGGATCAACACGTTTCCGTAGCTTCTAAAGCTTCCGGCATAGGCGACCTCACCGGACGCGGGAGAAACTACCTGAGCGCCCGAAATCGTACGCACGGTAACGCCTTGCGCAGCTGGGCCTCCTGCCTGGCGGGAGCCATAGTTTCGCGTGATCTGGCCAGGCGCCGGAGCGACCCAGGCGGCCGGAATGACGTTCGGGCCGGCCGGAGGCGTTGTTGTTTGCTGGCGTCGTCTCGCGCGCTCCACGCTCTGTGCGAGTTCCCTTAGCGTGCGTGCCTCGGCGGTGAGCTGACGGACTCGCCGCTCAGCGGCGGTCGCTTCGCGGGCGAGGCGCGTCTGAGCCGAACGCTGTTGGGCTAGCATGTTGACGATGTCGCCGCGTTCCTGAGCGATCGCGGCCTGCGCGTCGGCCAGCAGGCTTTGCTCGGTGGTGATAGCGGTTTCGTCCTGGCGGGCGAGGGCAAGCGCCAGGGCGCTGCGGCGTTGCTCGGCCTGATAAGCCGGCGCCAGTGCGCGCGCGATAATGCCGGCGCGGACGGCGCGCGGCTCGACCCGGCGTTGGGCGAAGGCGGCGGCGATCACCGAGGATTCGAAGGCGCTACGGGCGCGAGTTTCTGCGCCGGTCTCTGCGGCTATCCGATCTTGTACACTCGCCAACCGTTCGCGTGCGGCATTGGCGGCGGCTTCGGCTTCTTGGCGGCGGCGGGTTGCTTCGACGAGGCGGGTATCGAGCGCGCGAACCTCTCGCTGAGCCGTGGCGGCTTGCGCGCGCAGCCGTTCAGCGCGCGCGGCCTCGGCGCGGCGATCGCGTTCGGCTTGGGCGACCGTGCGTTGGGTTTGGGCGTCTGCCGTCCCTATGAGGAGCGCGAGCGTTGCCGCAAATGCGGCCAGCACCCGGGCGCGTTTTGCGCCTCGTGCCATGTCACCACCACCATATCGTCCGGAATCTTCAGTCCCGGTGATACGGAGTAGAGCAGAGTATCGTCACAGCCCGGTAAACTTGCTCGGAAATCATCACCCGAACGAGCCTGTGCGGCCAGGTTTGGCGGCCAAAAGCCAGCTTTTCGTCAGCGTTATCCTTAACGCCCTGTGAAGCGCCATCAGCACCGCCGATCCAGAACGTCGTGCAGGCAACGCCATCATCGCGCCAGCGCGCGAGCTTTTCGGCGAGTTGGCGCGAGGTCCATTCGGCGCCGCGTTCATCGAGCAGGATTTTGCGTGCGTCGTCCGGCGTTGCTTTGAACAGCGCGACAGCTTCGGCGCGCATATCGCCCGGCGGCTTGCCTTCGACTTCAACGAGATCGAATCCCTTGAAGCCAATCTGACGGCCCGCCTGCGTAGCGCGCTGCAGATAGTCGACGGTCATTGCCGCTTCTGGCCCGTCGCGCAGACGGCCAACAGCGGCGACGATCACGCGCAAGGCTTAGCTCTGCTGCGAGTCAGGCGTCGCGCCCGCCCAGATCTTCTCGATGTTGTAGAAGGAGCGGACTTCGGGACGGAACAGGTGGATCACGACGTCGCCCGCGTCCACCAGCACCCAATCGCCCTGTGGCAGACCCTCGACGCGCACGTCTTTAACGCCGGCGTCCTTGAGCTGGCGCATGACGTGATCCGCCAGCGCGCCAACGTGCCGCGACGAACGGCCGGACGCCACAACGAGCATGTCAGCGAAGGAAGATTTGCCGCGAATGTCGATGGCGAGGATGTCCTCGGCCTTGTCGTCTTCGAGCGATGTCAGCACCACCTTAGTGGCCGCTTCGACATCGATGCCGGGGGCAGGCCGGTTGGCTGCGCGCGGCTTGGCTCCGGCTTTAGCGGCGGCCGGTGCGCGTTTCATTTCAGGCGACAGGTCCTTGATCCTTCTCTGGCCCCAGACAGGGAAACGCTATCACTTCCGCTTCGGTTTCGCCAACGCCGCACGCTTGCGGGAACGGATGGCTGTAGAGGATTCCCTGTGAAGTCTGGCGTTTAGGTAGATCCAGTGGCGTGGCGCGCCGAGCCTTTTGGAGGCGCCGACCCCGGGCCGGGACACGATCGCGACGGGAACGGCCTCCGCCACCTCCCGCCAGTTCCGCCATTTCCGGAAGTTGGCCAGATTGTCGGCGCCCATGATCAGCGTGAACGCAACGCCGGGATAGAGCTGCTTCAGCGCGCGTAGCGTCTGGTAGGTGAACGCAAAGCCAAGACGCTGCTCCAAATCGGTGACGACCATCTTCGCGCCGTGCGCCTGGTTCTGCGCCGAGAGAAAGCGCTCCGCGAATGGGCTCGATTTGGCCTTGAGCGGATTTTGCGGCGAGACCAGCCACCACACGCGATCGAGCCCAAGACGCTTCAGCGCCGTTTCAGCGACGTGGGCGTGGCCCTGGTGCGCAGGATCGAAGCTGCCGCCGAACAGGCCGATCTTCATGCCGGGATAGGCGAGGGGCAGATCGCGTTTCATGGTCTGATCTGACCGTCACCGTGAACGACGTACTTGAACGTCGTCAATTGCTCGGCGCCGACCGGCCCGCGTGCATGCAAGCGGCCCGTGGCAATGCCGATCTCGCCGCCGAAGCCGAACTCGCCGCCATCGGCAAACTGGGTGGAGGCGTTGTGCAGCACGATGGCGCTATCGACCTCGCGGAGGAAGCGCGCGGCGGCTGTTGGATCTTCGGTGATGATCGACTCCGTGTGCTGCGACCCGTAGCGCGCGATGTGGGCTATGGCGGCGTCGATGCCATCGACGACGCGAACCGAGAGCATGGGCGCCAGGTATTCAGTCCGCCAATCCTCCTCGGTGGCGTCCTCCATCGTGGTGATAGCGCGCGCTGCTTCGTCGCCGCGCAGCGCACAGCCGGCATCGCGCAGCGCTGCTGCGATAGGTGGAAGCAGGGCGCTTGCAACGGCGCGGTCTATCAACAGCGTTTCGGTTGCGCCGCAGACGGAGACGCGCCGCATCTTGGCGTTGACGACAATCGCTAGCGCTTTCGCCGGATCGGCGGCGGTGTGGACGTAGGTGTGGCAGATGCCTTCGAGGTGCGCGAACACCGGCACGCGTGCTTCATCCTGCACGCGTGCAACCAAGTTCTTGCCGCCGCGCGGGATGATCACATCGATGGCGCCGCCGAGCCCGGCCAGCATCATGCCGACGGCGTCACGGTCTTGTGTCGGGACGAGTTGAATCGCGTCTTGGGGCAATCCGCTCGCCGCCAACGCTGTGCGGAGCTCGGTCACGATCGCTGCTGTTGTGGCCGCACTCTCCGAGCCGCCGCGAAGGATGACGGCATTGCCCGAGCGCAGCGCAAGCGCGCCGGCATCGGCCGCGACATTGGGGCGGCTCTCGAAGATCATGCCGATCACGCCGATGGGCGTGCGCACGCGCTGGATGCGCAATCCGTTCGGGCGCGTCCATTCGGCCGTCACGGCGCCTATGGGATCCTGCTGCTGCGCGATGGTGGCGACGCCATCCGCGACGGCGCGAACACGTTCGGCGTCGAGGCGAAGACGGTCGACGTAAGCTTCCGTCAGTCCTTTGGAGAGCGCGGACTCAACCTCTCGCTCGTTCACCGCTGCAATCGCATCGACTTTGGCGCGCAGACACTCCGCCATGGCGACGAGCGCCGCCGTACGCGCATCGCTTGACGCCAAACGCAAAGCTTCCGCCGCCGCACGCGCACGGCGGCCAATCTCCAGCATCTCAGCTTCGAGCGTGCTCATGGCCTAAACTTGGGCGAGATCATCGGCATGCACCAGGGCCGGGCCGGCGTCATAGCCGAGTGTTTCTGCGATTGCCGCGCTCTTCAGCCCCTTGATGCGCGAAGCATCGCCGGCATCGTAGCGCGCCAAGCCGCGCGCCAATTCGGCGCCGGCGGATGACAAGACGCGCACGCAATCGCCCTTCTCAAACGCGCCGCGCACTTCAACGACACCTGCGGCAAGCAAGCTTTTCCCGGCGCGGACGGCATTCGCGGCGCCATCGTCGACGACCAGCGCGCCCTGTGGCGC
>CALBST010000285.1 GCA_937967425.1 uncultured Caulobacteraceae bacterium
TGTGTAATCGCGTGGAATGTTAGCCCCGTTGGGGGCGATTTTCGCTTCGAATCCTAGCCCCCTTTAGACGCTCCGGCGGCAGCCGGAGGTGTCTGGAGATGACGGGCGTGGAGACGATCGCGCGGATACGGTTTGAACGCTTTCATAACCGCAAAGGCATCAAGCGCATCGCCCGCGAGCTGGGGATTGCACGCGACACCGTGCGCAAGGTGTTGCGATCCGGCGCCACGGAATTCGTCTACCGGCGGGAGGTCCAACCGCAACCGAAGCTTGGGGCTTGGGTCTCGGTTCTGACGGAGATTCTTGAAGCGGAAGCCAAGCTGCCCAGGCGCGACCGCCGCTCGACACAGCGTCTGTTCGAAGAGATTCGCGGCCGCGGTTACGATGGAGCGCACGATAGCGTCCACCGCTTCGTGAAGGCATGGCGCGAGGAGCATGCCCGCCTTCCGGTTCAGGCCTTCGTGCCGCTGAGTTTCGATTCCGGCGAAGCCTATCAGTTCGACTGGAGCCACGAAGCGATCGAGTTCTGCGGCCTGCCGCTCGTCGTGAAGGTCGCACAGATGCGCCTGTCACACAGCCGAATGCCGTTTGTGCGTGCCTATTTCCGGGAAAGCCAGGAGATGGTCTTCGACGCGCACGACAAGGCGTTCGCCTTCTATGGCGGCGCTTGCCGGCGCGGCATCTACGACAACATGAAGACGGCGGTCGAGACCGTGTTCGTCGGACGCGCGCGCCTCTACAACCGCCGCTTCTTGCAGCTCTGCTCCCATTATCTCGTCGAACCGGTCGCCTGCACGCCGGCGGCAGGTTGGGAGAAGGGGCAAGTCGAGAACCAGGTCGGCACGGTCCGGGACGTGCTGTTCCGGCCGCGCCCGAAGGTCAAGAGTCTCGACGAACTCAATGCCTGGCTGGCCGATCAATGTGTGGCCTACGCCAAGCGCACGGCCCATCCCGAGTTCCGCGAGCGAACGATCTGGGAGGTGTTCGAGGCGGAGCGCGCGAGCCTCCTGCCGCTCCAACCGCCGTTTGCCGGTTTTGTGGAAAAGCCGATGCGGGCGACCAGCACCTGCCTGATCAGCCATGACCGCAACAAATACAGCGTCGATGCGCGCGCTGCCGGCCGCGGCGTTCTCGTCCGTGTTTTTGCCGAGCGGATCCTCGTTCTCCTTGGCGATGAGGTCGTCGCCGATCATGCCCGCAGCTTCGGACGCGGGCAGTTCGTCTACGACCCCTGGCACTATCTGCCGGTCTTGATGCGCAAACCTGGGGCATTGCGCAACGGTGCTCCGTTTAAGAATTGGGATTTGCCGCCGTCCCTCGCGGAGGTCCGCGCCAAACTGCAGCATCACACCGATGGCGATCGCCAGTTCGTCAAAATCCTCAGCTGCGTGCCGCAGGATGGAATGGCTGCCGTCGAGCGCGCCTGTAGCGAGGCTCTCGCCGCCGGCATCGCCAACGGCGACGTCGTCATGGCGATCCTGGCCCGACAGCGTCAGCCGCCCGTGCCGCCCAGCATCATTACCCCCGAAGCCTTGAGGCTCGTCATCGAGCCCATCGCCGATTGCGCCCGCTACGACGCTCTACGCCCGCAAACCAGGAGAGCACCCTATGGAACGACACCAGATCATCGAAGCGATGACCGGACTGAAGCTCTACGGCATGAGAGCGAGCTTCGATGAGATCGCCGGCAAAGGGCTTGCCCGCCGGGAAGAGATTTACCCGCTGCTGGCAAGCCTCATGCGCGCTGAGATCACCCATCGCCAATCCCGCTCGATCAGCTATCGCATCAACAGCGCCAAATTCCCTGTTCTCAAGGATCTCGACAGCTTCGTCTTCGCAAAGACCGTCATCGACGAAGGTCTCATCCGCGAACTGGCGACCGGCAGCTTCCTCGATGCCAAGCGCAATGTCATTCTCGTCGGCGGAACGGGAACCGGCAAGACCCACCTCGCCATCGCTGTTGCCGCCGCCGTGATTCGAGCCCGCGCACGCGGGCGCTTCTTCAATCTCGTCGACCTCGTCAACCAACTCGAGCACGAGAAGAATGCCGGCCGCAGCGGCAGGCTCGTCGAGCTCCTATCCCGCCACGATCTCATCGTCATCGACGAACTCGGATACCTGCCGTTCAGCCAGTCCGGCGCCCAGCTCTTGTTCCACCTGATCAGCAAGCTCTACGAACACACCTCGATCATCGTCACCACCAACCTCGCCTTTGCCGATTGGCCGCAGATCTTCGGCGACGCCAAGATGACGACCGCCATGCTCGACCGGCTCACCCATCACTGCGATATCGTCGAGACGGGCAACGAAAGTTGGCGCTTCAAAAACCGCGCCGACAAGCGATCCGACAAAAGCGCCCGCTGACCACCGCCGCAGTCACCGCGGCTGCGCAACCCTGACCGCTCCGCCGCGGTGACCGCGGCTCCTCTAAGCCCTACGTCCAGGGGGCTAACATTCGGCGCGAAGCAGGGGCTAACATTCAAAGCGAATTGACA
>CALBST010000286.1 GCA_937967425.1 uncultured Caulobacteraceae bacterium
CCCCCTACTCCGCCGCCGGGCGCAATTCTTCGGGTAGGGGCTCTAGCGGCGCAAAGCGCGCCGCGTCTTCCACGAGAAGCTCAGCGCGCAGCGTGAGATTGCCGTCGTCGTCGGTTGTTTCCTCAACGATCTTGCCCGCAGCCGCGATCTGCGCGCGCACGCGGCCAGCATCGTCCGGCGGCAAGGTGAGGGTGATGACGCGCGTCGCGGAGAAGGCGGCGCGATCGATCGCGGCGAGCAGGGCGTCCACGCCCTCCCCCGTCTCCGCCGACAGCGCAACAGGGGGCAGGGCGCCCTGCCCCTGCCCAGCTGCCTCGGCGCGTCGGAGGCGGCCGATTCGGGTGGCGTCGTCGAGCAGATCAATTTTGTTCCAGGCTTCTAGAACGGGTGGTGATTTTCCGCCGGCGTCTTTCGCAAGCTGTGCAAGCACACTGAGCACATCTGCCTTTTGATCTTCGCTCTGCGGATGGGCGATGTCGCGGACGTGCACGAGCAAATCCGCTTCCGTCACCGCTTCAAGCGTCGCGCGGAAGCTTTCCACCAATTCGTGCGGCAAGTCAGAGATGAAGCCGACGGTATCGCTCATGATCACGGCGCGGCCGCTCGGCAACTGCACTTTGCGCGCCGTTGGATCAAGCGTGGCAAACAGCATGTCCTTCGCCAGTACGCCGGCCTGCGTCAGCCGGTTAAACAGCGTGGATTTGCCGGCATTCGTGTAGCCGACGAGCACGACAGCCGGCAAACCGGCGCGGGACCGCGCTCGCCGCTGCAGCCCGCGCGTGCGGCGAACGTCCTCAAGCTCGCGCTTCAGCTTGATGATGCGTTCAGCGATGATGCGGCGATCGAGTTCGATCTGCGTTTCACCGGGGCCACCGGTTTTGCCGAGGCCGCCGCGCTGACGTTCCAAGTGCGTCCACGTTCGCACCAGCCGCGAGCGTTCGTAGCCCTGCCGCGCGAGCTCGACCTGCAATTTGCCTTCCTTGGTGCGCGCACGAAGGCCGAAGATTTCGAGGATCAATCCGGTCCGGTCGATGACCTTGGAGCCGATATCGGTTTCCAAATTGCGCTGCTGCACAGGCGATAGCGCCGCATCGATGACGATCACGCCGGCGCCAACAGCTTCTGACTGATCCTTCAAGCGTTCCACGCGGCCCGCACCGAAATAGGTGCGCGGACTGATCTGGCGAAGCGGCGCCGCTTCGGCGCTCGCGACATGCAAGCCCAGCGCCTGCGCCAGGCCGACGGCCTCCAACAGCCGCGCCTCGCCATCGCGCACGCCTTCCTCCGCGCTCGCGAGTGGGCGCAGCACGATAGCCTTGTTCAGATCCTTGAGCGGCGTATCAGCCGTCGGCTTCATCAGTAGCCTTTTCGCTCTCGAACAGCTGGACGGGTGCGCCCGGCATGATCGTCGAGATCGCGTGTTTGTAGACCAGCTGCACCTGGCCGTCGCGGCGCAGCAGCACACAGAAGTTGTCAAACCAAGTGACGACGCCCTGGAGTTTGACGCCGTTGACGAGAAAAATTGTGAGCGGCGTCTTGGCTTTGCGGACGGCGTTGAGGAACGTGTCCTGGAGGTTTTGTTTCTTATCCATGGTGTTAGCCCCCATGTTGGTTCAAGTTTTATAGCGCCCCGTCGAACGCGTGGCTGCGATATCAGCTATAGGGTGCGCCGCACCATTCGCCAACCAAAACGGACCCGGAAACTGCTCAGGCGCCCAAATAAGCGGCGCGCAAAGCTTCTGTGACGGGGCCTGGTTTGCCGTCGCCGATGCGTACGCCATCGATCTCGACCACGGCCGTCGCGGCGTTAGAGGCGGCGGTGATGAAGGCTTCGCGCGCAGTCTTTGCTTCTTCGATCGTGAAGGGGCGCTCCTCGACCTGCATCTGGCGTTCCTGCGCGAGCCTCAGCACCGCGCCGCGCGTAACGCCATGCAGAATGTCGAACGAGAGTTCACGTGTGCGTAACACGCCGTTTGCGTCGACGATCCATGCATTTGAAGATGTGCCTTCCGTGACGTAGCCGTCCTCGTCCACGAACCACGCTTCGAATGCCCCCTTCTCCTTCGCCGCTTGCCGGGCAAGAACATTTGGGAGCAGGTTGACCGACTTGATGTCGCGGCGCTGCCAGCGCGTCTCAGGTGCGCTGATAACCGTGATGCCGGCCGCCGCGCGCTTTGCGATGGCGGCGCGGTCCAGGTTCTTCGCGGTGACAATCAAAGTCGGTTTCGTGCCAGTCGGCGGAAACACATGATCGCGGTTTGCAGCGCCGCGGCTCACCTGCACGTAAACGATGCCATCGGTCACACGATTGCGCCGGATCGTCTCGCGCATCACGGCCATTAACGCCGCTTCGTTCATCGGCGGTGCGATGCGCAGTTCCGCCAGCGAGCGCTGGAGGCGCGCCATGTGCGCATCCACATCGAACAAGCGACCGCCGCGGATGGCCCAGACTTCATAGATCGAATCCGCGAACTGGAGTCCACGGTCCATGATAGAGACGCTCGCGCTACGCAAAGGCAGGTAGGCGCCGTTTACATAGGCGACGCGGCTCATTCAGGATCGGCGCCGTTGCGGCCTGGCGGATCAACGCCCAGCGACTTCAGCTTCCGGTGCAGCGCCGAACGCTCCATGCCGATAAACGCCGCCGTGCGCGAAATGTTGCCGCCGAAGCGTGTGATCTGGACATTGAGATACTCGCGCTCAAACCGCTCCCGTGCATCGCGCAGCGGCAGGCCGATAACCTGCTGCAGGCCATCATGCTTCGAGAAGCCGGCTTGCGGCCACGCTTCAGGCGGCAGCGAATCCACCGTGACCGGCGTTGACGGATCGCCGCCCGCGAGGATCAGGATGCGTTCGATGACGTTGCGCAGCTGGCGCACATTGCCCGGCCAATCCGCCGCCTGCAGCGTCGCCAATGCATCCTCACCGATGGCCCGCGCCGGCACGCCCGACATGCCAGCGAGGCGGCCAACGAAATAGCCGGCGAGTTCGGGAATATCCTCGCGGCGTTCCGCCAAGCTAGGCGCCCGCAGCGGCACGACATTCAGCCGGTGATAGAGGTCCTCGCGGAAACGGCCTTCGCTAATATCAACGGTTAGATCGCGCGAAGTTGAAGACACGACGCGCACGTTCACCTGTACGTCATTGGCGCCATTCAGGCGCTTGAAGCGCTGATCGACGAGCACGCGCAAAATCTTCGATTGCGTCTCGGGCGGCATGTCGCCGACCTCGTCGAGGAAGAGCGTGCCCATGTGCGCTTGTTCGAAGACGCCGATCTTCTTCGGGCGCCCATCAGGGCCTTCTTCGCCGAAAATTTCGGTTTCCATGCGTTCCGGGGCAATCGACGCAGCATTGATCGCGACGAAGGCCCCGCCCGCGCGTGGGCTACGCTCGTGCAATAGCCGCGCGACCAGTTCCTTGCCGGCGCCGGCGGGGCCGGTGATCAGCACGCGCGAGTTGGTTTGCGCTACGCGATCGATCGAAGCGCGCAACGCCGTCATCACCGCTGACGAGCCAATAAGATTGTCACTCGCCGCCGACTTGGCCTTGAGTTCAGAGTTCTCACGCTTCAGCCGCGCCGTTTCGAGCGCGCGCGAGACGACGTGCAGCAAGCGGTCCGCCGTGAACGGCTTCTCGACGAAATCGTAGGCGCCTTTGCGGATCGCGGCGACCGCGGTTTCAATCGTGCCGTGGCCGGAAATCACGACGACGGGCGTATCCGGGTCCATCTCCTTGAAGATCGCCAGAAGATCCAGCCCGTCCATACGGCTGCCTTGCAGCCAGATGTCGAGCACGATCAGCGACGGTTTGCGCTTGCCGAACGCGTTCAGCGCCTCGTCGCTGTCGCGCGCGGTGCGCACTTGATGGCCATCATCTTCGAGGATGCCCGATACAAGGTCGCGAATATCGGCTTCATCGTCGACGACGAGAATATCTTGCGTCATTGGGAGGCTCCTGCGCCGGGTTCTGCGGCAGTGTCGATCGCGTCTTCGCCGCGTTTGGGGAGAACGAAACGAACGACTGCGCCAGGCCCCCCGCCTGGTGCGTCGTCCAACTCAATCAGCCCCCCGTGATCTTCGATAATGCGCGCAACGATAGCGAGGCCAAGGCCCGCACCTTTCGTACGTGTTGTGACGTATGGTTCGATCAAGCGGTGGCGATCTTTTTCCGGGAAGCCCAACCCGTTGTCGATCACCTCGAACTCTACGCCAAACTCCAAATCGCGCAGCTTCAGTGTAACGAAGCCGTCTTTCGGTTCGCCGTCGCGCTCGCGCCGCGCTTGCACGCTCTCACTTGCGTTCTTGATTAGATTGAGCAGCGCTTGACCGATCAGCCGTTCGTCGCTGACCAGCGCGATCGGCTGATCCGCGCCCTCAACGTCGATGCGCACATCCGGAAACACGAGGCGCTGCGCAAATACGGTCGAACGCGCCACATCGCTGATATCGGCGAACGCCATGCGCGGCGTTGGCATGCGCGCGAAGGATGAGAACTCGTCCACCATTCGGCCAATATCGGCGACCTGACGCAGAATCGTGTCGGTGCACTTCGCGAAAGTATCGGGATCGGATGTGATCTCGCCGGTGTACTTCTTGCGCAGACGCTCCGCTGAAAGCTGAATTGGGGTCAGCGGGTTCTTGATTTCGTGCGCGATGCGACGCGCTACATCCTTCCATGCTTCCTGACGCTGCGCCGAGATCAGCTTGGTCATGTCGTCGAAGGTAAGCACGAGGCCGCCGTCGGCTTCGGGGCTCATGCGCACGCTCAGGTTCACCGAGCCGCCCTCGCGCATTAGGTCAACCCGCTGCGCCGCGGCGGCGGCGTGCGGCGGCTGGTTCAAGAGTTCGGTGAACTCAGGCGCCACATCGATCAGCCGGCGGCCGATGATGTCGGCGCCTTCAAGACCAAGTAATTGTATGGCGGAGCGATTGGCGGCGCTCACGCGGCCGTTCTGGTCGAGGCCCATGACGCCCGCACTGACGCCCGCGAGCACCGCCTCGATGAACGAACGCCGGTTCTCGGCGTCTTCTTGCGCCGTGACAAGATCGCGCCGCTGCGCCTCCAGTTGCGCCGTCATCTTATTGAAGGCGGAAGCAAGCGCATCGACCTCGTCGCGCTCTTCGCCAACAGCGACGCGCGCCTTCAGATCACCAGACGCGACGCGGCGGGCGGCGCCGACAAGGCGCCCAATCGGCTCGGCGACACGCGAGGCGCTGCTTAAACCAACCCAACCGGCGCCCAGGAGAAGCAGCACCGCGGTTGAGAGGTAGGCCATGCCGAATAGGCCCCGCAGCGAGTTTTGCTGCAGGCGGGCCGAACGATACTCGTTCACGGATTCATCGAACTGGCGCAGCTGCGCCACGAGCCCTGGCTCGATGTTCTTCGAAACCAATACATAGGCGTTGTTGTAAGCCGAAAGGCGATACAGCGCCCGTAACCGGTCATTCTCCTGATCGAAGCGGACGGAAACTTGGCCCAAATTCGCCGTCGAGAACGCCTCCACCGATGGCGCGCGATACGGCACAGCGTCGTCCACCAACGAACCGCCTGCGAGAACGCTGCCCGAGCCATCAATGACATAAACTGAAGACAGTTCACGCCGCTCGCCCTGGAGCTGCAAGAACGTCGCGTAGCGCGCGGGATCGCTCGTCAAACCGGCGCGCGCATTATTCAAGTCCTCGGCCATTGCCTGCACTTCACCGGCGAGACCGCCTGACGCGAGATCTACGTACGCGCGCCCGACGGCGGCGGCGTTCTCAATCGTGTTCTCAACACGCGCGCTAAACCAGCGCTCGACGCCCTGCGTGAAGGTGAAACCGAGGAAGGCGGCGACGATGAGCGCGGGCGCAAGCGCGGCCAAGCTGAACAGCGTGACGAAGCGCAAGTGCAAACGCGCGCCGGTCGCTGCGGCGCGCCACGCGCGTGCGACGCGTAAGATGCGGTGAACGAGAATACCGGCGAGGCCGGTAGAGATTAGAAGGCTCGCGACAAGCAAGGCGCCGATCAGGCTGTTGCGGTCCTGAGCGAGGCCATCTCCCATCAGCAAGGTGATGGTCGCGACAGCGGTCAGAGCCGCCGCTAAGCCGAGCCCGACCAAGAAGGTCAGCGCGCTACGGCTCTGGGGCTGATCGCTGAGGACGGCCGCGTCGGCCGGCTCATTCGCTGTGACTTCTACCATGGCCGGGGGCACCATGTTGCGGAATAGCAACATGGTGTTGAACCAATATCACGGTCAGGTCAATCGTTTCGGCCAGCTGAGAGGCCAAGGGCCTGGATTTTCTTCCGGAGGGTATTCCGGTTGATGCCCAGGATCGCGGCGGCCTTGATCTGATTGCCGCGGGTCGCCTGCAAGGCCTGGGTAATGAGCGGACGCTCCACCTCCGCCAGAAGCCGATCATAGAGCCCCGAGGCCGGGAGGCCAGGACTTGCAGCAGCAAACTCCCCCTCCACCCGCCGCGCCACGGCTGTCTCGAAGCCATCCGCGGCTTCTTCGGCCAGCACATTGTTGTCGGCGTGGCCCAGCTCACGGCTGATTTCGCGCGCCGTGATAACGCTCGCTGGGCTGAGCGCGGTGGCGCGGCGCAACAAGTTTTCGAGTTCTCGCAGATTGCCGGGAAAGCTGTGCGCCTTGAGACGCTCGATCGCGGCGTTGTCGATCGACTTGTCGGGCAAGCCTTCGCGTTTTGCACGCACGAGGAAAGCCCGCGCCAGATCGGCGATATCTTCAAGGCGTTCACGAAGCGGCGGCATCCGGATGACGACGACGTTCAAACGATAGAACAAGTCTTGCCGGAACGCGCCTTGCCGCGTCAGCGTCGCGAGGCTGCGTTGCGAGGAAACAATCAGCCGCGCGTCCGGCCGGTCTCCGGGCTCTTCAGCATGGAGCAAACCGGCGAGTCGTGTCTGTGAGTCCGCCGGCAGCTCATCGATGTCCTCGAGAAACAGCGTACCGCCCTGCGCCTGCGCGAATTTTCCCTGCGGCCCGAACAATTCGCGCTCGAGCTGCTGCGATTGCGCGCCAGCCAGGCTCATGGCGATAAACGGACCCGAGGCGCGGCGGCCATGATCATGAATGGCGCGCGCGACACGCTCCTTGCCAGTGCCGCTTTCGCCTTCAATCAAGACCGTGAGATCGGTGCCGGCGACGCGCGCCATAACGCGATACACGTCTTGCATTGGCGCGGAGCGGCCAATCAACGGCAAGCGCTCTTCCTTCTCGGCCTTTGAAGCTTGCGCGCGTGTCTTGGCATCCGGCCCGCCGGCCAACGCACGCTTCACCGCCGTCATCAGATCATCAAGATCGAACGGCTTTGGCATATAATCGAACGCGCCCGCGCCGGCAGCGCTCAGCGCCGTGCTGACCGTGCTCTGCGCGCTCATCACGATGACGGGCAAATGCGGGCGGGCCATGCGCATGGCCGGCAGCGCATCGAACACGCATTCGTCGCCCATATAGACGTCGCTCAGGACCAAATCGCCTTCGCCGTCGCGCACCCATTTGGAAAGCGTCGCGACATTGCCGGTCGCCCGCACGTCGTATCCCTCCTTGCCAAGCGCCTGAGAGAGAACCAGGCGCAGGGAGTTGTCGTCTTCAGCAAGGAGAATGCGTGCGCTCATGTGGATTCGTCCGGCTCGATGGGGAGGAGAATTTTGAAAGCTGTGCGGCCCGGCGTGCTTTCGACTTCGATGCGGCCGTCGTGCCGGGCAATGATGTCTGCGGCGACGGTGAGGCCAAGCCCCATGCCATCGCGCTTTGTGGTGGCGAAAGCTTCGAACAAGCGGTCGGCGACATCGGGATGGAGGCCAGGCCCATTATCGACGATTTGCACCTCCAACTGCGCCCGGGCTGCGCCGCTCGCGGCGGACCGGAATTTGACGCCCGAGCGATACGAGGTCGAAATCGCGATCTCGCCATCGGACTGATCGGCGACCGCTTCAGCCGCGTTCTTCGCGATATTGAGGAGCGCCTGGATCAATTGATCCAAGTCACCCCGCACTTGCGGCAAGCTCGGGTCATAACGCTCGCGGATCAGCACATTCGGCGCGCTAGAGCCGACCAATTTGCGCACGCGATCCAGTGCTTCGTGAATATTGAACCGCTCGAAACGCGGCGCGTCGACGGCGCCCAGCGGATCGATGCGATCCGTCAGCCGGCGCACACGATCAACTTCGTCCACAATGAGCTTCGCCAACGCCGCCGAGTCGGGGTCGTCAGCCCGCGAGATAAGTTGTGCAGCCGCGCGAATGCCTGCGAGCGGATTGCGCACCTCATGCGCCAATGTCCGCGCTGCCGAACTCGCGGCCGCTGGCGGCGCCGAACGCGCCCGTGGCGGACGCGTCAACACAAGCGCGATGTAGCCATTCTCCCCCACCGGAGCGGCAGCAACGCTTGCGTGCCCAAGCGCAAAGCCAGGTCCAACGAGCGCGACATCGGCCTCCGCCACACCGCTCGCGTCGCCAAGCGCGCGCCGGGCGAGTGCAATGATCGGCGCGTCAATGCCAAAGATTTCGTCCAGCCGGCGCCCCAACAGACCGCGTCCAACGCCAGCGAGCAATTCAGCGGCGGCGGCGTTCACAAAACGAATGCGTTCTCCGGCGTCGATCCCCAGCACTGGCGCCGGCAAAGCTTCCAGCCACCGCTCGGCGTCGGGCGTTGAAACCCGTGGCAGCGTGCGGGTGATCGGATCGCTCATGCCGCCGCCCGATCCGATCCGTCATCGAAGAGCTGGATCAGCGCCTCACGAACCTGCCTTGAATCTTCCAGCATACAGATGTTCTTGCGGACCTCTCGCGCATCCGCGCCAAACTCCGCATCGATCATCCAGGCGATATGCTTGCGCGCGATGCGGACGCCGAGCGCGCCTTCATAGAACTCGATTGTGTCGTCATAGAGCGCGAGCAAACTTTGCAGGAGGCGCCTGCGCGGCGGTGGCGAAACCTCGCCGCCTTGCTTCAGGGCTCTCTCGATCGCCGCAGGCAGCCATGGCTTGCCTTGCGCCGCGCGCCCCACCATCACGCCGCTCGCGCCGGAGAGCTCCAATGCGCGTCTAGCATCCGCCGCCGTGGCAATGTCGCCGTTGGCGATCACAGGGATGCGCACCGCCTGCACGACGGGCGCGATCGCCGCCCAATCTGCAACGCCGCGGAAGAATTGGCTGCGCGTACGGCCATGGATCGTCAGCATGCGCACGCCGGCGTCTTCCGCGCGCTTGGCCATCTCCGGCGCGTTGAGTGAGCCTTCATCCCAACCCAAGCGCATCTTCAGCGTCACCGGCAGTTTCGTCGCGCTCACCGTCGCTTCGACCAAGCGCATCGCATGATCGGGCTCACGCATGAGCGCGGAGCCACAGAGGCCGCTCGTCACGCTCTTGGACGGGCAGCCCATGTTGATGTCGATCACGTCGGCGCCGGCGGCTTCGGCGAGCCGCGCGCCTTCCGCCATCCATTCCGCATCGCGGCCGGCGAGTTGGATCACAAGCGGCGCAATCACGCCCGCACCGGCTGCGCGGCGAACCATATCGATGCGCGCCCGCGCCAGCTGGTCGGAGGCCACCATTTCTGAGACGCAGTACTGGCCGCCGAATGCTTTGACCTGGCGGCGGAACGGGATGTCGGTCACGCCCGCCATCGGTGCGAGCGAGACAAGAGGCGGTTTTTCGTTCAAATCGAACACTCAGCACCCCAATTCGAGAGGGAGCTTAGGGCGCCTAAAAAGCGGGCGCCAAGGGTTTTATGCTGCGATGCAACATCCAGACGCTGAGTTTCTCCAGTCATGAAGTTCGCGGCGATCATAGTGGCCGGCGGACGCGGAGAGCGTGCTGGCGGAGAAATACCGAAACAATACAGACCTTTGCTCGGCCGCCCTGTGATCGCCTGGTCGGCTTCCGCCTTCGCTCAGGCGGGCGCGGCCGAGATTGTCATCGCCTGCGCGCATGACCACGCCGATCTCTGCCGCAGTGCGACGAGCGGGATTCCCGGGGTGCGGATCGTCAATGGCGGGGGAACCCGAACGGCCTCCGTGCGGGCCGCTTTGGCCGCGGTCGGCGATGCCGGGTTCATCATGATCCACGACGCTGCGCGGCCAGGGCTCTCCCCTCCTCTCGTGCAATCGCTTCTCGCCACGCTGGCCGAAGGGGCCGCCGCCGCCGCGCCCGCACTTGCGCTGCCCGACACATTGCGGCGCGCGGATGCTTCGGGCCGCATCATCGAAGACATCGCGCGCGATGGCGTCATGCGCATTCAAACGCCGCAAGCATTTCGCGCCGACGTCTTGCGCGCGGCGTACGGCACGCTCGCCCCGGATGCCTCAATGACCGACGACGTCGCCGTGGTGCGCGCGCATGGCGCCGAAGCGGTGCTCATCGAAGGCGACGCCAAGCTTATGAAGATCACCTATCCAGAGGATATGGCCATGCTTGAGAGCATGCTCGGCGGCGAACGCATCACTTGCGTCGGTCATGGTGTCGACGCCCACCGCTTCGGCGAAGGTAGCTTCGTCACGCTCTGTGGCGTTCAGATTCCGCACAACAAGGGTCTTGTCGGCCACTCAGACGCTGACGCCGGTTGGCATGCTTTGGTGGACGCTATTCTTGGCGCCCTCGGCGAGGGCGATATCGGCGCCCACTTTCCGCCCAGCGATCCGCAGTGGAAAGGCGCCGCCTCCGAACGCTTCCTTCGTCACGCCGCCAAACTTGCCGCCGACGCAGGCGCTCGCATCGTGCATGTCGATGTAACACTCCTGTGCGAACGCCCGAAGATCGGTCCGTACCGCGAAGCGATGCGCGCCCGCACCGCCGAGGTGCTAGGGCTGCCGCTCTCGCGGGTCAGCGTGAAGGCGACGACCACCGAACGCATGGGCTTTCTCGGTCGCGAGGAAGGTCTCGCCGCGCAGGCTACGGCGACGGTTGATCGCCCGGCGTAGGCTCTGCTGCCCGCGTCGTCGCCTGCTGGCACTCATCCAAGTAAGTGTAGATGCGGCAGGTCTCGACGCCTGAGAGCCCCTCCCACAGCGCGCGTGGCAGATTGATGTAATCGTCGGTCCAACCGCGTCCCGGCGGCGCTTCAAACACGCGCCAATCTGGATTGAGCGCCAGAACGCCCATCGTCTCCGGCGATTTCGCTATGATCATCACGCTCGCCGCAAGCCCGCCATAGTAGGAAACGTAGGGCTGCTCGAAACGATCGCTGATCCGGTAGAGGTACGGCGCGTTCAGATCGCGCGCCACACGGGCGGCTTCCGAAACCAACGCCAAATTCCGGTTAGACAAGTGCAGAACGACGATGCCGCGATCACTCAGCTTGCTGAGGTAGAGCGCAATCGCTTCACGCGTCAGCAGGTGCGCTGGGATCGCGTCGGACGAGAAAGCATCTACGACGATGACATCAAACTCGCCATCGGGCTCTTCTGCGATCTGCAGGCGCGCATCACCCAGTTCGATGCGCGCATTCGGCTGACACGCCGGTACGAACGTGAAATCACCGCCCGGACGCGCCGCCAAGCGAACGACAGCTGGATCGATTTCGAAGATGGTCAGATGGTCGCTCGGGCGCATTAAGCACGCGGTCGATCCGGTGCCCAGGCCGATCAGCGCCAAACGCGAATTGGCGCCCGTGCTCAGGCCCGCCAGGATGGCTTCGCCGAGCGCCGTGCGCGGATGATAATAGGTGAGCGGCTGGCGCTCGAAGCGCGGATCGGCGATCTGCGCGCCATGAATGGTGGTGCCGTGCATGAGGATGCGCAGCGGCGGCGTGTCTGGCTGTGCGCGATCGGCGAACTCGCGCGTACGCAGGACGCCGAAGAAACTACGCTCCTGCGTGATGATCCGCGAACCGCGCGTTTCGTCGATGAAGATGATTGTGAACGCCACCAGCACGATGGCGGCGAGCGCCCATGGCCGGCCACGATTGAAGAAGATTGCGACGCCGCAAAAGAGAATGCTGGTGATCGTCAGCAGATTGGCGTCAACCCCGCCTGCGCGGATCAGCAACATCAGGATCAGCACCGTCGACGCCAGCGCCGCGCCCAAGCCCCAGTCGGCGACGCGCTTGTTGTCCTTGCGGGGCAGAATCGTGCCGTGGACGGCGAACGCCAGCACCAGGAAGCTCGTGCCCATGAGCAGCGCGCCCCAAGGCTGGCGCGCGACGACGCGTGTCGTTTCTTCGGTCTCGGCGGTGACGAACACCTGCGGCATGTTGAAGGCGATGTAGATGACGAGGATGGCGTGAACAGCGGCGACGCCAAGGAACGCGTAGCGATAGGCGGCGGGCCTGTTCTCATCGCTCCAGCCGGCGGCGAGCACCGCCGCCCCAGCGCCAAGCGCGCCGATGATCAGCACCGAATCCAATGGCGCCCAGCGCAGCAACACCGGCGCCAGCAAGCCGACGAGGATCGCAGCGGCGAGGGAGGCATCGACCAAACGCGGCGTGTCGCTCTGCTCGCGCGGCCGGAACAAACACGCCGCCGCGAGCGCGAGCGGATATTCATAGACGTTGTTGAAAATCAGCGGCGCCGCCAGCGCCGCGAACGCGCCGCCCACCACCCCGCCAAGCGAGACGAACAGATAGAATTCGGTTAGCCGATCTGCACTCGGCCGCGAACGCGCGAGCGCCAGATGGCAGATCAGCGCGCTGAAGAAGAAGCCCCCGAGGATGCCCGTGACCGACCACAGCCAGTTGCCCGACGCGTAGTAGGACATAATCATCAGCGCGAGCGCGACCGGCTGGATGAACAATGTTCCTGCTTCCATCCTCTCGCTGCCGCGCGCGAACGCGAGAACGAACGTCAGCAAGTAGAGCGCCAGCGGTACGACCCAGAGCATCGGCGCCGAGGCGACATCGGTGGAGATGTGCAGCGTGACGCCAAGCGAGAGCGCTGAGGGCACTGCGGCAGCAGCGACCCAATAGCCGCGCTCGCGCCAACTCGGCGCCGGACCGGTGTGCTCAAGCGGCTTTGGCGTTTCGCCGTGCGAAGTGATCGCCATCGCCGCCGCGAGCGCGATCAGCGCGCCGACGAGCACATAGCCGAGCGACCATGCAGCAGCTTGCGCGTGCGCGCCTAGCAAAGGCTCAATGAGCGCCGGATACGCGAGCAAGCCTGCAAAGCTGCCGAGATTGCTTGCGGCGTAAAGGTAATATGGATCGCTGGCGTCAGCGCGCCCCGTTCGCGCGTACCATGCCTGCAGCAGTGGCGCGGTGGCCGAGGCGGCGGCGAATGGTGCGCCGACTGAAAGCGCCAGCACGCCGATCAGCCACCATACCGGATGCTCGGAGCTTGGCTCGCCAAGCAGCGTCGTCACCTGCACCGGCAGCACGAACCACGCCGCCACGAGCACTAGGCCGTGCACCGCCGCCTGAATGCGCAAATCCTTCACGCGGGCGAGCAAGTGCGCGTAAAGGTAGCCACTCAACAGCGCCGCCTGGAAGAACGCCATCGACGTGTTCCAGACCTGCGGGCTGCCGCCCAAGAGCGGCGTCACCATGCGTGCAAACAACGGCTGCAGCACGAAGATCAGCGCGGCGCTTGAGAACAGCGCCAGGATGAACACGGGCGCTGCAATGCGTCGCGCTATGGCTTCCATGGTCCCTCCCGGCATGGGCGCCTTCTGCCATTGTGCGCCCACTTATGGAATGGACATTCGCCGTGGTGCGGCCACACTTGCAGCATGGCTCTTCCTCTGAATTACGAGCGCGCGGACGATCTGCTGAAGCAGACCAAGGCGCGCGGCTACACCATTGCCACGGCGGAAAGTTGCACGGGCGGATTGATCGCCGCATCGCTCGCAGCGGTGCCTGGCGCCTCCGCTTCGCTGGAGCGCGGCTTCGTCACCTATTCCAATGCAGCCAAGACCGAACTGCTCGGCGTACCCGCCGAACTCATCCGCGTGCACGGCGCTGTCAGCCGTGAAGTCGCTTTGGCGATGGTCGCCGGCGCGCTGGCGCATAGCCCCGCTGACATTGCCGTGGCGGTGACAGGCATCGCCGGTCCCGATGGGGGCACGGCGGAGAAGCCCGTGGGCCTCGTGCACATCGCCGCGGCACGCCGTGGAGGTGCGACATTGCATGAGGAGAGGCGCTTCGGCGCGATTGGACGGCACGATGTTCAAGCGGAAACGGTAGCCGCCGCGTTTGATATGATGAAGCGTGTGTTGGTCTAGCGCCCTCACTTGGACCGCCGGCGTCCCGCCGGCGGAAGTGTTTCGAGCGCGCAAGGCCAATCAGAATTTGGTACGCCGCCGGCGAGACGCCGGCGGTCCAAGATGACTAGCCCAGCCGCCGCTTCGCTTCGCGTTCGAACGCCTGCATGATTTTCGACGCTAGCTTGTCTTTATTGGCGGAGATCGCAGCTTGCAGCACCGGGTTCTTGAATTCGTAGGCGATCCAGTAGCGCACCTGTGCGCCCGTCTCGTGCGGCTTGAACCACCATCTATTCGCCAGCGAGTGCAGTGGGCCTCTCACCAGCGCCACTTCCACCTCCCCTTTCGCGGGCTCGCAGCGCACGCTGGTTGAGAACGTCACTTTGATCGCCTGCCAACCCACGTCAGCCTCGGCGACGCCGGCCCAACCGCCTGCCTCGCGCGGTTCTTCCTTGGTGACGCGCATCGATTTCAGGAACGGCACGAACTCGGGATAGACGCGCACGTCGCCGACCAAGCGGCACAAGTCCTCGGGCGCGTACGGCAGTATGCGTTCGGCCTCGATGACTGTGCGTGGCATCTCAGTCGTTAGATAAGGCCACACGCGCCGCTTTCAGCCGCGCGAAATCGTCGCCGGCATGGTGCGAGGAGCGCGTCAGCGGGCTCGCCGAGACCATCAGGAAGCCCTTGGCGTAGGCGATGGTCTCTAACGCCTTGAACTCGTCCGGCGTCCAGAAGCGATCGATGGCGGCGTGCTTCTTCGTCGGCTGCAAGTACTGGCCGATGGTGAGGAAATCGACGCCCGCGACGCGCAGATCGTCCATCACCTGCAGCACTTCGTCCTTGGCTTCGCCGAGGCCGACCATGAGGCCGGATTTCGTGAACTGCTTGGGATCGCGCTGCTTCACCGAGTCGAGCAGGCGCAGCGACTGGTAGTAGCGCGCGCCCGGGCGGATCGAATGATAGAGCCGCGGCACGGTTTCGAGATTGTGGTTGAACACGTCCGGCGCTGCATCGATGACGCGCTCGGCGGCGCCAGGCTTGCGCAGGAAGTCCGGCGTCAGAATTTCGATGGTCGTCTCTGGCGCGGCGCGGCGCACAGCTTGGATCGTCTGCACGAAGTGATCGGCGCCGCCGTCTTCGAGATCGTCGCGATCGACCGACGTGATGACGACGTGCTTCAGCCCCATCTGCGCTGTCGCGAAGGCGACGTTCTCAGGTTCGGCCAAATCGAGCGGCAGCGGTTTGCCGGTGGCGACATTGCAGAAGCTGCACGCGCGCGTGCAAATGCCGCCGAGGATCATGAAGGTGGCGTGCTTCTGGCTCCAGCACTCGCCGATGTTCGGACAGCCCGCCTCCTCGCAGACCGTGTGCAGCTTCAGATCGCGCACCAGCTCTTTCGTCTGGTGGTAGCCGAGGCTGGTCGGCGCCTTCACCCGGATCCAGTCCGGCTTGCGCGGCGATGCATTATCGGGCCGCCCCTCTTTTTCGGGGTGGCGGGGGCGGTTTGGGTCGCCTCCCTGGCGCAAATCAATCAGCGTGGGCACGCCGCCAACATGAGCCTCCGGGGCTTGTCCCGCAACGTCTCGGGGGCAAACCTCCCCTGCATGGCCAATGACTTAATGGTCGCCTCTCTTGTCCGGCCACAATCGGGCCGCTAGGGTCTGTTACAACCGTGAAACAATAATCACGGGTTGGGCGTCTGACTGCTGGCGTCCAGGGCGGAACATAAAGTCGGAGGCAACACCCTCATGGCGCATCGGTCTTTCGAACTCGCGCGCACGCGCGTCACCTTGTTCGAAGCTCTGCTCCGGGCCCGGGATATGAAGGGCGGCAAGTATCAGATCATCGAAGATCATGATCGCAAGCCGATGAGCTATGACGACATCATCCGTGCGGCGTTCGCGCTGGGCGGCAAGCTCGACACATTGATCAAGCGGCGTGAGACAGCTGGAGTGCTGTTGCCGACAGGTGTCGGCGCAACGGTGACGTTCTTCGCGCTCCACGCCATCGGCCGCACGCCGGCGATGCTGAACTTCACCGCCGGCGCGATGAACCTCCGCGCCGCGTGCGAAGCCGCCAACGTCCGCAAGATTCTGACATCGAAGGTCTTCATCCAGAAGGCTGGCCTTGAGTCCGTCGCGAACGAGCTCGGCAAGCACGCGCAGCTGATTTATCTCGAAGACGTCCGCAAGACCGTCGATATCGGCGACAAGATCATCGCCTTGGTGAAGGGCTTCTTCCCGCGCATGTTCGCGGCGAAGGCGAGCCCGGACGACACCGGCGTCATCCTCTTCACGTCCGGCTCCTACGGCACGCCGAAAGGCGCGGTGCTTTCGCACGCCAACATTGTCGCCAACGTCGAGCAAGCGCATGCGCACATTCCGTTCGACCCGAACTGGTCGTTCTTCTGTCCGCTGCCGATGTTCCACAGCTTCGGCCTGACCGGCGGCGTGATGTTGCCGATCTTCACCGGCCACAAGACGTTCCTGTTCCCATCGCCGCTCGCGGTGAAGGAGATTCCGAAACTCATCAAGGAGACCGGCGCCAACGTCTTCTTCGCGACCGACACGTTCGCGCAGCAATATGCGCGGAACGCCGCCGATGGCGATCTCAGCTGCATCCAGCTCATGGTTTGCGGCGCCGAGCGCGTGAAGCCGGAGACGCGCGAGCTCTATATGCAGCGCTTTGGCGTTGAGTTGTTGGAAGGCTATGGCGCTACCGAAGCGTCGCCGGTCATCGCCGTGAACATTCCGGGCCGCAACAAGCATGGCACGGTTGGCCCCTTCATTCCTGGCATTGAATGGCGCCTTGAGCCAGTGCCCGGCATCGAAGGCGGACAGAAGCTGTTCGTGCGCGGCCCGAACGTGATGCGCGGCTA
>CALBST010000287.1 GCA_937967425.1 uncultured Caulobacteraceae bacterium
CCATATCATCCGAAACGCAGATGATCTTGGTCTTGATCTTGTCGCCGGTGAGGACACGGAAGGCATGACGCACCATGGACGTGCGCACGACTTCCCCAAACGTACCGATGTGCGGCAAGCCGCTCGGGCCGTAGCCGGTCTCGAACACGACCACGTCTTTCGGATTTTTCTGATGCCTTTCGAGGACAAGGCGCGCTTGTTCGAAGGGCCAAGCCTTGGCGGCGGCGGCGAGCGTGGTGAGGTCTGACATCGGCGAATCCAGGTGAGGCACCGATGTAGCGACGCCGCCGCGCGAAGCAAAGCGCGAGCTCTACTCGCTGATCCGCTGGTGCTTGCCGAAGAAGCGGTCGCGGAAGCGGGCCAGAGCGGCGCGCCGCTTGGCCAGGAACCCCCAGCCGAATACGCCGGCGGCAACCCACAGCAGGCCCTCGGTGGCGAACGCCGCGACGGTGACGACAGCCGTCCAGACCACGATGGTTGGATCGAAGAAGAAGTAGGTAACGGCGACCGCGGCCCAGGCGCCGATGGCGATGAGGCCGGCAATGGCGAGGATGATCCAGTGCGCTTTCATGAAGTTTCTCCTTGGTTTCGGGAGGTAGCAGCCGCCAATCGCCTCAACGGATGCGGGCGTTGCGATTTTTCCGCAGCCGGGCAGACTTGCCCTGGTCATGCGTACTTTGATCCTGTTGCGGCACGCCAAGGCTGTGCGCGCTCACGAGGCCGATAGCGACGAGGAGCGTGGGCTCACAGGGCGAGGGCGTCGCGACGCGGCCGCGGCGGGCGCCGCAATGGCGGCGGCGGGGCTGAAGCCGGCGCTGGCGTTGGTCTCAAGCGCCGAGCGAACGCGGCAGACAGCCGAACACGGCTTGGCGGAATTCTCTCTGGAGACGGTGTTCGAAGACGCGCTCTATCACGCGGCGCCGGAAGGAATCTGGGATGCGTTCAGCGCTAGCGATGCGGACTGCGTGGTGATCGTCGGGCACAATCCGGGAATTGGCGAGCTTGCGTCGATGCTGGTGCATCAGGCGCACGACGGCTCGAAGCTCGCGCGCGAGTTCAGAGCGCACTTCCCGACCGCCGCGTTCGCGGCCTTCGAGATCAAGGGGGAACTGATGCACGCTGCGGGGCCGCGTTTGCTCGCGGCGTGGAAGCCGGACCGCGACTAGGAGACGGGGCGCCATGCCGCGTGGCGGCGTGGGAATGAAGTAGCGAGCGGATGAAGCTGCTACTGGCTCGCCCAGACGATGCGGGCGATCCATTCGACATCGGCGGCGGCGATTTCGCGCGGCTTATGCGCTTCGTTGAGCGAGATGAGCTCAATGGTTTGATCGTTCTTGCGGCCCAGCACTTTTGCCATCACTTCACCCGAGCGCGTGCGCACGACCACGCGGTCACCGCGCCGCACGGCGGCGCCCGGCTGCACGATGACAATGTCGCCGGCGCGATAGGTCGGCTCCATGGAATCGCCGGCGATCTCAAGCGCATACACGCGGTCTTCGCCAAGATCGGGGAAGCGCACGGTTTCCTCGGCGCCAACGGGAAAGCCGTTCTCATCGAAAAAGCCGTCAGCGCCGGCGCGCGCCATGCCGACGATCGGAATCGCGCGGCCCGCGCCGCCGCTGCGCCCCGCGAGCAGAGCGGCGAACTCATCCCAATTTGTCTCCGCTGCCGTCAGCGCACGCGTGATGCTCTCAGTGGACGGCCAACGCGGCTTGCCATCCGGCGCTTGGCGCTTGGACTTGTTGAAGGTGGTGGGATCGAGCCCGGCAGCGCGTGCCAGGCCTGAGGCGGTCATGCCTTTTCGGGCGGCCAGGGCGTCAATCGCGCGCCAAATCTGGGCGTGGTTCATGGGGCGTCATCATAAAGCCGAGGAGAAGGACATTCAACCTAATTATAGGAACAAAGTCCGCAACCGGGAATTGTGTACAGGCGACGCCGTCAGGTAGCAGGCGACAGCCAGCGCAGAATCGGTAAAGCGCAACGATCGTGATTTCCCCGCACGATCTCGTGACGCGCGGCTTGCGCCTGATTGACCCCGAGACGGCCCACCGTGTCGCGCTCTGGGGATTGCGCGCGCGATTGGGTCCGCGCGCGCGCGCAGACCGATGGCCGCGTTTGAAGACGTCACTGGCCGGTCTTGAACTGCCGAACCCGATCGGCATGGCGGCGGGCTTCGACAAGAATTGCGAGGCGCCGGACGCGTTGCTGCGTTCAGGCTTCGGGTTCGTCGAGTGTGGGACTGTCACGCCGTTGGCGCAGGAGGGCAATCCGCGCCCGCGGATTTTCCGGTTGAGCGAAGATCGCGCCGTGATCAATCGCCTCGGTTTCAACAACAAGGGCCTCGACGCGTTTGCTGATCGTCTCGCGGCGCGCGACGGCAAGCCTGGAATTGTCGGCGCGAATGTCGGCGCAAATAAAGACAGCACCGATCGCGCGGCCGACTATGTGCTCGGCATGGGCCGCGTTTGGAAGCACGCGTCTTATGTGACCGCCAACATTTCTTCGCCGAACACTCCTGGCTTGCGTGGTTTGCAAGAGCGCGGCGCGCTCGAGGACTTGCTCGGCCGCTTGCGCGAAGCGCGGGCTCAGCTCACCGCGGCGCATGGGCGGCGGCCGCTGTTTCTCAAGGTGGCGCCGGATCTTGACGACGCGGCCATCGCTGACATCGCCGAAATCGCCATCGCAAACGAACTCGATGCGCTCATCGTCTCGAACACTACACTACAGCGGCCAGCGCATCTCACCTCGGACAATCGCGAAGAGCAGGGCGGCTTATCGGGCCAACCGCTGTTTCAGATCTCCACGCAGGCTCTGCGCCTGTTTGCACAAGCGCTGCGTGGGCGGTTGCCGCTCATTGGCGCCGGCGGCGTCGAAAACGGGCTAACCGCACTCGCCAAGATCAAGGCAGGTGCGAGCGCGGTGCAACTCTATTCGGCAATGGTCTTCCAAGGGCCGAGCCTGGTGGCGCGCATCCTGGATGAACTCGACGGCCTGCTTATGGCCGAAGGCTTCGATCACGTCTCTGAGGCTGTCGGCGTCGAGCGCGCTTAGCTGCGGGCGAGGATGCGCTGACGCATCGTCGCGGTGCGGCCGCGAAGATCGGTGATCAACGCACGGATGTTGCCGTTATTGCTGTCGAGCTGCGCCAGGAATTGGCGTTGCTGGATTTGGCCGAGCCACACGCCATCGCGACCGACCGCGATATCCGTGACTTTCCACACGTCGCCCGACCGCAGCACGCGCCATTGCACGCGCATCGGTTCGCCGCGTGGCGGGCGCACCTGGCTGTCGACGACGACATCGCGGCCCGCAACGCGTTCTTCTGAGCCCGTCACGCGGATCGCGGCGCCGCTCATGCTCTCGAACTGATCTTCGTACGTCGCGATCGCGAACGCTTGGAACGTATCGACCCATTCGCGGCGAAGTGCGGGATCTTCGGTCAGCGCACCGCGATAACGCCCGACGACGTAAATGGCGATGCGCTGCATGTCGGCGAACTGCGTCATCAGACGTTGGAATTGTTGTTGGCGCTGTGACGACGACAAACCGGGATTGCCGAGCGCGGCAAGAGCTGCGGTGGCGTTGGTTTGCACGTAACCCTCGGCGTCGGCGTTACGAGCCGCGTGCGCATCCGGCGCGACGGCGAGCGCGCCTAGGCCGATCAGGCCTGATAAGAACGTGGCGCGGGTAACGGGACGGGTCACGACAAACTTCTCCTTCAGCGTTCCAATGAAGTGGGAAGCGCGAGCGCTTCCGTGAAGACTACGGAAATCTCATCCGCTTGGATTTGATCCGCCTGTTGCTGATTTAGCTCAGCGCTGGCGCCCCCATTTGGTGCATTCGTTGCCGGTTCTTCATCTATGTCGTCGAAGTCCGGCAAATCTTGGACATCGGCGCGACCGTTTTGGATTGCTGCTTCGCGCGCCACTTCGTAAGCGCTGCGGTAAGTGACGTAGAGATCGCCGCCTTGCGCCTCGAAAGCGTCGATCTGATCGATCAAAACTTCGCGTTGCGCGAGCGCGGCGATGATCGTTCGTGACGTACGCACAGTATCGACATCGTCAAAGTCGGCCCATGTCAGCGGATCAAAAGCCGTGTCGATAATGCGCCCGGCAGTATCGCGCACAGTGGTTGGCCCCATCAGCGGCACGAACAGGTAGGGACCTGACGGCACGCCCCACACGGCGAGCGTTTGGCCGAAATCTTCATCGTGACGTTCGAGGCCCATGCTCGTCGCCGGATCGAAAATGCCCGCGACGCCGATCGTGGTGTTGATCGCAAATCGGCCAGCGGTGTTGCCGGCGCGCCCAATTTCGCCTTGCAGCACATCGTTAGCGAATACGACGGGGCTTTTCAGATTGCGCAGGAAATTCAGAACGCCAGTACGCAGCGGGCGCGGCGTGATCGCGCGATATCCGCGCGCGACAGGCTCGAGCACTGCGCCGTCGACGGCTTGGTGCACGCCGAACATGCTGCGGTTGAAACCGATCCACGGATCGTTGCTGGCGTTTGTTTGAGCAGGCGCGGCTTCAGGCGTGGCCGCTGCTTCCTGAGCAGACGCCCATGTTGGGACGGCCAAGCAGGCCGTCAAAGCCAGTACAGAAACTAGTCCCCGCATGTCGGACCCCCTTAGGCCCAGGGCAGATAATGCCGGGGTAGGGTTAATCAACTTGCCTGTTCCGGGGCTGAACGGATGATTTGGAGCGGCCGTTACGCCTCCTGGCGTAAGTGGCGGATTTTACATCGAAATATAGACAAGCGTCCTTGGAGCCACACGTCTTTGGATTTTATCCACCGGGTTAGAGCGGGCGCCGGCCAATGGGGCTAGGCAGGGCCGGTGGCGCTATGCCATATAAAGATATGTTTATATCTCCAACTCAGCCGGTCCCGGAGCTGCGAGACGCCGATCGCGTCGTGGCGGCGTTGCGGGCGGCGGGTGAGCAAACGCGGCTGCGGGCCTTGGCGCTGCTCACTGAGGGAGAACTCGCGGTGGGTGAGTTGGCGCAGGCTTTGGGCCAAAGCCAGCCGCGTGTGAGTCGGCATTTGAAATTGCTGACGGAGGCAGGTCTGGTTGAGCGCGCGCCCGAGGGTGCGTGGGTGTTCTATCGCCTGCCGCGCGCGCATACGACCGAGCGTCAGTTTGCGGAGGCCGCGCTTGCGATGCTCGATCCCAGTGATCCGGTGCTCGCGCGCGACGCCGATCGCTTGCACGAAATCCGCGCGGCGCGCGACGAGGCGGCGGCGGAGTATTTTGAGCGCAACGCGGCGGATTGGGAGCGCGTGCGCGCTCTGCATCTGCCGGAAGCGGACATCGATAGCGCGATCCTTGCCGCGGCTGGCGCTGGTCCGTTCGACCTGATGGTCGATGTAGGCGTTGGTCAGGGGCGGATGATTCAACTCTTCGCCGATCGCGTGCGCCGCGCTGAGGGCTTCGACACCTCGCGGCAAATGCTGGCGATCGCGCGTGCATCGCTTGACGATCTGAAAGCCAAGGCGGCGGTGCAGTTTGGCGATGCGTATGCGCCGCCGATTGAAGCTGGCACGGCTGACTTGGTGACTATCCACCAAGTCCTGCACTTCCTCTCCGATCCCGGGCGCGCGATTTCGCAGGCGGCGCGTCTCCTGAAAACAGGCGGGCGGTTGGTCATCGTCGATTTCGCGCCACATACGCTCGAATTCTTGCGCGAAGAGCATGCGCACCGGCGGCTTGGATTCAGCGACGCCGAGATTGCGGAATGGTGTGAGGCTGCGGGGCTCTCGCGGCCTAAGGCGACGGCGCTGGCGCCGAAGAAGCGCGAAGCGCTGACCGTGAAGATTTGGACTGGATTGAAGTCATGAGTGTCGAGCACCTTCAGGGGCTGATCGCGGATGCTGCGCCGCGCGGACGCCAAACACGCGTCTCGTTCGAGTTTTTCCCGCCGAAGTCGGAAAAGCTTGAAGCGGAATTGTGGGCGTCTATCCGCAAGCTAGAGCCGCTGGCGCCGACCTTTGTTTCCGTCACATACGGCGCAGGCGGATCGACGCGTGACCGCACGCATAAAACAGTCGCGCGCATAGTGAGCGAGACGACACTGAAGCCGGCGGCGCACTTGACAACCGTCGCGGCGAGTCGCGCTGAGGTGGACGGCGTGCTACGCGATTATTGGCGCGCCGGCGTGCGCCGCATTGTGGCGCTGCGTGGCGACCCGCCGGGCGGCGTCGGCATGCCGTATCTCCAACACCCGAACGGTTATGCGAGCGCGATTGAGCTCGTCGAAGCCGCCTCACGCATCGGTGCGTTCGATATTTCGGTGGCCGTGCACCCGGAGAAGCATCCGTCGAGCCCAAACTTCGAGCACGACATCGAGAACTTCAAACGCAAACTCGGCGCCGGCGCCTCGCGCGGGATTTCGCAATTCTTCTTTGAGGCCGACATCTTCCTGCGCTTCCGCGATCGATTGGCGCGCGCCGGCGTTTATGCGCCCATTCTGCCGGGCATCATGCCCGTCACCAACGTGAAGAGCCTGCGCAAGATGGTCGAGGCGTGCGGCGCGACGCTGCCGCGCTGGATGGTGCGGCTGTTCGAGGGATTGGACGACGATCCCGAAACGCGCCGCTTGGTAACGGCGGTGACGACCGCGCAATTGTGTGCGTGCTTGGCGGCCGAAGGGGTGGAGGATTTCCACTTCTACACCTTGAACAAGGCCGATCTGGCCTATTCGATCTGCCGCATCCTCGGTGTGCGGGCGAAGGAGCAAGCGGCATGAACCGCGAACAACGACTGACCGCGTTGAACGCGGAATTGGCGAAGCGCATCCTGATCCTGGACGGATCGATGGGCGCTTATCTGCAGGGCTTCGGGCTGAAGTCGGAGGATTTCCATGGCGACCGCTTCGCCGCGCACGCAAGCTCGCTGAAGGGCGACAATGACCTGCTGACGCTAACCCGGCCGGACATCATCACCCAAGTGCACGTCGCCTACCTCGCGGCCGGCGCCGACATTATCGAAACAAACACGTTCAGCGCCACGCGCATCAGTCAGGCGGAGTATGCGCTAGAAGAGGTGGCGTACGAACTCAATCTCGAGGGTGCGCGGCTGGCGCGGGCGGCGTGCGATAAGTTCGAGAAGGCCGATGGCAAGCCGCGCGCGGTCGCGGGTGCGCTGGGGCCGACGACGAAGCTCCTCTCGATGTCGCCGGAAGTGAACGATCCGGGCCGCCGCGATTGCGACTTCGATACGATGGCCGCGAACTATGAGGAGCAGACGCTCGGCCTCATCGAGGGCGGCGCCGATCTGCTACTGATCGAGACGATCACCGACACGCTGAACTGCAAAGCGGCGCTCTGGGGCGCCTGGGAGGCGTTCGACAAAACCGGCGTCGAACTGCCGCTATGGATCAGCGGCACGATCACGGATCGTTCGGGGCGGACGCTTTCGGGGCAAACGGTGGAAGCGTTCTACAACTCCGTGCGCCACGCGAACCCGTGGGCGGTTGGGCTAAACTGCGCGCTCGGGCCAGCGGATATGCGCGCATTCCTCGCCGATCTCGCGCGCGTAGCGGAGTGTCCCGTGAGTTCGTACCCGAACGCTGGGCTACCGAACGCAATGGGTGGTTATGATGAGACGCCGCATTCGATGGAGGTGCATTATGCCGAGTGGGCGCGCGCTGGGCTGCTCAACATCGCCGGCGGCTGTTGCGGCACCACGCCGGATCACATCTCGCACCTAAAGCACGCCGTCGAAGGCGTGAAGCCGCGCGCGCCGGCCGCGCATGACGCGCGGCTGCGGCTCGCGGGACTCGAACCGTTCACGGCGGTGGCATGAGCT
>CALBST010000288.1 GCA_937967425.1 uncultured Caulobacteraceae bacterium
ATTTCCAGAGCGAAACCGAGGCCCGCCGCTACATCGAAGCGCTGCGCTGGCCGAACGGTCAGCGCGTCTGCGGCAAGTGCGGTTCGGTTGGCTCCGACTACCCCACCAAGCGCGAAGGCCGCTACCGCTGCGGTCAAAAGGAATGCCGCAAGGACTTCACCGTCACCACCGGCACCGTCATGGAGTCGAGCCACATCAAGCTGAACGTGTGGCTCATGGCGTTCTATCTCATGGCCTCATCCAAGAAGGGCATGAGCGCGCACCAGCTGCACCGCTCGCTTGATATCACTTACAAGAGCGCCTGGTTTCTCGCGCACCGCATTCGCCTTGCTATGGCGAACGGCGGTTTGCTCTCCGGTCCGATCGGCGGCCCCGGTCAGATCGTGGAAGCCGACGAAACCTATTTCGGCAAAGTCGAAAACCCGCTCACCATGACCACGAGCGGCCGCCCATTCGTGAAGCGTGGGGCTGGCCCCGCCAACAAGCGCCCGATCATCGCGCTTGTTGAGCGCGGCGGCCAAGCTCGTGTTTTCCACGTTGCCGAAGCCACGAAGAAAACCGTTGCCAAGCTGCTCGAAGAAAACGTTGACCGCCGCTCACGTCTGCACACGGACGAGAGCAATCTCTATCCGGCTATCGGCAAGTCGTTCGCTTCGCACGAAACCGTCAAGCACAAGGCTGGCGAGTATGTGCGCGGTGACGTCCACAACAACACCGCCGAAGGCTTCTTTGGCGTGTTCAAGAAAGGCATGACGGGCGTTTATCAGCACTGCGCTGAAAAGCACTTGCACCGTTACGTTGGCGAATTCGAATTCCGCTTCAACCACCGCGTAAAGCTTGGCTGGTCAGACAAGGCGCGCGCTGACGCCGCTCTTGTTGGCGCGGAAGGCAAGCGCCTCACGTATCGGCGGACTGACGGCGCCGAACAACACGTTCAAGCGTAAGCGCGCCGCCCGCGTTCGTGAGATCATGCGAAAGCGCTTCGGCAAGCTTTCGCCGGCCACTGATCCGAACACCACTAAAGATCTATTTGACGACTGACTCCACCCGACGAGTCGCGAAAATGTACAAGATCGTTTCGCATGCGTAACAGGCGCCAATTTATTGGCGCGCGCACTTGCGACTCAGTATCGAATCTTGCCACCCTACGGGTGCCCGCTGCGTCATGTGCGCTGTGCACATGACGCTTAGCGGGTGGAATGACCGATGAATCGGTGACCCCCTTGGCAGGAATAGACTCTCAAACTCTGGAGTCTAGGTCAACCTTTTCATCGGTCGCCGGAGACCGAGAATATGACTGACAATCCTAATGTGGTGACAATCGAATTACCGCCGCCTGCGCCCATGGTTTTTGTGACGCAGTTTTTTGTACGCATCGTTTCAGGCGTCGTGCAAATTTCATCGTGGGCGCATCCACCCGCCGCCTCGCAGGTAGGGTTCGTTCCCGTCACTGGCCCTGGCCTCGCGATGTCGATGGATGACGCGAAAGCGCTTGCTGATCTGCTGCTCGCACAGATCGAACAAGTGAAGGCTCTCGAAAGCCAGTCGAAAAATCCAAACTGACGCATCAGTCTTTGCGCGGGAGCTTTGGCTCCCGCGCATCTTTCTTGTCGTGGACTGGCGGCGTTTTGAACGCGCCGCGTAGCGCTTCCTCAGCGCGCCGCTTCGTTTCTTCTTCGCTGTATTGATCGTCTTTAGGATTTTTAGACATGACGTTGCCCGACAACTACCGACGCGCGAATGAACTCGTTGGTCAATACATGAACCACTGGGCTATCGTTGAGCTTTCGGTCGTTCGCGTCATTGCCGCTGCGTTCTTTATGGATGGCATGTACGGGACTGTAATCGGCCTCAATACAACCGTTCGCGAGAAAATCGCCATCGCGCGCACCGGCATAAAACTGAGCCTGAAGCTCTCGCACTGGAAAAATATGGCAGATCACGTCCTGCTGCGTGTCGCCGACGCTGCAACCGACCGCAACATGATTGCCCATACGTTGTTCGACGCGCCGGAAGAAGCTGGCGCTGACGGAGTCGTGTTTCTGTATCGCCACGCAAGGGCCGGGCTTTACTTCGAGGACATTCATTGGACGGTCGCGAAATTTGAAGAGACGTTTGATTGGCTCATTTTGTTGAACCGCCATCTGCGGGATATGGAGGCGGATTTGCGGGCAATTCCGCCCGAAGTGATGCGCGCAATCCTTGCTGATGAAGAGCCCAGTTATCCACCGTTACCGCCAGATCGTCTGTCGGTGGAACTGCCCCCACCTCAAAATGAGCAGCCCAGCGATCAACCCAAGCCGAAACCAAAGCGCGAAAGGAAGCAAGAGCAGCGGGAGAAAGAGCTTCACGCTCTCCGCATTCAGAATGCGGAGTTGAAAGCGGCTCTAGCCGCTCGCGGCGGCCAGGTGCCTGCGGACTCAAAACCCGACGAGTAAGTCAAGAGTTCGCTAGGACTGTAAACCTACCCTGACGCCACAAAGCGAAATTTGCCTGTGGATAAACACCCTGCCCTTGCACTTTTGCGCGAACAAGATTCTGGATTCACCTAGGTTTTATGCGCGTGTGGCGCGAAGTATATAAATGGGAGTTTTTTCCTAGTCGTGCTCTAGGCGCCTCAGCCGCCCTTGCGCGACTGGCC
>CALBST010000289.1 GCA_937967425.1 uncultured Caulobacteraceae bacterium
ACGTCCGCCGCGTCCATCTGACCATCCAGATCACGCACGGACACCCCGGTGAGCGCCTCGGCTTCGGGCGCGTTCGGCGTGACCAACGCCGCCACCGGCATCAGCTCGTCGCGGATCACAGCGATCGCGTCCTCCTCCAGAAGCGAGGCGCCGCCCTTGGCGATCATCACCGGATCAAGAATGACCGGCGCGCCATCGCCCACTGCGTACCAAGCGTCCATCACCGCCCGCACATGATCGGCCGAGCCCATCATGCCGATCTTCCAGGTATCGGCGCCGAGATCGCTCATCACCGCTTCGATCTGCGCGCGCACAGTTTCGGGCGGAATGGCGTGAACGCCGGTGACGCCAAGCGTGTTCTGCACAGTGACAGCGGTGACCGCCGTCATCGCGAAGCCGCCGAGCGCGCTCACGGTCTTAATGTCAGCCTGGATGCCCGCGCCGCCACCGGAATCTGAACCGGCAATAATGAGGACGCGGCCTTTGGGTTTGGAACTCATGCGCTCCAAATAGGCTAACGCTGGCTGGCTCGCCACACCTTCAACGCCTGCACGGTCTCGGCCACGTCGTGGACGCGCACCATGTCCGCGCCGTTTTGCGCCGCCAGGAGCGCCGCGGCGATCGAGCCGCCGAGGCGATCCTTGCCGGCATCCTTCGCGCGCTCGTCGATGGCGGCGATGAAGCGCTTGCGCGAAGCGCCTATGAGGACGGGGCGCCCGGTCTCTTCCCGGATGCGGCCGACATTATTGAGCAGCGCCAGATTGTGATCGAGCGTCTTGCCGAAGCCGACGCCGGGATCAACCCAGATATCCTCGACTCCCTTCGCTTCGGCCGCCGCCACCCGCGCTTTCAGGAAGGCGATCACTTCGGCGACGACATCGCCGTAGCGCGGATCGTTCTGCATCGTGCGGGGCTCGCCCTGCATGTGCATGAGGATAACCGGCCGGCGCAAAGCCGCGGCGGTTTCGAGCGCGCCGGGCGACTGCAGCGCCGCAACGTCATTCCAGATCGATGCGCCGGCTTGCAACGCCGCCACCGCCACCGACGCCTTCATTGTGTCGATGGAGATCGGCGCCTTGGTCGCGGCGCGGAGCGCGGCGATCACCGGCACCACCCGGGCGATTTCCTGGCCTTCCTCCACCGGAGCGGCGCCCGGGCGCGTGGACTCGCCGCCGATGTCGATGATGTCAGCTCCCGCTTCCAGCATCGCCAGCGCGTGCGGAGCTGCTGCGCCCTCGTGAGCGCCCCCATCGGAAAAGGAATCCGGCGTGACGTTCAGCACGCCCATGACGTATGGGCCGCCCGCGATCTTCGGCGGCGGCATAATGAATTGGCTCATGGTCCGCGCGGATGGCAGGGGCCGGTACTCCAAGCAAGCTTGATGCGCAGTTGGCGACCGTGCGCACATGTCGCGCACACAAAAGCGCGATATGGCTCAGATCAAAGACTTGAGCGGCGGCGGACGCAATGTGAAAAGCCGCGTTCTTGCAAGGCGGCCCCACGAAAATGGACAACTGGCGGGTAAAATACGAGCGGATCATCACGCCGGTGTTTCGCACCTATTGGCGCTTCAGCCGCGGCGCGACACTCGGCGTACGCGGCGTCGCAACGAATGATGCGGGCCACGTTATGCTGATCAAGCACACCTATTTGCGCGGCTGGCACTTGCCCGGCGGAGGCGTCGAGCGCGGCGAAACCGCGCCTTTCGCCATCGCACGCGAGATGGAGGAAGAAGCGGGCATCAAGGCGATCGATACGCCAACGATCTTCGCGCTCTATTCCAACCACGCGAACTATGCGGGAGATCATATCGGACTCTACCGGATCGGCGCCTGGAAGCCGTGCCCGCCCCGCGCCAACAATGAGATTGCCGAACGCGGCTTCTTCGATCCCGCCAACCCGCCGGAAGGAACCACGCCGGCGACGCTGCGCCGCTTGGCCGAGGTGTTCAAAGGCGCGCCGGTGAGCGCGACTTGGTAGGTTGCCGGGCTATGACGCGGTCCCTATGTTGCTCGCCGCACCAAAAGAGGCGCTTCCTGCGATGATGAAATGTGATGCGGCATGGCTGGGCGCGACGCTTGCGCGTCTCGATCCGCAGGACATTTCGCCCGCGCTGAACCTCGGTTCGTCCACCAAGGCGTATCGCGAGAAGGAGCAACCCTACGTCAACGAACTGGTGTTCGGTCCGCTCGAAGCGCGCGGCGTGAAAGTGATCCACTCGGATTTGAAGGCGGCGGAAGGCGTCGATATCGCCGGTGACATCTTCAACGATGAAGACCTTGCGAAAATTCTGGCGACGAAACCAAAGTCCGTCATCTGCACGCACATGTACGAACACGTCGTCGATCGCGATGAGCTGACGCGCCGCATTCTTAAAATGATCCCCGAAGGCGGCATGTTCTTCATCACGGTGCCGTCGAGCTATCACCAGCACAATGATCCCATCGACACGATGTTCCGGCCTTCGCCCGATGAACTCGCGGCGATGTTTGCGGGGCAAGAGATCATCGATAAGCAAGAACTCATCGGCGAGACCTACTGGGTGCACATCAAGAAGCGCCCGGTCACGCTCTTCTTCCGGCACTTCCTGCGCTTCTGGTTTCCATTCCTCGGCTGGAAACAGTGGAAGCGCTCGATGCGGAAGCTCTACTGGCTCTTCAACCACTACAAAGTCGCGGCCATCGCCGGCCGCAAGGTGACTGCCTAATGCGTTATCTCCACACCATGATCCGCGTCGGCGATCTCGACGCCGCACTCGATTTCTTCTGCACCAAGCTCGGCTTGGTTGAGATGAACCGCTTCGACAATGAAGGCGGGCGTTTCACGCTGGTGTTCCTCGCTGCGCCGGATGATGTCGAACTCGCGCGCGAGCGGAAGGCGCCGATGGTCGAACTCACCTACAATTGGGATGAGCACGAATACGGCGGCGGCCGAAATTTCGGCCACCTCGCCTATCGCGTGAAGGACATCTACGCGCTCTGTCAAAGGCTGATGGACAACGGCGTCACCATCAACCGCCCGCCGCGCGATGGTCACATGGCGTTCGTGCGCTCGCCCGACGGCATCTCGATAGAGTTGTTGCAGGAGGGCGATCGCCTGCCGCCGCAGGAGCCGTGGGCTTCGATGCCAAACACCGGCGCCTGGTAAGCAAAAGGCCGCGCTCCTTTCGGCGCGCGGCCTAGCTTGTCGTCAAGCGTTGAGCTTAGTTCGACGTCAGTTCCGAGACGTGCAGCACCGCTTGCGGATAATCGCCCTCCGCGTAGCTGCCGACCCAGATGTCATACTGACCAGACACAGGGTTTGCGAACGTGATCGATGGATTGAGGCCCGTGTTGCCGCCATCGTCATCACAAACCCAGTTGCCGCCGGCATCGTTGATGACCAGCGTCGTGTCAGACTCGGATTGCGCCGAGAAAATGAGCGGCAGACCAGCGTCGCCCGCGGTGAAGTTCACCCGATAGTCCGGCGCGCGCGAGATCGATCCGACACAACCAGGAATCTGATAGGCGTTGTATTCGCCGCCCGCCGTCACGGTGACCGTGTGCGGATCAGGCGTGAAACCGGAGACGAGATCGATGACGCCGTAGTTCGGGTTCAAAGTGTAGTCGGGCAGATCGGTCGGCACCGCGTCGGCGGGGCCAGCGATCTCGGAGATGAAGAGCTGCGCCGGCGCCAACTCCGAGGTCCCGAAACGGCCCACCCAAATTTGATAACGGCCGCTGCGCGGATTTTCCCAGCTGATCACCGGATTGAGATCATCGCCGCTATCGTCGTCGCACATCCATTGCCCGTTTGGACCTCTCACGACGAGCGTTGTGTCTTCGTCAGCAACGACGCCGACATAAAGCGGATATTCGTCGCCGGCGCGATAGCGCAGCGTGAAGCTCGGCCGCTCCGCGATGAAACCACGGCAATTGTCGCTCACCGTCGCCACATCGATTGGCCCGCCCGCATTGACAGTGACCACATGCGGATCAGGCGTGAACCCCGTTCGCAACTGAATCTGACCGAACGTGCCCTGCGCGTTCGAATTAATTCTCTGCGCATAGGCCGGCGCAGCAACAAGTGTGACCGCAGCCGCGGCGGCCAGAACGCGTCCGAGTGATGTCATGTGTTTCCCCGTTGAGAGTGCTCTCGCGCGCGCACTCTTCTCCCGCGCCAACCTGAACGCAAGCTTAGACCTGGAGGAAACAAGGCAATTTCGGGGCTTTATTAGCGGCGACCGAACAGCTTCTCGATGTCCGCCAGCTTGAGCTCGACGTAGGTCGGGCGGCCATGATTGCATTGGCCGGAGAACGGCGTCGCCTCCATTTGGCGTAATAGCGAATTCATCTCATCCGCGGTGAGCCGCCGTCCGGCCCGTACCGAACCGCGGCACGCCATGGACGAGCACACCTCTTCCAGGCGTTCTTTCAGCGCATGCGCCTCCCCCAGCTCGGCGATGTCGTCGGCCAAATCCTTCAACATGCCCGCCACATCAACATGCCCAAGAAGCGCCGGCGTCTCGCGCACAAGAATGGCGCCTGGGCCGAACGGCTCTATAACGAGGCCCAGTTGTGCAAGCTCTTCCGCACGGGCCGCGATCGCCTCCGCCTCGCTCGGATCGAGTTCGACCACTTCTGGAATGAGCAAGACCTGACGGCGCACGCCGCCATTGGCGAGCATTTGCTTCATACGCTCATAAACAAGCCGCTCATGCGCCGCGTGCTGATCGACAATGACAATGCCGTCTTCGGTCTGCGCTACAATGTAGGTCTCGTGTATCTGCGCCCGCGCCGCACCGAGCGGAAAGAAACGCGCATCTTCATCGCTGACCTGAACCGCCGGCATCATGCCGGCAATCTCCTCCAGATCTCGCGGCTCAATGCCGGCTGGAAGGTGGCGGTCCGCTTCCTCGACACGTCCGCTAGGCATCATGAAGTCGCCGGCGGCAACGCGCTCCTCCGCCACGGCCCAAGCCTGTGCGCCGGATGGCCGCAAGAACGGCTGCGGCGCCTCATAAGCGCGCGCGGCGCCAAGCGCCGATTGCGCCGTGGTGGTTGAGGCACGATGGCCCGCGCTCGCGAGCGCGTGCGAAATGCCGCCAACTATGAGCCCACGCACAAGCGACGCATCGCGAAAGCGCACTTCCGTCTTCGCCGGGTGCACGTTCACGTCGACCTCATCCGGCGGCAGATCGAGGAAAAGCGCAGCCACTGGATGGCGATCGCGCGCCAACAAATCCTGATACGCCGCCCGCACCGCGCCGACGATGAGCTTATCCTTCACCGGACGGCCATTTACGAACAGATGCTGATGCTCGCGCGTACCACGATGGAAGGTGGGCAAGCCCGCGAAGCCGGAAAGCCGAACCGTGTCACGCGTCTGATCGAGGGCAATACAGTTCGGCGCGAAATCGGCGCCGAGGATCGCGGCGAGACGCGCGCGGCGGCCTTCGTTTTCCGGATCGGCCTCGGCCGGCAACCGCAACGATGTGCGGCTATCGTGTTCAAGCGAGAACGCCACATCCGGGCGCGCCATCGCCAGCCGCTTCACGACGTCGGACACCGCCATCATCTCGGTGCGCTCGGACTTCATGAATTTGAGCCGCGCCGGTGTCGCGAAGAACAGATCGCGCACCTCGACACGCGTCCCGCTTTCGCTGAGCGCCGCCCAAGCCGCCGGCCTCACCGGATGCAGCTGCCCGCCCTCAACTTCGATCGACCAAGTCTCGTTGACGCCGCGAGCCTTCGAGGTGATCGAAAGCCGCGCCACAGCGCCAATCGATGGCAGAGCCTCACCGCGAAACCCCATCGTATGAATGTTCAGGAGATCGACATCGCCGCCGGCGCTGGCGGTGAGCTTCGATGTCGCGTGCCGTTCGACGGCGAGCGAAAGCTCATCGGGCGGAATGCCGCCGCCATCGTCTTCGATCGAGATAAGCCCGAGGCCGCCGCGCTCGACGCGCACGGCGATCCGCCGCGCACCCGCATCGAGCGCATTCTCGACGAGTTCCTTTACCGCCGCGGCGGGGCGTTCGATCACCTCGCCCGCGGCGATGCGGTTCACGGCTTCGGGTGGGAGACGGCGGATAGGCATTGCGATTCGGGGCTCAACGCCCGAGCATAGCAGCATGACGAAAGACACGCCTCCCCCAGCCGCCAATGCCGAGCAGCTTGCGAGCCCCTCTTTTCAGCTTGCCGTGCTCGATCAGGATTTCCTGATGAGCGAGCCCATGCGCGGCGTCCGATTTATGCTGGAGTACTCCAAGGCGGAAATCCTGCTACGGCGAGCACGGATTAAATCCACGATTGTGGTGTTCGGCAGCGCGCGCATTCGCGAGGATGGCCCGGACAACCAAGCGCGATGGTATCAGGAAGCGCGGAAATTTGGCCGCATCGCGTCGCAACTCGGCGGCGCGCTCTGCGCCGAGGGCGGCAATCACTATCACGTCATCGCAACTGGTGGCGGCCCCGGCGCGATGGAAGCCGCGTGTCGTGGCGCTCGAGAGGTGGGCGCGCCCGCAATCGGTTTCAACATTACGCTGCCGCATGAGCAGGAGCCGAACGCCTACACAACGCCAGGGCTCACCTTCAACTTCCACTATTTCGCGATGCGCAAAATGCATCTCGCAATGCGCACCAAGGCGCTCGTGGTTTTCCCCGGCGGCTTCGGCACGATGGACGAGCTGTTCGAAATCCTCACACTCCGCCAGACGCGGAAGGTCACCGCTATGCCGATCGTGTTGTTCGACGAAGGCTATTGGCGCGAGATCATCAACTTCGACGCGCTCGTGAAGCACGGCGTCATCGATGCCGCCGATCTCACGCTCTTCCGCTTCGCCGACACCGCGGAGACCGCATGGGAAGCACTGATTGAGCAGGGGCTCGACATCAGCGCGGGCGACAGCGGCGAGGATATCGCCCGCGACATGTGATGATGGGCAGCGATCACACGCCGCGTCCGCCACACTTTTTCCGCGTGACATCAGCGCAAATCATATGATACACGCGCGGCCCATTCGGAGACGTGTCGTGAAAACGTTTGAGATCAATCGCCAATTGCCCATGCCGGTCGCTTATCGCGATCTGCAGCCGGCAATCCATGCGCGGAGGGATCTCAGCGTCTGACGTCTTTTGACTCGGAGCATGAAAAACCCCTCCAAGGCGCGGCCTGGAGGGGTTTTTC
>CALBST010000290.1 GCA_937967425.1 uncultured Caulobacteraceae bacterium
ATTTCCAACTTGCCCTACAATGTCGGCACGCCGCTCCTGGTGAAGTGGCTCAAGGCAGGCGCCTGGCGCGGAGACATGACGCTCATGTTCCAGAAGGAGGTCGCGCAACGCATCGTCGCCAAGCCCGGAAGTGATGCTTACGGCCGCCTCGCCGTATTGGCGCAGGCGCGCTGTGACGCGCGGCTTGAGTTTACTGTGCCCGCGCGCGCCTTCACACCACCGCCGAAGATCGCCTCCGCCATCGTTACGCTGCGCGATCGCGCTGATCCCTACCCGCATCTCGATGCGCTTGAACGCGTCACCGCGGCCGCCTTTGGTCAACGGCGCAAGATGTTGCGCTCAGCGTTGCGCGCTCTGACGCCTGCGGCGGAGGCATTGCTGGAAGCCGCCAGCATACCGCCAACGGCCCGTGCGGAAGAACTCGATCAGGCAGGCTTCCGCCGCCTCGCTGAAGCTTGGCGGCAGGCTTAGCGTTCAGTCACACACGGAAACGTGGCGCCGCGATGATCATGCCCCCAGCCGCGATAGCCGCGCGCATCGATATGAAAGCGCCGCGCCGAATAGATGCCAAGCCCGATGTTTGCGGCAGCGCCGGCGCTCTCGTGGATCGGGCAGAGCAGCGCGATGAGATCAGCCCGGGTGATGCTTTCATCGACGGGGACAAGATCCAACGCGCGATAAGAACGATGCGCGCTGCGCGTGGCGCCGCGAATGCAGGTGTTGAAGGCCTCGTCGCGGTACCCGGACATCACACGGACGTCGCCGATCGCAGGCTCCACATGGTCACGGATGAAGCGTAGCGCGGGCACAATGTTGCGCCACTGCTCCTCGGGCGGCTGAACAAACGGCTCGCTGGCGCACTGCGGTCTGATCTGATCGACGAGCCACAATTCGTGTGCCGGGATCACGTTCGCCACGCCCTCCTCAGCGAGCATGGCTTCAAAGCGTCCGAAAGCCTGATCGCGGAGAGGATTTGCGCTGCGCCATTCGCCAAAGATGCTCGCGCTTTGCGCTGGGACGTTCGCCGCGACCACCACAGCGAGCGCGAACAAGACATTGCGTAATGCGCCCGTCATACTCCGAGATCATCACCAACTCGCGGCAACAACATGGCGGTCTCGATCACCAGCGACTGACGCTCAAATTCCCTGCTTCAGCCGCTCCACATGCAGAGCCAGCCATTGTTGGCGATGCCGCTTTAGCCGCTCCGCCGCGAGGATTTGCTGAATTTGTTCGAGCGTCTGTTCAAGCAGCGCGTTGACCAGGACGTAATCGTACTCATTCCAGTGGGAAATCTCGTCAAGCGAGCGCGCCATACGGCGGTTGATGACTTCTTCGCTATCTTCCGCTCGCGCCCGCAGACGCCGCTCCAACTCCGCCATCGATGGCGGCAGGATGAAAATCCCCACAACATCTTCCGGCGCCGCCGCACGCAAAGCCCGCGCGCCCTGCCAATCGACGTCGAACAGAACATCGCGTCCTTGGATGAGCATCGCCTCGACTGGCGCCCGCGGCGTTCCATAATGATTACCGAACACCATCGCGTGTTCGAGGAATTCGTTGCGGTCCGCCATTTCCTCGAAGACCTCGCGCGAGACGAACTTGTATTCGCGGCCATCGATTTCATTGCCGCGCGGCGCCCGCGTTGTCGCCGAAACCGACATGGCAGTATTCTGATCATGCTGGATCAGTTTGCGCGCCAGCGTGGATTTGCCGGCGCCCGCAGGGCTCGACAGCACGAACATCAGGCCGCGCCGTGCGACGTGTTCATTCAACATTGGCGGCCTGCTCCTTGATCTGATCGACCACGGTTTTGAGATCGAGGCCGATGCGCGTCAGCTCCAGGTCCGAGGATTTCGAACATAGCGTGTTCGCCTCGCGGGTCAGCTCCTGACTCAAGAAGTCGAGCCTGCGGCCGGCCGGTTCAGGTTTCGTTATCAAGCTGCGAAGTTCAGCGGCGTGGGCGCTCAAGCGCTCCAATTCTTCCTGGACATCGGCGCGGGTCGCGGCGATTGCCGCCTCTTGGGCCAAGCGCTGTGGATCGAGCTTCAGGTCGGGGGCAAGCGATTCGAGCCGCTGGCGGATACGCTCAAGCGCTGCGGCGGGCGCGGCAGCGGCAGTAACCCGCGCGGCGGCAATGCCCGCATCGAGGCGATCGGCGGCTTCGCTAAAGATCGCGGCAAGCGCCCGGCCCTCCGCTTGGCGCGCTTGCGCCAAACCTTCAAGCGCTACGCTAAAACCGGCCACGAGAGCCCCTTCGAAAGCGGCGCGCTCTTCTTCGGTCTGCGCGGTCGCATCTTCGCTCTGGACGACGCCGCGTACGGCCAGAATGCCGTCCCAACGGGGCTTGGCGACGCGGCCCTTGAACGGCTCGCCCGCCGCGATGAGGCGTTCGGCCAAAGCAAGATCGATCTTGAGCGGCGGCGCCGCATCCGCATCGCGCGCAATCGAGAGCGAGGCTTGCACGGAGCCGCGCTTGAACTTGGCATTGGTCGCGGCGCGCACGGCGGGCTCGATGGCGTCGTAACCCGGCGGCGTGCGCAGCTTCAGATCGAGCCCGCGGCCGTTGACGCTCTTCAGCTCCCAGATCCAACGCTGCCCGGCGTGTTCGCCCTCAGCCCGCGCGAAACCTGTCATTCCGGAAATGGTCATGGGCTCTTTTCGCGTATTTGTGCCAGGAGTGTCACGCGGGCTTTATGCGAGTCGGACAGAACGCGCTCAGGTTCAAGACGCGGAGCTGCCCAAATGACGCTCGCGACAGCAACTGAAATGACCCGCCCGCGGCGGGTGCGCTTGAAGCAGACGGGCCGTTTGGCGCTGAGCGTCGATGCGGCCTTGATGACGGCCAGCCTGCTAGTCTGCGCGCTGCTCTTTGCCCAGGGAGGGCTCGAAGTCTCTCTATTCGCGGCGATTGGCGCGTGTTGGGGCGCGCGGCAGGCGCCACGGGGGGCGCGATTTGCGCACGCCTATTCCGGGGGGTTCGCCGGCCTGTTCGTCGGCGCCTTGTTCGCAGCCTTTTTCCACGACGCCTTGGTCGCGGCGCTACAGCTTCTCTAGTCCAAGCCCCGGCCGGAACACGTTTCCCGCCCAACTCTACGCCTCCCTCACGGGAGGCGTTTTTGTATAGGTTGAAATCAACGCCCGGCGCGTTCGGCGGCCAGACGCTGCGCTTCGATCTCGCGCCAGCGCGCGACGTTGGCATTGTGCTCCGCCAGCGTCGAAGCAAAGATGTGCCCGCCAGTGCCATCGGCGACGAAGAAGAGCGCATTCGTCTCAGCCGGGTTCGCTGTCGCTTCGAGCGCGGCGCGGCCAGGATTGGCGATCGGCGTCGGCGGCAAGCCATCGATGCGATAGGTGTTATAGCCCGTGTTCAGTTCGATCTCGCTTTGACGGATCGTGCGCCGGTTTCCCTGCGCGTCGACCAAACGCCCATCGCGGCAACGTTCGGGGTGACGCAGGCAGACGCCGTAGATGATCGTCGGATCGGTTTCGAGCCGCATCGGCCGGCGCAGGCGATTGATGAAAACGGCGGCCACGAGCGGACGCTCGGAGGCGATGCCGGTTTCGCGTTCAACGATCGACGCCAAATTCACCAGGTCTTCCGGCGTTTGCAGCGGAAGGTTCGGCTGACGCGAAGCCCAGATTTCTGCGACCGCTTCATCGCGCGCATCGCGCATCTGCTGCAGCAATGCCGCGCGCGTCATGCCTCGAGCGACGTGATATGTGTCCGGCAGGATTGATCCTTCCGGCGGCGTCTCGGGCAAATCGCCGGTGAGAACGTCGCTTTCCGCGATAATGCGCATCGCCGCCGCTATGGTGATGCCCTCCGGGAACGTGATGGCGTGCTGGAGCGCATCGCCGTTCGTCATCAGCTCAACGATCTGGCGAGTCGAAGCATTGGCCGGGATTTCGTACTCACCCGCCTGAAGCGATGCGCCGCCTTCCAGGCGGGTCGCGATGCGGAAGAGAAACGCGTCGCTGATGAAACCTTCTGCTTCGAGCTTATCGGCGATACTCGCGCCGGAAGCGCCGCGTTCGACAATAAACGCGCGCGGCTCGGAGAACGGGCCCGGACGTGAGATGGCGCTGGTGAAATAGAAGAATACGAACAGCGCTGCCGCCGCGCCGAGCACCGCAATCCAGAACAAGAAAGAGAAAAATCCGCCGCCGCTTGAACGGCGCGCCGCTGCTCTGGCCATCAATCCACCGCTGTCAGGATCACGGCGGCGTTCGTGCCGCCGAACCCGAACGAATTCGACATCGCCGCCTTCACCGGCCGTTTCTTGGCGGTGTTGGGCGTCAAATCTATGGCCGTTTCAATCGACGGATTTTCCAGGTTCAATGTCGGCGGAATGACGCCGTCGCGGATCGCGAGCGCGCAGAAAATCGCCTCCACCGCGCCAGCAGCGCCGAGCAAATGGCCGATCGCAGATTTGGTGGACGAGACAGAAAGGTTCGCAGCGGCATTGCCAAACAGGCGTTCAATCGCCTTCAGCTCGATTTCATCACCCAGCGGCGTCGAGGTGCCGTGCGTGTTGAGATAATCAATGTCAGCTGGCGTCATGCCAGCGTTCTTCAACGCCGCCGACATCGCCCGGAAACCGCCATCGCCATCCTCGGCTGGCGCCGTGATGTGATAGGCATCGCCCGAGAGGCCGTAGCCTTTCACTTCGGCGTAGATATTCGCGCCACGCGCCTTGGCGTGCTCGTACTCTTCGAGAATGACGCAGCCTGCGCCCTCGCCCATAACGAAGCCGTCGCGATCCTTATCATAGGGACGCGAGGCTTTCTCCGGCGTTTCATTGTAGCCGGTCGACATCGCGCGGAGCGCGCAGAAACCCGCCATGGCCAAGCGGCTGACCGTCGCCTCAGCGCCACCCGCGAGCATGACGTCGGCGTCGCCGTACTGGATCAGACGCGACGCATCGCCAATCGCATGGGCGCCCGTGGCGCACGCCGTCACGACCGCATGGTTGGGGCCGCGAAAACCATGCCGGATCGAGACTTGCCCTGAAGCCAGATTGATCAGCGCGCTCGGAATGAAGAAAGGCGAGATCTTCCGCGGCCCATCCTTCTCAAGCTGGATCGCGGTATTGCCGATCGCTTCGATGCCGCCAATGCCGGAGCCGATGAGAACACCGGTGCGGTTCTTGTCCTCGTCGGACTCTGGCCGCCAGCCGCTATCTTTCACGGCCTCGTCGGAGGCCGCGATCGCGTAGAGGATGAAATCTTCGATGCGCCGGCGGTCTTTGGCCGACATCACTTTGTCCGGATCGAACGCGTGCTCGTCGCCCGCGCCGCCGCCACGGCCATCGACACGGGGAACGATACAAGCGATCTGACACGGAAGGTCATCGACCCTCACATGCTCGACCTTGTTCGCGCCGGACTTCGCCGCGATCAGGCGCTCCCACGTCGCTGGCGCATTTGCGGCCAGCGGCGTGACGAGCCCAATGCCTGTGATGACGACGCGCCTCATCGGCGGTGCGCCAGGGCCTTAGCCCTGCTTCTCCGAGATGAACTTCACGGCGTCGCCGACGGTCTGAATGTGTTCCGCCGCGTCGTCCGGAATTTCGATGCCGAACTCTTCTTCGAACGCCATGACCAGCTCGACGTTGTCCAAGCTGTCCGCGCCCAGATCATCGATGAAGGAAGCCTTTTCGGTCACCTTCTCCGGCGGGGCTTCGAGATGCTTGATCACGATCGCCTTAACGCGCTCAAAAACTTCCGACATGCACGCCTCGCCAGTGGTAAGAAAACTTGCTGAAAAATTGGTCACGTCCGCTCAAGGACGCTTGTGAGCGGCCTTTTGACCACACGCGGCCCCCGGCGCAAGCCTTTTTCACCGCCGGGGATGCAGGGCGGCCCGTCAGATCATGGCCATGCCGCCGTTCACATGCAACGTCTGGCCGGTCATGTACCCAGCTTCTTCGCTGGCCAGATAGACGGCGGCAGCTGCTACATCAGAGCCCTCGCCGAGCCGCCCAGCCGGAATTTTCGTCATCAGCGCCGCCTTCTGCGTGTCATTGAGCACGTCCGTCATCGGCGACGCAATGAAGCCCGGCGCGATGCAATTGGCGGTCACGTTGCGGCTGGCGACCTCGGCGGCCATGGCTTTGGTAAAGCCGATCATGCCGGCTTTCGACGCTGCATAATTCGCCTGTCCGGGGTTTCCGGTGACGCCGACGACAGAGGTGATGCCGATGATCCGGCCCCAGCGCGCCTTCATCATCGACTTCAGCGCCGCGCGCGAAAGCCGGAAATAGCCTTCAAGATTGATCTGCAGGACGCGCTGAAAGTCCTCGTCCTTCATGCGCAGCAGAAGCCCGTCCTTGGTGATTCCGGCATTGGCGACGAGAATGTCGAGCTTGCCGCCCAACGCCGCCTCGGCCTGCCCGAACAGCGCATCGACCGCCGCCGTATCCGAGAGATCGCACGGCGTGATGACGTGATCGCCCCCAAGCTCGGCCTTCACCTTCTCCAGCGCTTCCACACGCGTTCCCGAAAGCGCGACCCGCGCGCCCTGCGCCGCCAGCGCCTTGGCGATTGCGCCACCAATGCCTCCCGAAGCGCCGGTTACAAGCGCGGTCTTTCCAGTCAGATCGAACATTTGTCCCTCGTTTTGCGGACGGCTTATGCCTCGCGGAGCGCGGCGGCAAGTTTCTGCACCGTGTTCCAGTTCCGGGCCGTGCCCAGCTTCGGCAGTTTGAGTTTGGATGGCCCCTGGCCTTTCGGAAACTTGATGTAGAGGCAGTCCTCACCCTGAGCGATCTCTTCCCCGGTGAGCGAGGTTTTCAACATGGCTTCGATCTCAACCTTCGAAGCGGGACCGCGCATAAAGTTCACGACCATGAAGGTAGAATTGGCCTTGGCGAACGCCTTGAACGGGTTGGCGGCGATGACGGCGTCGAGCTGATCGGCGTCGCGGACGAATACGTCGGTTTTCAAGCCGAGTTCGTCCAGGATCAGCTTTTCGAGCTTGGCCTCAAGCTTGGCGCCGGTGGTCTTGGAATTGACGATGAGGTTGCCGCTCGCCAGCAGCGTGCGCACGTCGGTGAAGCCCGCGCCTTCGCAGACCTCCCGCAATTCCGACATGATCAGTTTGCGCTTGCCGAGGTTCACACCGCGCAGAAGTGCGGCCTGCAACGGCATCAGATCGTCTTGGC
>CALBST010000291.1 GCA_937967425.1 uncultured Caulobacteraceae bacterium
AAGGTGCGCGGGAGCGCGGGCGTTCTGCCCGCGCTCCACACGCGATGCGCCTCACAACGCGATCTGCGCCATCAAGACGGCGCCTTCAGCGACGTACGCCACGACGGCGATCGCGAGGGCGCCGCCGATCGCGAGTTCGAGCAGCGAAATTGCAGTGCGCATGAAACTTCCTTGGGTTGCGCGAACAAGTGCGTTCGCGCCGCGGAGATAGGCATTGTTCGCGACGCGAAAATGGCCAGCGCATTAAATGCTTGTGATCTTCACCATGCGCGGCGCCGAGCTTGCATTCTTGCCACATGTCGAAGGGGACACTGTGCAATGACTATCGGCGCAATCGGCGCAAATCCGCTGCTTTTCCTCAATCCGCAAAGCAAAGCGCGCGGATCTAACGCGGCCATGATGGAGCAATTGGCCTAGCGCTCGAACACCAGCGAGAGATTGTTCGCCGGCATTTCGATGATCTCGCGAAGCCGCAAGCCGTTCACATTGGCGGCGGCCTCCACCTCTTCGAGATCGCGCACGCCATAGCTCGGGTCACGATCCTTGAGCCAAGCGTCGAATGCTTCGTTGGAGGGCGCCGTATGCACGCCGCCGCGTTTGTAGGCGCCGTAGGTGTAGAGGACTCCAGGGCCATGCCTTGCCGCACGCAGCAAGACGCCCGCACCACGCATCAGGCCAAGCGTCGCCTCCCATGGCGAGATGTGGATCATATTGACGGCGATAATCGCATCACAACCTTCGACCGCCTTCTCCCAACCCGCCTCGGACACATCAAGATCAAGCGGCGCCGCCACATTGCGCGCCTGCTCCACTTCGGTCCACGCGGCGACGCTCGCGCGCGCGTTAGGATCGGGATCGCTCGGCTGCCAGTGAACATTGTCCAGATGCGCCGCAAAGTAGACGGCGTGCTCGCCTGAGCCGGAGGCGATCTCCAGCACGCGCGAACCGGGCGCGATCACGCGCCTCAAGACGCCGAGAATGGGTTCGCGATTGCGGCCTGCGGGCAAGGAATGTTGGCGGGCGTCCATGAACGCTTTGAAACATGAATGCTCAGTTGGGGAAATGCCTCGCGTGGCGGGTTCAGCCTCAGTGACGCCGCGATGTTCGCGCGTATGCTCGCGCCATGCGCGGCCAACCGATACCGCAACGCATCCCGCCGCTGTCGTGGCGCAAGCCGGCGTTTCTCTGGACGCCGCTCGCGCTGGCGCTTGCGATCGGCTGGCCGGCGGCGCTGTTCTACGAGGAGATTGGCCCGCAACGCCTCATCATCACGGCGCTCTTTGCCGTATTCGCGCTCGCGCTCATCAGCCTTGGCGCGAGTTGGGTGATCGGGCGGCCGCCAAAATCGCGGCGGATCGTGGTGCTGCATGTCATCGGCGCTGGCGTTATCGCCGCCATCGCCGCGCCATTCGTGCTGACCTGGCTTCTCGCCATGGTTGCGGACTACGAACACGAAGGCGCGGCGGAGCATTTTTCACTGGCGATGTCGTTCGCAACGACACCGTTGGTGGTGATGCTCGGGCTGCCTGTCGTGCTGGTCTCCGGCATCGTGTTCGCTTGGATCGCGCTGAAGCGCGGCGTCCCGGCGCGCGAGGAGGATTATCGCCACGACGTGCAGCCGTTCCGCTAGCAGTTGCCGCCACTGGTGATTTTGGCGACAAGCACCTGCAGGAGCGGAGGCGAGCATGTTCGCAGGCAAGGCGTGGTGGATCACGGGCGCATCGTCCGGCATTGGCATGGCGCTGGCGGAAGCGCTGGCGAAGGATGGCGCAAGGCTCATCCTGTCGGGACGCAATGTCGAAGCACTGAACGATGTGGCCAAGCGCGTGGGCGGCGAAACGCTCGTGCTGCCGTTCGAAGTCACGGATTATGCGCGTATCCCTGCTCTTGTGGAGCAGGCTTGGGCCTGGAGCGGGCGCGTCGATGGCCTCGTCAACAATGCGGGGATTTCTCAGCGTTCACTCGCAATCGATACGGTGTTCGAGGTCTATGAGAAGATTATCTCGGTTGACCTGCTTGCGCCGATCGCGCTGACGCAAGCGCTGCTGCCGCGCATGACCGGCGCCGGCGGCGGCCATATCGTCGCGATATCCAGCGTTGCAGGCATAGCCGGCCCGCCTCTTCGCAGCGCCTACAGCGCCGCGAAAGCCGGCCTCATCGGCTACAACGACAGCGTCCGCGCGGAAACCGCACATCTCGGCATGCAAGTGTTGGTGGTGGCGCCCGGGTCGGTGCGCACCAACGTCTCCAAGAACGCGCTCGACGCCAACGCCGAAACACGCGGCTTCAGCGATAGCGTGATCGACAATGGCATGGCGCCCGAGGTTGCGGCGGAGCGCATCATCGCGGCGCTGCGCAACGGCGAACGTGAGCTGATCCTGGCCGAGGGCATGGAGGCGGAGATTGCGCGGCTGCGGCGCGCCGATCCGAACGCGCTGTTCGATCTGATGGTAAAGCTCGTCGCCGGCGGCTACGCCAAGCAATTGGGCGCGGAGAAAAGCTAACGCGCCCACATCCGCAGCAGGTTGGAAATGCTCTTGTCCAGCCGCAGCAATTCCTCGCGCGCGACGCCTGCTTCGGCGAGGCGCCCGCGCGCGACGGACAGATCGAACAAGGTTTCGCGCTGCGTGGCATCGGCCACGAAGCTCTGAATCCAGCCGACCGCCGCGAGGCGCACGCCGCTCGTGACCGGCGCGACGTGATGGATTGAGCCGGCGGAATAGAGAATGGCGTCGCCGGCTTCGAGCTTGATGCCCTGCTCGCCGAGCGCGGATTCGACAACCAGTTCTCCGCCTTCGTAGCTCGATGCATCAGCGAGAAAGATCGTGAAGGCGAGATCGGTGCGAAGCTTATCTTCGCCTCTCCCCATCAGCGCGTCGTCCGTGTGTGCGCCGTAGGTCATGCCCGGTTCGTAGCGTGAGAACAGCAAGCGCGAGAGCCGCACCGGGCGCGCGGCGATCTCAAACAAAGGATGACGGTAAAGCGCATCGGCAACGAAGCGCTCAAGTTCCTTCACGCGCGCATCGGAACCGTCAGCCTGCAAATTATCCTTCACGCCGCGCGCGGCAGCGCCTGCGGTGCGCTTGCCTGACACGAACGCGATCTCCGAAAGTTCCGCGCGCACCCGCGCCAAGTCTTCGGCTGAAAGCACCTCTTGAAGGACCAGGCTCATGCGCAACCCTTAGTACGGCGGGCGCGCGAACACGAGCCACGGCGCCGCGCAGCCGCGCCGGCCAGACCGGACTAACGGCCGCACCTTGTTGCGACCGGTTCGCATTTGTTGCAGGGTGCGCGCCGCTCAAGCTTGGAGGGGCGCGCACCCATGATCACGCTGAAACTGAAGCACTGGCGGACGCTCGGCGTCGCCGCAACGACGCTGGGCCTGGCGGCCTGTGGCGAGGGCGGCGGAGAAGCCGGCGGCGAGGGCGGCCACGGCGAAGCGGGCGAGGCTCAGCAAGGCGAAGGCGGCGGCTCGACGCCGGCGACCACGTCGCCTGCCGGGGGCGAAGCCGGTGAAGCCGGAGAAGCGGCGCGCGGCGAAAGCGGCGGAGAGCATGGCGAAGCTGGCGTTGTCACCGCCTATGCAGGGCTTTCCGGAGATCAACTGACCGCCCTGCGCATCCAACATTTGCGCGGCTTCGTCATGGCGGCGGCAAAGATCGTTGAAGATCGCGGCGCGTTCAGCGGCGAGCCGGCGGACGCAGCGGTGCTGGTCCAGCAAGGCCTGCTCGAAGTCTACGAACCGGCGGCGGATGAGTTCGGCACGCTCGACGTCACCGCGCTGCGCGAGGCGGCGGCGGGCACGGATTTCACGCGCGCGCAAATGATGCAGCGCCTGCGCGCGGCGCAGGAAGAACTCACGCGGGCAGTGAGCGTGCTGGATTATGACCACGCGCAACTCGTCGTGCGCATGATCGATATTTCGACCGGGCTTTACCAGCATGTGCTGATCGATGGCGTCGCTGATCCGATCGAGTACCAGCACAGCATGGGCGCGGCGCTGGCGGCGCAGCAGGCCTTGCTGCTTGGCCAGGACGAAATGACCCGCGAAAACCGCGCCGCGTTCAGCCGTGCGACGGGTGAGGTGAACCGGTTCGTGGCGCTGTGGCCATCGCGCGAACCGCCGCAGAACCCCGCGACCTACCAGCAAGTTCTGGCGCAAAGCTCACGCGTGCGCCTGGCGCTCTACCCGTACCTCTAAGGCCGGCGCAGCAGGACCGCGGGTTCGCCCTTGTACTCGGTGCGTTTGAACTCGCGGTAACCGGCCTTTTCCGCGACACGGTGGGACGGTGTGTTTTCCGGCGCGATCATGCAGACGAAATCAGTGCGGCCGAAGTGCGGTTCGGCCCAGGCCAACATCGCGCGCACGGCTTCGGTGGCGTAGCCCTTGCCGTGCATGGCGGGCATGAGCGCCCAGCCCTGCTCCGGCGTGTCGCCCAGTTCGGGCAGACCGCGCTTGAAGTTGCCAAAGCCGCCGTCGCCGACATAAGCGCCGGTCGCCTTCTCTTCGATAAGCCAATAGCCGAAGCCCAAGAGCTTCCAGTGCCCCGCGAAGGTCATGAACCGGCGCCAGGACTCTTCCCGCGCCGAAGGTCTGCCGCCGATGAACCGCGTCACGCGCTCATCGCCCCACATGGCGGCGGAGCCTTCGAAATCCCGCAGCTCATGCCCGCGCAGGCGCAAGCGCTCAGTTTCAAGAACGGGGACCATTATTGCTCCGTCAGCACGGCTTCGATGAGGCGCGATGCGTCTTCGCCGCCCCAATCGGCGCCACCGGCGAGCCGGGCGACCTCCTGCCCGCGCGCGTCGTAAATGATTGTCACCGGCATCCCCGCCGCCTGCGCGTCAAACAGGACGCCGCGGGTCATGTCCTGCAGAAACGGCAGGGCGCCGCCGGAGAGACGGCGCAGCTCACTGATCGCTTTCTCGCGATCGCCTTCGCTATCGACACTGACGGGGATAACTCGAATGCGGCCCTCGAAATTGTACTGAAGCTGCGCCAGCGACGGCATTTCCTCCATGCACGGCGGGCACCATGTGGCCCAGAGATTCAGCACCATGACCTCGCCCTGGTAAGCGGCGAGCGTCGTTTCATTGCCGGCCACGTCGCGCAGGGTGCGCGTCGGCATCGGCGGCGGCGCTTCCATGACATAGAGACGCGCCATTTCGCCTTCCGCGAATCGTCTCAGGCCTGATTGCGTCTCGGGCTTTGAAGAAGCGGCGAAAAGAACGTAGACAAGCGCGATCGCCCCCGCTCCGATCAGCGTTAGTGCAGCCCACAGCGCCCAGGGTTTCTGCGGGGGCGCGGAGTTTGCGTTCGTGTCCAATTCAGAATCCTCAGGCGGCGGTCAAAAGATGTGGGGCGGGCGCTTTGCTGCCCAACCGGCCTCCGCCATGCAAGCCATCAACGCTTCGATCGATGTCGATAAGCGCTTGTGGCGCGAGGACATCGAAGGCTCGAAAGCGCATGCGGCCATGCTGGCGGCGCAAGGGATTATTACGGCGGAAGACAACGCTGCGATACAAGCGGGATTGGATCAGATTGCCGCGGAAATCGTCGAAGGGACGTTTCAGTTCTCGGCGGAGCTGGAGGACATCCACCTCAATATCGAGGCGCGGCTGACCGAGCGGATCGGCGAAGCGGGCAAACGGCTCCACACCGGGCGTTCGCGCAACGATCAGGTGGCGACGGATTTCAAGCTGTGGACCATGCGCGCATCTCGGGAAGCCGCTGACGGCCTCCGCGTGCTGCAGAAAGCGCTGCTGAAGCAGGCGGAAGCGCACGCTGAGTGGGTGATGCCGGGATTCACACATCTGCAGACGGCGCAGCCGATCACGCTGGGGCATCATTTGCTCGCCTATGTCACGATGCTTGAGCGCGATCGCGTGCGCATCATTGGCGGCGCGCTCGAGGCCGCCTGGGAATGCCCACTGGGCGCAGCGGCGTTGGCGGGAACGAGCTATCGCATCGATCGCGAGGCCACGGCGCACGCTTTGGGATTTCATGCGCCAGCGGGCAATTCGCTGGATGCGGTTGGTTCGCGTGACTTTGCTTTGGCGGCGCTCAGCAATCTTTCCATCGCGATCACGCATCTCTCGCGCCTCGCGGAAGAGATCGTGCTTTGGACTTCGCCCCAATTTGGCTTCGCACGACTGAGCGATGCGTGGTCGACCGGTTCTTCGATCATGCCGCAGAAGCGCAACCCGGATGCGGCGGAGCTGGTCCGCGCCAAGGCGGCGCGCATTGGCGCCGATTTCGCGGCGCTGAACGCCATCGTGCAGAAATTGCCGCTCGCCTATGCGAAGGACCTTCAGGAAGACAAGGCGCTCACGTTCTCAGCGTTCGACAACTTCGCGCTCTCGGTCACCGCCATGATCGGTATGATCGAGACGATGCGCTTCAATCGCGAGACCATGCGAGCGGCCGCGGCGAAGGGCTATTCCACAGCCACCGATCTGGCCGACTGGCTGGTGCGCGAACTGCGCGTGCCGTTCCGTGAGGCGCACGAGATCACAGGCCGGATCGTCCGCGTCGCGGAGGATGCGGGCGTGGCGGAATTGGCGCACCTTCCGCTCAGCGAATTCCAAGCCGTCGATCCGCGCATCACGGAGGCCGCGCGGGCGTTGTTGACGGTTGAAAAATCGGTCGAGAGCCGGGATAGCTATGGCGGAACCGCCCCTCAGCGCGTGCGCGAACAGATCGAGCGGTGGAAGGAGACGTTCAAATGAGCCGTATCGTTCTGGCCCTCACGGCGCTGACGCTCCTCTCCGCATGCGGGATCAAGGGCGACCTCGAACGGCCCGATCCGCTCTGGGACCGCGAAGACGCGATACGGCGCGAGTGCGCCGAGCAAGCCGCGCGCAATCAGCCGCAAGACCCGCGCTGCGCCGCCCTTCAAACCGGCGCACAGACGACGCCGTGATGTTTGCAACTGCTCACCCGCTTGCGGGGGAGCTGTCGTCGCGCGTGAGCGCGATGACTGAGGGGGCGGTGCTCCAAATCCGCCAGCCTTACCCCCTCCCGCTCGCTTCGCTCACGACCTCCCCCGCACGCGGGGGAGGAGTTCGATTGCGATGAACCACTTCGATTACCGGGATGGCGCGCTCTGCTGCGAAGGCGTGAAGCTGGCCGACATTGCCGAAGCAGTCGGCACGCCGTGTTACGTCTATTCCACCGCCACGCTGGAGCGGCACTACCAGGTCTTTCGCGACGCGTTCGCGCCGCGCGAGGTGCTGGTCGCGTTCGCGGTGAAGGCCAACGCGAACATCGCCGTCATTGCGACTTTGGCCCGGCAGGGCGCGGGCGCGGATACGGTGAGCAAGGGGGAGATCGAACGGGCGCTGATGGCGGGCGTGGCGCCGGAGAAGATCATTTTCTCGGGCGTCGGCAAAACCGCCGATGAACTGGCGTTCGCCGTGAAGGCGGGCGTGCATGAGATCAACGTCGAGAGCCGCGCCGAGCTTGAATTGCTTTCCGACATCGCGCGGGGATTGGGCAAGAAAGCGCCCATCGCCATTCGCGTGAACCCGGATGTCGGCGCGGGCGGTCACGAGAAAATCTCAACCGGCAAAGGTGACGCGAAGTTCGGCGTTTCGCCCGAGCAAGCGCTGGCGCTCTACGCGCGCGCCGCCGACGATCCGCATCTGCACGCACAAGGCCTCGCGGTTCACATCGGCAGCCAGATCCGCGATCTCGCGCCGCTGGAAGCGGCCTTCCGCGTGATGCGATCGCTGGCGGAGAAGCTTCGCAGCCAAGGCATCGCCATCGAGCGCCTCGATCTCGGCGGCGGCTTGGGCGTGCCGTACTTCAACGAGCCTGACCCGCCGTCACCAGCTGAGTACGCGGCCATGGTGGCGCGCGTGTTTGACGGCTTCGACATCGGCTTCTCCTTCGAACCCGGCCGCATGATCGCCGCCAATGCCGGCGTGCTGCTTTCGCGCGTCGTGCGCCTGCAGGACCGCCCGCGCCCGATCGTGGTGCTCGACGCGGCGATGAACGATCTCATCCGCCCTGCGATCTACGACGCCTACCACGGCATCAAACCGCTCATCGAACCGAGCGGCGCCGAGCAGCCAGTCGACGTTGTTGGCCCGATTTGCGAGACAGGCGACACGTTCACACGCAATCGTATGCTGCCGCCGCTCGAGGCGGGCGATCTGGTGGCTTTCATGACCGCCGGCGCATACGGCGCGGTGATGGCTTCCACCTACAACGCGCGCGCGCTTGTGCCCGAGGTGCTGGTGAACGGCGACCGGTTCGAGATCGTGCGCCGCCGCTGGGAGGTCGCGGAGCAACTCAAGTTGGAGCGATTGCCGCCTTGGCTGGAGGACGCATGAGCGAACATGAAATTCTGCAATTGCTGCAAAGCTACGACGACGCCCAGCAGAACTCGATCGCACAAGTGATCAGCCTTCACTTCGTGATGATTGCAGCGGTGTTTTATTTCCTCCACCGATCCGGCCTCATCATGAAACTCGCGGTGTTTGTGCTCTATGCACTTGGCAACGCCATGTATGTAGCGCTCATGTACAATGTCAGCCACCGCATCATCGGCGCACGCCAAGAACTGGCGGCGCTGGCCGGTTCTGAGACCGCCTCGCCCATCACCGAGGCGGTGCTGCGCAATACAGGCGAAGCCTGGAGCAACACCCAAGCCGTCATCACCAACGTCTCGTTCCTCGCGCTTTGGCTCGGAACGACGTATCTGCTCTTTTTCTGGAAACGGCCGAAGGATATCGAATGATCAGGACACTCGTCGCAGGCGCAACGGCGCTCGCCCTCGCCGCCTGCGCGTCAGCGCCGGCTCCGGTCTCGCCGCAGGCCCAATTCTTCGCCAATCTCCGCGCGTTGTGCGGGCAGAGCTTTGAAGGCCGCGTCGTCACCACCGATGCCGCTGACGCGAGCTTCGCGCGCGAGCGGCTGGTGATGCAGGTGCGCGAGTGCAGCGACGATGAAATCCGCGTGCCGTTTCATGTCGGCGAGAACCGCTCGCGCACTTGGGTGATTACGCCGACCGGGTCTGGCTTGAGGCTAAAGCATGGCCACCGGCACGAGGACGGCACGGAAGATACGCTGACCCAGTACGGCGGCGACACCGCGAACGAAGGCACGGCGGAGCGCCAGGAATTTCCGGCCGATCAATTCTCGCAGACACTATTCGTGAACAACAACATCCCGCAATCGGTGAGCAACGTATGGGCCGTCGAAGTGCATCCCGGGCGCATGTTTGCGTATGAGCTTCGCCGCCCGAACCGCCACTTCCGGGTCGAGTTTGATCTTACGCGGCCCGTAGCCGCGCCGCCTCCGCCCTGGGGCGCGGACTAAGTCCGCCGCGTCGCCAGGATCGGCGCATCCACCTGCACGGCGCCGCGTTCGACGACCGGGAACTGGTAATTGCTTTGGCCTTCCTGCGTTGAAGCTTGAATGCGCTCCTCACGGGCGAACTCGCGGCGGACGTAGGCGCCGAGTTCGCCGGCGGTGATCACGCCGTCGCGGTTTTCATCGGCGCCGCCTTCGAAGCCGGTCTGGATGAAGTGTGAGAGGAAGCCGCCGGCCTGGAATTTCTCGGCGACCGAACTGGTGAGATCTTCTTCCGAGCTGAACAGCCCCATCACGCCTGGGCGGCTGACGACATCGCGCGCGAAGCCGCCGCTGAAGCAGGAGTCCAGGATCAGCAGCGCAGTGCGCGAACGGACCTGCTGAAACATCTCGTTCAAATCGTCGTCGGTGATGGCGCCATCGACCATTTCGATCGTCTCGTTCTTGCCGTCCGGCTCAGTGGCGCTGACTTGTCCGCGCACCTGGTTGCCGTGGCCAGAGTAGAAGAAGAGGAAGAGGTCGTCGGGCCCAGCGGCCGCAGCGACGCGCTGGAAGGCCTGGCGCAAACCGGCGCGAGTCGCTTGACCGTCGATCAAGGTGACGCTTTCGGCCGCGAGCGTGCCTTGGCGTTGCAACGCTTGTTGGAGCTTGCGTGCATCTTCGGCGGTGAGCGGCAGATCGTTGCCGGAGCCGGGGTAATCTGAAATGCCGACCATCACCGCGAACACGCGCCGTGCGCTGTTCTGCGCCGAGACTTGCGGGGCAGCGCCCTGCTGCAGCGTCACGACATACGAGCCGCGTTCGCCCGGCTGATAGGACGTCGCCCCGATCCGGTATTGGCCGGTTTCAGCGAGCGTCGTCTCGATGCGGGCATTGCGGTCACTGGCGGAGATATCGTCATTGTCCTCTTGTGCGCCCGATGGGGCCAGCAGAATGAGATAGGGGTCCAGCTGCGCAGAGCGCATCTCAATGACGACACGCTCGCCCGCCGTACCCTGGAAATTATAGCTGTCGATGAACTCGCCAGACTGCAGCTGCTGATCGCCCTGCGCCAGCTCGCCATTCATCGTTTGACCTGAAGCGAAGGTCTCCCCGCCGCCCGCCAGCGCGTCCGTCGCCGTCGTCACTTGGGCCGGCGCGATGTTGAGCTGATAGGCGCCCGTTTCACCGGCGGCATACGATGTGACGTGGATGGTATATTCGCCATTCGCCGGCAGCGTCACCAGAAGGCGGCTGTTGCGTGTGTTATTGGCGGTGTCGTCGTCGTTGTATTCCTGGAAGCCGTTCGGGCCGCTGATGGCGACGTAGGTGTCAAACTGCTGCGAGGCCAACGTGATCTCGACCTGCTGACCGGCGAGGCCTTGCAGCGGGAAGGTGTCGATGAACTCGCCTGAGTTTAGCTGTGCATCGCCCTGCGCCAGCGTTCCCGCGTGCTGTTGCGCGGCGATCGGCGGCGCCTGACCTGGCGTAGTCGTCTGCGCAACCTCCGTAGCCTCGCCAGTTCGCTCAACCTGCAACTGATAGGCGCCGGTCGCGTTGCGGCTGAAGCTGGTCACATAGACCTGCGCCACGCCATCTTCCGGGAAGATTATATTGAGGCGCGAGTTGTAGCTGCCGCTGCCATCATCGTCGTTGTCCTGCGCAAGCGCGCCGGGGCCGCGCACATAGAGGTAGGCGTCGAACGCTTCGGACGCGAGCGTGATCGTATAGCGCTCACCCTGACGCCCGTTCAGCTGATAGACATCAGCGACCGCACCACCCTGATCGGACTTGGTTTCGCTCGCTTCCAGCGTGCCCGTGACCTGTTGGCCGGGCTGGAGGCCGCCGCCGGCCATTTGGCTGCAAGCCGCCAGGGCGGTGGCCAGAACCACGGCCACAGCTGTCCGAATCTTCATGGATTTCCCCCTCGTGAGCGTGGCGGAGCTTAGACCTCGCCCAATAGCCGTCAACACGGGGAACAGCGGTCGCTGGCTGCGTCTTTGCGAGGGATGGTCATGGTTTGGCTCAAAACGGGCTGGTACCCTCTCAGCGCGGAATGAAACACGAGGACGCCCTAAACCAGCTCGCCCGGGAAACCACCCGGGCCCGGCGCCGCCTGGCGCTGGAACGCATGCTGCGCGCGGGACTGGTTCTGCTGGGGGCGGTCGGCGTCTGGGCCGCGTTCGCGTTGATAGGCGGACACGATCGCTTACCGCTGCTGCTGCAAAGTTTGAGCGCGATCTTTGCGCTGCTGTTGTTCGCCTACTTGGCGGCGCGCGCGCGGCGCGAGTGGCAAGCGCCGACCGATGAAGAAGCGCGCGCGCAATTGGCGGCGGACTCGCGCATGGATGCCGGCGCGTTCGATGCGCTGCGCGATCAACCGACTCGGTACGATCCTTTCTCCGTTGCGCTGTGGGCTCGTGAACGCGAGCGCCTACTTGAGAATGCCGACAAGCTTCGCCTCGGGCCGCCACGGCCTAGGCTCGACGAACTCGACCCGTACAAGCTGCGCTACGCCGTTCTGGTGGTGTTGGTTGGCGCGTTTGTGGTCGCCGGTGGTCATGCCGGCGATCGTTTGGCGCGCGGCTTTCTTCCCGATCCCGGCCCGCTGCTCGGCGACCAAGCCATGGCGATCGAAGCATGGGCGGCGCCGGCAGAGTATACAAACGCGCCTCCGGTGTCGCTCAGCGATCTGATCGGCCAGCGTGTCGTGACGCCGCCGTCCGTGCGCGTCACCGTGCGCGTCACCGGACCGACAGGCGCGCCAGTTCTGCGGTTCAATGGCCAGGGCGGTGAACGCAGCGCGCGCTTCACGCGCGCGGCGGATGGCGCCTGGGAAGCACAGCTCGACATTCCAGGGCGCGGCGAACTTCGCGTCGTGCGCTTTCACACACACGCACGCTGGCGGCTTGCGCCTGGCGTCGATCAGGCGCCGCGCGCCTCATGGGACGCGCCGATTGCCACGCTCTCCGATGAGCATGTGAGCCTCTCCTGGAAAGCGCGCGACGATTACGGCGTGCGCCGGCTCATGCTGCGCGTTCGGCCGCTCAATCCGCCCGAGGGCCTTGTGCGCGCTGACCCCGTCGACACCGAACTTGAGGCGCCGGCGGGCGATCCGCGCGAGGCGGAGGCGGAAACCGAGGTCGATCTCGCCGCCCACCCTTATGCAGGCATGGAGGTTGAAGCCCGGATCGTGGCGATCGATGCGCTGGGCCAGGAAGGCGTCAGCGATGCGCTGCGCTTTACCATGCCGGAGAAGATCTTCCTGCAGCCGCTGGCGCGCGCCGCAATCGAAATACGCCGCCACATCCTCGCCGAACGCCGCGCCTATCGCGGCGGCTCAACGGTTCAACGGCGAACGCAACCCGCCGGAGATATCCTCCTCGGCACGGACCGCATCGAGGTGCGCGACTATGATAGCCGCCCGGCGCTGCAGCGGGCGCCCGCCGGCATCCAACGCGCGGCGCGCTTGATCGATGCGCTGACCATGGAGCCGCGCGATCGCTACTTCCGCGACCTCGCGGTTTATTTCGGCTTCCGCACGGCGCGCTCGCAGCTCGCCGTGGCGCGCAATCCCGAGGAAGCGGATATCGCCGCCGACACCTTGTGGCGCACGGCGCTGCGCGCTGAGTATGGCGGCGCGGCGGATGCGCGGCGCGCTCTGGAAGAAGCGCAACGCCAACTGTCCGAGGCGCTGGCGCAAGGCGCGCCGCAAGAGCGCATCCGGCAGCTGCTTGAGGCGCTGCGCCGCGCGACCGAAAACTACATGCAGGCTTTGGTGCAGGAAGCGCTGCGCAACGGCGAGACTGCGCAGAACCTCGACGACACCGAGGATCAGGCCACGCTCTCCGAGCGCGACATCCAAGAGATGCTGCGGCGGGTCCAAGAACTCAGCGAACAAGGACGTAATGCGGAAGCACAACAATTGTTGCAGCAATTGTCGCAGATTCTGGCCAACCTCGATGTGCAGCTGAGCCAAGGCGGTCAGGGCGAAGGTCAGGAAGGCGAAGGCGATCAGGCGATGCAGCAAAGCATCGATGAATTGTCAGAGACCATGGGCGAGCAGCGCGCCTTGCGCGATGAAACGCGCCAGGAGCAGCAACAGCAGCAGGGCCAGGGGGGCAGCGGCGGCGACCAGCAAGGCGGCCAGGGCGGCGATGAGCTGGCGCGGCGCCAAGCCGAATTGCGCCAAGGCTTGGCTGAGGCCCAACGCATGGCCAGTGAAGCGGGCGCGGCGCCAAGTGATGATTTGAATGCGGCTGGCGAAGCGATGCGGCGCGCCGAAGATGCGTTGCGCCGAGGGGATCTTGAGGGCGCGGAGGCCGCTCAAAGCGCCGCGCTCGAAAATCTGCGTGAAGGCGCCGAAGCGTTGAGCGCCGAGATGCGTGAGCGTGGCCAACGTGGTGAGCAAGGCCGAGGCGAGGGCGACGAACGCGATCCTCTCGGGCGCGGCGTCGGCAACGACAATGGCGACGGTTTTGTCCCAAGCACGAGTGATCCTGTTCGCGCCCGCGAAATCTTCGATGAAATCCGCCGCCGCGCGCAGGACCCGAACCGCCCCGAAGCCGAGCGCGAATATCTGCGCCGCCTACTCGATCGGTTCGGCGACAGCTGACTTGAAATCGCCCCAGTGCGCGTCAATTCAGGTCCCAGCTCATTTGGAGGGATTGATGCGCGCTTTCCTACTCACCACCGTTGTTATTTCGCTGCTCGCGGCATGCTCGCCGCCGGCGCAGCAGGCGGAGCGCCCCGACAGCCCGCCTGGCCCCACCACGATCGCTTGCAATGACGTGACGCCGAACGCGTCGCGGCAAGTGAGCGTGGGCGAGGAAGTCGTCACTGCGGCGGCCGCATCCGATCTGCGCGGCGGATCGATTGCGCCGGGCACCTATGATCTCGTCACCGCCACGCGCATCGGCGCGGCGACAGGGTGGCGCGGCACGCGAGCGGTCGCGCTTGAAGTCAGCGAAGATCAAGACGGCGGCGTCACCTTCAACTGGGCCGGAGCCGAAGGCGGCAGCATCAACGACCGTTGGACCGCGAGCTTCACCGAGACGCCGCAGCCGCGCATGACCTACACTTGTGGGCGCGTCGGCGAGGTTGCGGCGGACTTTGCGGCTCAGAACAACACGCTGCAGCTTCGCTTGCAGGACGGCGCACAGGGCCAGCTGGCGCTTGAGTTCCAGCGCCGGAGCTAGCCCGAGCTACCAGCCGTTGCCGCCCTCTGCGAGAAGCGCTGCATAGAACTCCACGCCACGGCGGAACTCCCGCATACGGATGTTTTCGTTGGGTGCGTGCTGGTTATTGTCGGCGTTGACGATCGGCACGATCACGAACGGCGTTTGCAGCACCTCGCCGATCGGCGCGATCGGCAAGCTGCCGCCGATCAACGGCACGACGCGCACCTCGCCGCCGGTCGCGGCGCGCGAAAGTTCAATGATGCGCCGCACGCCCGGATTGTTCGGATCGGATGCAGCGGACGGATAGCCGAGCTCACTGAATTCGAGCCGCGCGAGGTGTGCATTGGCCAAGCGCTGTTCGGAAGTCGGCGGCGCATCGATGAGCGTGTAGCCTTGCCGGCGCACATGCGCCTCCACCAACTCCTTGGCGCGCGCCGGCTCAATGCCGGGCGTCAGGCGAATGTCGAAACCGGCGCTGGCCTCGGGGCCGATCGCGTTGCGCTGAGGGCCTGTGCCGCCATAGGTCAGCTGCGTGACATTGAGCGCCGGGCGCAAAATGGATTCGCCATAGCTCAGCCCCGCTTCGGTTTGCGCGATCTCTGGGCCGCGCAACATGTCGTCCGTGTCGTAGCCTTCGCGCGCAAGTTCGAGCGCCTCCCGCGAGGGCGGATCGGCGCGAAACCCTTCTATGGTGATGCGGCCCTCGTCGTCGCGCATTGAGGTAATGAGCCGCGCCAGCCGAGCCGCCGGATTTGGCGCGACATTGCCGTAATGGCCCGAGTGGAGGCTCGTCG
>CALBST010000292.1 GCA_937967425.1 uncultured Caulobacteraceae bacterium
GGCTTCCAGCCAAGCGCGCAGGCGTTGATCTCGTTCTCGAACCTGGCTGGCATCGATCCTGCGCCGTTGCTGGATTCGCTCTATCGCTATCCGTACGGTTGCACCGAGCAGCTCACCTCGGTGGCGATGCCGCTGCTCTACTACAATACGCTTGCGGCCGAAGCGAACCGCGCCGCCGATCCGCGCATTCGCCGCCGCATCCAAGAAGCGGCGACACAATTGCTCGATCGCCAAGCGCCGGACGGTTCGTTTGGACTATGGAGTGCGGGCGATGGCCACGCGACGCCGTGGCTCGGCGCCTACGCGACGGATTTCTTGTTGCGGGCGCAACGCGCAGGTTACGCCGTGCCACGTCAGCCGATGCAGCAAGCCTACAGCGCGCTTCGGCGTGTCGCGCGGCTGAACGATTTCGGCTCCGTGCGCTACGAGTTCGACGTCTATCGCTGGCCCGGTTCGAACGACACAAGCGAGTTGCTGCGTTCGCGCGCCGCCGCCTATGCGCTCTACGTTCTGGCGCGCGCGGGTGAAGCCGATATCGGCCAGCTCCGGTATTTCCACGATAACCGCCTGAACAATGAGCCTTCGCCGTTGGCGCGGGCGCAGATCGGTGCGGCGCTGGCCCACATGGGCGACCGTGCGCGCTCGCGCAACGCCTTCCGTCTGGCGGAGCGGGCGCTTGGCTATCGCAATATCGGTGACTGGTATCAGACGCCGCTGCGCGATCTCGCCGGCGTGTTGGCGTTGGCCGCTGAAGCGGGTGAGACCGAGTTGGTCGATCGTCTGCGCCGCCGCCTCGAACGCGACGCACCGGACGCAGGCGATCTGATGACACAAGAGCAAGTGCAATTGCTGCTCGCGGCGAATGCACTGCAAGAGCGCGCTGGCCCCGTGAACGTGACGCTGAACGGTCAAGCCTTGGCCGAACGCCGCACGATGGCGAATGCGCAGCAGCTTGCCGCTGGCCTCGTGTTCCGCAACGCGGCGCGCGGCCCGGTGTGGCGGACGATGGCGCTCACCGGTGCGCCGATCCAAGCGCCGCCTTCGATGCGGGCCGGCTACACGATCGATAAGACCATCTACCGTCTCGACGGAACGTTGGCTGATCTAGGTTCGTTGCGCCAAGGCGATCGGGTCGTCGTCGTGCTCTCGGGCCAGCCCGAAGGCGCGCGCAACTTCCCGACAGTGCTCGTCGATCTGCTGCCGTCCGGCTTGGAGATCGAGACGCTGCTTAATCCGAGCGATGGCGCGGGCGCGACGGGCTATGATGGCACGACGCGCAACGGGCCGTTCGCCTGGATCGGCTCGATCACCTACACGCAAGTGCAGGAGATGCGCGACGATCGCTATGTGGCATCGGCGAATCTGCGCGGCCAGTTCCGATACGCGTACATCGCGCGTGCGGTGACGCCAGGCCGCTACACGCTGCCCGCGGCGCAAGTCGAGGACATGTATCGCCCAGGCGTGATGGCGCGGACCGAGACCGGCACGATCGTGATCGCGCCGCGGGGCGGCTAAGGAGGCGTGATGCGTCGCGGCCCCCGTGTCGCGCTGCCGCTAACGGCGAGTGGCAAGCGTTGGGCCGCTGCGCTCGGCGTCTTGCTGCTGACCGTGCTGGCGCTGGACTTGGCGTTCGCGCCGCCGCTGCATCGCGTGCGTGAGGTTTCGCCGGTTGTGCTCGATCACAACGGCGAATGGCTGATGGCGTTCACGACGCGCGATGGCGCATGGCGGCTTGAAGCGCGGCTCGACGAAATCGATCCGGAGTTTCAGCGGCGGCTGATCGCGATCGAAGATGAGCGCTTCTGGTTTCACCCCGGCTTCGATCCGATCGCGCTGACGCGGGCGAGTATTTCCTATGTACGGGCAGGGCGCGTCACTCAGGGCGGCTCGACGATCACGATGCAATTGGCGCGGCTGCTCGAGCCGCGCCCGCGCACGATTGGCTCGAAGCTCATTGAGATACTCCGCGCCATGCAGATCGAAGCGCGGATGTCGAAGCGCGAGATTTTGGCGGCGTATCTGACGATGGCGCCTTACGGCGGCAATCTCCAGGGCGTTCGCGCCGCTTCACGCGCGTATTTTCAACGCGACCCGCAATGGCTCGACGATTCCGAGATGGCGCTTCTGATCGCGCTGCCTCAAGCGCCGGAAGCGCGGCGGCCGGACCGGCATCCGCAAGCGGCGCGCGCGGCCCGCGATCGCGTGCTCGACATGTTTGTTCGTGCGAACCTGATCACGCGCCGCCGCGCGGCGGAAGGCAGAGAGAGCGCTATTCCGACGCGTTCGCCGTTCCCATACTCGGCGCCGCATGCGGCCTATGCGCTGGTGCGGGAGAATCCGGGCGCGGGCGTGATCCATTCTTCTCTCGACGCGACGCTGCAGCGCGACCTGGAAGCGCTGGTGCGCCGCAACGCCGGATCGTTGGAACGCGATGCGCAGATTTCCATCCTGGCCGTGCAGATTGACAGCCGCGCGGTCCGTGCGCGGGTCGGCGGCGCCGGCCGTGATCGGGCCGGCGGCTATATTGATATGACGCGCGCCGTGCGCTCGCCGGGTTCGGCGCTGAAGCCGTTCCTTTATGCGATCGCCTTCGATGAAAACATCGCGGCGCCGGAGACATTGGTGCGCGATGCGCCGCGGCGCTTCGGCGGCTATCTGCCTGAAAACTTCGACCGGCGTTTCCACGGCGACGTTACCCTCGAAGACGCGCTTCGCCATTCGCTGAACTTGCCTGCGGTGGCGACCTTGGAGCGAATTGGCGCCGGCCGTTTCCGGTCGGCGCTGCTGCGCGCTGGAGCGCAGGTGCGGATGCCGCGGCGTGCCAACGCCGAACCGGGCTTGGCGCTGGCGCTCGGCGGCGTCGGCATGACGCTCGAGGATTTGGTGCAGCTCTATGCGGCGCTCGGCGATGAGGGCGATGCGCGGCCGCTGGTGACGGGCGATGTGGCACCATTCGCGTTCTCGCGGCGATTTGTGCGTCCGGAAACGGCAGAGCGTGTGCTGGAGATTCTGGCGAGCTCGCCGCATCCCGCCGGACGCGTGCCGGCGCAGATTGCGCAAGGCGCGCCGCAGGTGGCGTTCAAGACAGGTACATCCTACGGCTTCCGCGACGCCTGGGCGCTCGGGGTTTCGAACGGCTACGCCATTGGCGTGTGGGTCGGGCGTCCGGACGGCGCGCCGCGTCCGGGCGCGACAGGGCGAAGCGAGGCGTTGCCCATTCTGTTCGAAGCGTTTGATCTGATCGGCGCGCCGCCGCCGCCGGAGCATGAGCAGGAGCTGCATGAGCCTGTTGCGCCGGCGCTGGCGCGGTTCGAGGGCGGCGAGCGCGAAGGGCTCTCGATTCTGTTTCCGCCGTCAGGCGCCGAAGTGCTTGTGCTGGACTACGGTGCGGAGTCGCGCGGGCTCTCGCTTTCCGCGCGCGGCGGGCGTGGGCCGCTGACCTGGTACGCCGAAGGCGCGCGCGTGCCGGATGAAGAAACCAGCGGCCGCGCGATCTGGCGGCCTTCGGCGCCGGGCTTCTACGACGTCACCGTCGTCGATGCTGATGGCCAAAGCGCCAATGTGCGCGTGCGTATTCGCGACCGCGGCTAGTGCAAAGGAAAAGGCGCGGACCGTGGGAGGACGGTCCGCGCCTGGCAACTGATGTCGCGATCTCGGGGGAGGGATTACGCGACGATCAGAGCAGCTTGGTACAGCGCCGCATACGCGACGGGTGCGAAGAGCACGAACGCTGCGAGGACAAAGGCGAGCTTTTTCATCTTACTTACTTCCGAACTGACTTGTTGTTTCCGTGTTGACTATGAGATGCCGGTGAGGCTCTCGGTGGATGCGGCGCCGCGAATTTTCGCGTTGCGTTTGCCCAATACAAAAGGCGCGGAGCCCAAGCTCCGCGCCTTCGTTTTTGACCGTCGCTGGCGGGTGGGCAGGATTAGGCGACGATCTGGGCAGCTTGCGCAAAGATCGCGACGGCGACCGGAGCAAACAGGGCGAAGGCGGCGGCGATAGAAGCAATCTTGGTCATTTCGTTTCCCTCAGTGTTTCAAACTCTGTTGACTATGAGATGCCGGCGCCTCGGCGTTCGGATGCGGCGTGATGAGATTTTTCTGCACTTCGTTTTCGCATCGCTGTCCGGGCAAAAGCGCGGACCTGGCGTTTCCGCAGATGACGCGCAAAAGAAAAGCGCGGAGCCTATTGGCTCCGCGCTTCGGGGGTTCGTCACGAGCTGGGGGCGTTACGCGACGATTTGGGCGGCTTGCGTGAGCGTCGCCAAGGCGATGGGCGTGAACAGAGCCAGTGCGACGGCGAAAGCGGCGAACTTAGAAATTGTGTTCATCTCATTCCCTCAAGTGTTTCAAGCTTCGTTGACTATGGGATGCCGCGCGGCGCCGGTTTGGATGCACGCTCCGTTCGCTCTCGTGCAGAACAGTCTTGCGAAATCGGGATCTCTTACGCGCGCTCTGCTGGTGACCGCACAAAAGAAAAGCCGCGAACCTCTAGGGTGGTTCGCGGCTTCCTTAATTGACCGTCGCAGGCGGGTTTGGGGGATCAGGCGACGATCAAAGCTGCTTGGTTGAGGGTTGCGAACGCGGCAGGCGCGAAGAAAGCCAGCGCGGCGGCGATGCAGAGAAACTTGGACATTTGCTAGCTCCCTTATTGGCGTTGCGGTTCGTCTGAACCTCTGATGCAGCCAAGGTACGGATTGGATGCAGGGGGCGCTGTGACTCCCGTCACACGATCGTGGATAAGGCTCCCGGCCGGGGCTGGATGGGGCCCCGGCCGGGCCCGAACTACCGCCGGCGCGGCGGTTCGGGTGGAGCGGGGGGCGCCGGCGGCTCCGGCGGCGGCGCAGGCGGCTCGAACCGGACCCGGCCATCGCCATTGGCGTCGCTGGCGTCGAAGAAACGCAGATGCTGGGCCACGAACTCTTCGCGGCTCAGAGCCCCGTCGCCGTTGCGGTCGGCTTCCTCGGAGTTCGCGATCAGCATCATGAAGGGCACGGCCGGAACCGGCGGCACTGGCGGGATCGGCGGCACGGGCGCGACGGCGCCTTCGAGCGATGTCCATGAGCCGCCCTCGCCATCGCCACTGCGAATGATGATCACATCGCGATCGCCATCGCGGAAGCGCTGGACGTGGCGCTCGGCCCGTTCGGCGTCGCGCTCGGCCCGCTCAGCGGCGCGCTCGGCCAAACGTTCAGCTCTCTCCGCGGCGCGTTCGGCGTCGCGTTCAGCCCGTTCGATGTGAATCTCGGCTCGCTGCATTGCTTCTTCGATTTCGCGCTCAATGCGCGCTTCGGTTTCCGGGTCGAGGTCGCCGGTGATGACGCGCACATCGCCGTCGCCGTGGCCGCCGCGGAAGACGCGGACGTTTGGCGCATCAACGCGAACGCGGACGTCGCGGCGGTCGGCGCTGTCGAGGCGGCCGTCATTATTGGTGTCGAGCTCGCTGAAAATGCGTTCATACGCGGAAGCCGCCTCGGCGCGCGTGATCCAGCCGTCTTCGTTGGCGTCGATGCGGCTGATCGAGTCGCTGTCGCCGTGGATGATGACGTGCCGGCTGGTGGATTGGGCGCTGGCGGCGGCCACGGTTAACGCCGCGGCCGCGATGCCCAGGGCGATTGGAAGCTTCATGTCTTTCCCCTCTTGGCCCGCCGTGCGGGCTGAACATGAGGCGGACCATGAGACTGCTTCGTTTCCCCAGTACGTCAGCGCTGAAACATTGCCGAAACAGTGCGTCCGTATCTGTCATGCCACGCTAACCGGCTGCGGGAGCCCTTGAATGAGAACGAAATTCGCCTCGGTGGCGCTTGCTGCGGCGCTCTTTGCGGGGCCTGCGTTAGGCCAGGACGACGGGCCGCCGCGCCCGCAACTGCCGCCCTTGGCGCTCAATCCGCAGATGACCGACGGACAGATCCGGACCGCGCTTGGTCCTTGGCTCGCCGGTCTCAACCGTGACGGCGTCTTCAACGGCGCCATCCTGGTGGCGCGAAACGGGGAGGAGATTTATGCAGGCGTCCACGGGGTGCGGGATGTCGAAACCAATGCGCCGCTCAACCTCGACGATCGCTTTGGCATCGCTTCGATCGGCAAGGCATTCACACATGTCGCGGTCGCCCAGCTCATCCAGCAAGGGCGGCTGACGCCGGAAACGACGATCGCCGACGTCTTGCCAGACTATCCGAATGCTGTGTCGCGCACCGCCACCGTCGCGCAATTGCTCGGACATCGCGCCGGAATCGCGGACTTCTTCGGGCCGGCGACGCGCGATGTGCCAAAGGCGCAGTTTTCTTCGAACCACGCGTACTTTGAAATCGTCAGCCGGCTCGAGCCGATGTTCGCGCCGGGCGCGGGCCAGGAATACTGCAACGGCTGCTATGTCGTGCTGGCCGAGATGGTCGAGCGTGTAAGCGGCCAGCCTTACGAGCAATATATCGCAGAGCATGTCTTTGCAGCGGCGGGCATGCAGCGCTCAGGCTTTTTGCGCCACGATCAGCTCCCGGCCGACGCCGCGCGCTTCCTTGGCCGTCCCCGTGGACCGGACTCGCCGCTTCAAGACGTAACGCGCTTTCATGGCGTGGCTGGGAGTGGCGCTGGCAACGCCTATTCGACGGTGCGCGATATGCTTGCCTTCGACAATGCGCTGCGCGAGCACCGGCTGCTCAACGCCGAAATGACAGCGCAAGTTCTCCGCAGTCAGCCAGAAGCGGGGCGCGCCACCGCCCGCATTGGTTTCGCCGGCGGGGCGCCAGGCGTGAGCACCCTTCTGTTCGGCAATGGCGCATGGACTGTGATTGTGCTGACCAATCTCGATGAACCTGCCGGCGAGACCATCGGCTCAACAGTGTTTCCTCTGTTGGCGGGGCCAAGGCCGCAATAATATGGCGCTCATGAACGAAACCGCACAGCCGCCGCGCGTCCTTATCGTCGATGACGACGCCGCCATCCGCGACGGATTGGTGGAGGTGTTTCAGCGCGCGGGCTTTGCCGCGTCCTCGGCCGGGGACGTACCGGCGATGGAGAAGGTGCTGAACACGAAGGGTGCGGACGTGATCGTGCTCGACGTGATGATGCCGGGGGAGGATGGGCTCTCCGCCTGTAAGCGTCTCTCCGGCAAAGGCCGGCCCGCGATCATCATGCTTTCGGCCCTTGGCGATGACGCTGATCGTATCGTCGGCCTTGAGATCGGCGCTGATGATTACATGTCGAAGCCGTGCAATCCGCGTGAACTGGTGGCGCGCGCCAAGGCCGTGCTGCGCCGGCGCGACAACGATAGCGCCGCGCCGGGCGAGAGCGTGCGGTTCGCTGGCTTCCGCATCGACATTGCACGCCGCGAATTGATCGATCCGGATGATGTCGTCATTCCGCTTTCAGCCGGCGAGTTCCGGCTATTGCGTGCATTTGTCGAACGGCCGCAGCGCGTGCTCTCGCGTGAGCAGCTGCTGGACTACGCCTTCGACAATGACAGCGACGTGTTCGACCGCGCCGTTGACGTTCAAGTCTCGCGCTTGCGCCGCAAGCTGGAGCGTCCGGGCGGCATTGAGATGATCCGCACGGTCCGGGGTGAGGGGTATCTGTTCGCGGTGAAGCCGACATCCTGATGCGTGAAGCCCGCGGCCTCCCGATTGCAGCCTATCTCGGCATACTGGTGGCGCTCGCCCTGGCGGCGGCCTTTGTCGCGACCCTGGCGATCGTTATCTTCCTGCCGCCGCGTCCGCCTGATGTGATGCGCACGGATATCGTCACCGACAATTTCCAGGCCGGATACGATCACATGATCGCGCTCAATCGGCCGATGAACGAACGGGGCATGATTTGGTCGATCCGCGCCGAGCCGCCGGAAGAGGTGGACTCGGCGGCGATGACGCCCGTGCAGCATCAGCTCGCCGCCGCCTTGGAACTCGATCCCGATCAGGTCCGCATTCGAGCCGCGAACGTTGTGCAGAGCGATACATTCGTCTTCCGTGTCGCGGAGTTGGAAAATTGGACGGAAGCGTCGCAGCAAGCGGTTGAAGACGCGCAGGCTGCAGCGGACGAGGCGCGCCGCGCTCACGAAGAAGCAGTCGAGCGGCTCGAAGCCGCGCGCGAGCGGATTGACGACCTTGAGCGCGATCGAGAGGAGATGAACTCTCATCAGCTTGCTCTCGAAGTCAGTCGTGAACGCGAGCGCGAGCGCCGCGAAGCGCGCGCAGAGGCGATGGCGGAGCGCCAGGCGGCTGCGGCCGAACGCCTCGCGGAGCGGCTTGAGCAGCGCATCCGCGTAGAGGGCGGACGCGTCATTATTCGCCGTAGCAATGGCGAGACCGATACGGTCGAAATTCACGGGCCCGATGGCGAGGTCCAGAACTTCGAAGTGCCAAGCTCGGAATTCAGAGTCGATGTGCCGACCGTGGTCTTGCCGACGCCGCCGGTTGCGCCGCCAGCGCCGTCAGCGCAAACGCCGCGCGTCACGCCGGTCGAGCGCGCTGAGCCGCCTGCACGCTCCGTCCCGGCGCCGGTTCCGACCCCGCGCGTCGCACCGGCGCCGCCAATGCCGCCTATGTTTGCGCCGGCGCCGGAAGGCGTGGTGCTGATCTCCGGCTTCGAGATTGGCGCGCAACTGCCCGATGGTCGTTGGCTAGTGATGAGCCAAGGCCGCAACTGGGCCGAACTCGGTTGGATCGCACGCGCGGCCGGGATCATTGGCGGTACGCTTTTGGTGCTGCTGGTGCTCGCGGTGTTATTTGCGCGTTATTTGACACGCCCGATCCGCAGCTTCTCGGACGCCGTGCAAGCCGTCGGCGTCAATCCTCAGAGCGAGCCGGTGGTTGAGGAGGGGCCGCAAGAGCTTCGTGGCGCCGCGCGCGCGGTGAATACCATGCAGGCGCGCTTGCGGGCGTTGATCGCCGACCGAACCAAAACACTCGCTGCTGTAGCGCATGACATGCGCACGCCGCTGATGCGCCTGCGCTTGGCGGCCGAGAATTCGCCGCCGGAGCAGCGTGAGAGAATGGCCAAGGAGATCGGCGAAGTTGAAGCATTGGTGGCGAGTTTCATCGCCTTCGCCCGAGATGATCCGGCGGAAGAGGCGCGGGTGCGCCTCGATCTCGCGGCGTTGCTTCAGAGCATCGCCGACGATCATGCCGATCACAAACGCAGCGTCTCGTTTGAGGGCGTGGACCGTCTCATCATCACTGGCCAGTCGCTCGGCCTGAAGCGCCTGTTCGCCAACTTGGTCGAGAATGCTCTGAAGTACGGCGACGCGGCGCGCATCAAACTGCGCGCCGAAGAGGGCGCCGTAGTCATCGATGTCGAGGACAATGGCCCCGGCATCCCCGCCGATCAGCGCGAGGCCGTGTTTGAGCCGTTCGTGCGGCTGAACGAGGAGGGCACCCGGGGCGCCGGGCTTGGCTTGGCCGCTGCACGCTCGATTGCCCGGGCCCACGGCGGCGATATCGTCATCCTCGATTCGGAGAACGGCGCGCTGATCCGAGTCACGCTGCCGGGTTGATTATTCGCTCCCGCGAAAGCGTCCGTCGCCTTCTTCAGTGACGAGCACGACGTTCGGATTCTCCGGCGCTTGGTTCTCGAACAAACCAATGTCGAGTTCGGCCTGTGGCGCTTGGCCCTTGAGCGGCGCAGCCACACGCTCGGCCAGTTCGATCCGTTCGATTGGCGCCAACGGCGCGGCGACGCCTGGTGCGTGCATGGGGCGCCAGTAAAGGAGCGAGATCGCGAACTTGCCTTCGCGCTCGACAATCTCTGCAAGTCCGTTGCGGACGACGTCGCCCCAACGTTTCAAGAGCTGCTTGTGGTCGGCGTAAAGCTTTGGCAGCACCTCACTCGCGAGTTCAGCAGGGGCGCCAAGCAGTGCGCGCGCTTCTTCCGGTGTTCGCGCGTGGCCGAGCGGTTTTTTCGCCGCGGCGGCGCCTGTTCGCGCAACCGGCGCGGGGGGAGCAGGACGCCAATAGCGCATCGTCACGCGCCAGAAGCCGTCACGCGAAAGCAGTTCGTAGAGCCCCGTACCGTACAAATCTGGCACAGCGTCTTCCGCCGCTTGAGGCGTTTCAAATTGCTCCGGGAGTTCCTCAACGGCGAGGAACACAGGCCCGCCCGCCAGGGTGGTAGCCTCGTCCTCAGTCCGCACGCGCGGCGCGTTCGGATCGCGCGCCGCGGCGAGGTTCGCCGCCAGGGGGAAAATGCTCATGTCGTGCCGATAGCGGCCTTCTCCACGGACGTCCTCCGACTTCGCCTTGTCATCGGGGGCCGCCAAGCTAACGTCTCAGTGTCCTAGAATTTAGGTGGGGAGTTCAAGCGATGACGCAACGCCGGTGGAGCCTGGCAGCCCTCGCGTTTGCGCCAATTCTCGCATTAGGCGCTTGCGACCAGCTCGGCGGCATCTGGGAGCGTATGACCGGAGGCGCTGGCGTCGAAGAGCCGGGCCCCGTGCCGATGGACGATGTGCCGCTCGAAGCGCGCGCGCTCTCCGGCGCGGTGCAACCGCAAGCGGAAATGGCCGCGCTCCTTGCGCCCGATCCGGTGCTGATCGCACCCGGCCAAATTCTGATTGGCGCGCAGGTTGAGCGCGAGCTTTCTGAAGCGGCGACGGATATGGGCCTTGCCTCGAACTTCGCCCGCGCCGTGCGCACTGAGGGCGTCCAGGCGTTGGAGCAATTGCCGGAGAATGTGGCGGCGCAATTGCGTACGCGCGCGGAAACGGAAGCCTCAGCGATCGCCAGCAATGCGGCGCAGGACACGTTGCGCCGCTTGGGCATCAATGGCGAAATTCGCGTGAGTCCGGGCGGCGTCGTCACGGTTGATCTGACTTCAGGCGTGAGCCCGACGGCCTATCGCCGCAACAAGCAAGGCGGGCAGACGGCGGCGGAAGAGGGCCTGCCGGCCGCGATCGAGTGGAGCCCAACCGACCGCTGCCCGCGCATTGTCAGCCAGGGTCAGCTCGAGAACGACATCGCGCTGGCGACGCGCTGCGCCATTCAACGTCTCGCGGCGTCGGGTCAGTTTGAGTATGTCGAGCCGAACTACATCGCCGATAGCGGCTTCACGCGTCCGCCGCGCCGCGATCAGCCGCCGGCGCAGCAGCCGCCGGCACAGCAACCGGCAACGCAAAATCCCGCGCCACCACAGCCAACGCCAATCGGCGGCGTGCCGAACGATCCGCTCTATGCGCTGCAATGGCACTATCGCGCCACGACCGGTGCGAACGCATCGCCGGGCGGCGCAGGCTTTGTAACGTTCTGGGAAGCGCAGCAAATTGGCGCGCGCTCGGTGCGCGTGGCGGTGCTTGATACGGGTCTTGATCTCTCACATCCGGACATGCGCAACGCCGCGAATGTCGCGGCCGGCATTGATCTCATCAACAACCCAGAGCGTGGCGGCGATGGCGATGGCATCGATGCGGACGCCAACGATGCTGGCGATCGCTGCGGCGCGACGGCGGAAAATTCCTATCACGGCACGCACGTCGCCGGCACGATCGGTGCGGCGGCGACGAATGATCGTGTTGGTGTCGCCGGCGGCGCCTGGGATGTCACCGTGATCCCGGTGCGTGTGCTTGGCCGCTGCGGCGGCGAACTGGCGGATATCGTTTCGGGTATTCGCTGGGCGGCAGGCATTGCGCCGGCGCTCACGGCAGGCGGCGAGCAGGTACAGAACCGCGCGCAGGCTGACATCATCAATATGAGTCTGACGATCCAAGCGCCGTGCCCGGCCTCGATGCAGGCGGCCATCGACGCGGCGGTCGCGCGCAACATTGTGGTGGTTGTCGCGGCCGGCAACAAGGCCAATCGCACCGCGCTCTATGCCCCTGCCAACTGCAACAACGTCGTCGTTGTCGGCGCGGGTGACGCACGGGGCGGCTTGGCGTTCTACTCGAACTTCGGTCCCGAAGTGGATCTCATTGCACCGGGCGGCGATGTGTTCGCCGATAGCGATAGCGACGGCCGCCCCGACGGCGTGCTCTCAACGCGTGCGACGCAAAGCGGCTGCTACGATCCTCTGAATTCAAGCTCGACGGAACGCTGCTATTACTCGTTCCTGCAGGGCACATCGATGGCGGCGCCTCACGTTTCCGCAGCGCTGGCGCTGCTCGCGGCGCAATCGGGCTTGCGCGGCCGCGACTTGGAAAACGCGCTCTTCACCCGCGCCATGTCGCCGTTCCCGGAAAACTTCGGCGAGATCGAGTGCGCGCGCTCGGCCAACGCCACGCCGATCGCGGCGGGCTCGCCGACATGCGCGCGTCCAGCGGGGCGCGGGCGACTTGATCTGGCGCTTGCGGCGCGAACCCCCTAAGCGAGAGGGCTTTACCGCACGGCCACGGAGGACCAAGCTCGGCGGATGGATGTGAACGCACTTCGTACTTGGGGCATTGCGGTGACGGGCGCGCTGATGGCGGGCGCCCTGGCGATCGCATTCGAGCCTCAGACGAGCGCGCAAGCTGAGCCGCAAGGCGCGGCCGAGATCGCGCAGGCGCAGACGAGCGCCGCGCCGGTCGGCTTTATTGTCCGTTTTCGTGGAACTGGCCCGATCGCGCGTGCGCAGGCACAGGCTGCGCGCGGTCAGATCGCGCAGGCGCAGCGGCAAGTCGAAGTTCAACTGCAGCGGCAGACGGCCTTCGCAGGGCTTTGTTTCGATCGTTTCACCGTCGGCGGCGCCGAAATCGTGCTTCGGACGTGTGAAGCCATTGCGGCGAGTGAACGCGACGCTGTGCAACGAAGCTGGAGCGGACGGTTGCGGGCGATGCGTGCGGTTGAGTATGTCGATGCCAACGCAACGGTGACGCAGCAGCGCGCGCCTGGCTGACGGAGAAGCGTATGGACTCGGGCGCGCCAATCGGCATTGGCGGATACGAAGAGCGCATCATCAGGACGATCGATGATCTCACGCTCTATGCGCGGGATTATCCGCCGCTCGCGCCGCAGACCGGCGCGCCGGTGATTTGCCTCCATGGCCTCACGCGCAACTCGCGCGATTTCGAAGTTATCGCGCCGCGCATCGCCGCGCTTGGGCGCCGCGTAATCGTGCCGGATATGCGTGGCCGCGGCCAAAGCGCCAACGATCCCGATCCCGCGCATTATGTGCCTGCCGTTTATGCGCAGGACGTCGTGAAGCTGATGGACGATCTGGGTGTTCCGAAGGCGGTGTTCATAGGCACGTCGATGGGCGGGCTCATTACTTTGGTGATCGCGGCTACCGCACCGGACCGCATCGCGGCATCGGTGCTGAACGATGTTGGCCCGCAGGTGAATACATCGGGTCTGACACGGATCGCGAGCTATGTCGGCAACGTGCAGCCGGTCGCGACATTGCAGGAAGCGGCAGCCGCCGTCCGCTCGACAAATGGTTCGGCATTTCCGGACAAGCTCGACGATGATGCGTTCTGGTTGGCTTTTGCGCGGCGAACATTCCGCGTCCGTGATGATGGCCAGTTCGAACTCGACTACGATCCTCTCATCGCACTCGCGTTTGCTGATTTTGACGCGGATGCGCCCGCCCCGGATCTGATGCCGTATTTCCAAGCCTTGGCGAACAAGCCGGTGCTCAGCGTCCGTGGCGAACACTCCGACATCCTAACCGCAGAAGGCGCCGAGCGTATGCGGAACGCAAGCGAGCGCGTCGAAGCGATCACGGTGCAGGGCAGAGGCCACGCGCCGGCGTTGGACGAGCCGGACGCCTGGGACGCGATCTTGGATTTCCTCGCCCGAGTCGAGTGAGACGGCTTAGGCTCGGCGTGCGGCCGAACGCTCGAATGCCGGTAGCGCTGGCCGCGTTGTCAGGAAAGGCCGCTGATCGCAGTGTCGAACTCACTTGCGAGGCCGAGGAAGCGATTGCCCCAGCCGCTGCTCAGGCTGAGCTCTTGCATTGGTCCGGTCGGTGCAAACAGCGTGGCCATTTCCAGCCGGTCGGGCATCTCGCCCTGCTGCAAGCGCGAGATGATTCCGTCGATCTCCTCAAGCGCGTGATCCGCGTCGCGCCAGCT
>CALBST010000293.1 GCA_937967425.1 uncultured Caulobacteraceae bacterium
CCTCAGCGCCAGCGCGCGAACCAATTGAGCGTGCGATCGAGGGCGAGCTCACGCGCGGCGGCGTCGTAATCTGAACTGCCGGCGCGGCAGAAGCCGTGGCCAGCGTCGTAGAGATAGAGAGGCGAGTCCGGCGCCGCTAGACGCACGCTCTCGACATTCTCCGGCGGGATCGAGGCGTCGCGGGCGCCATAGTGAAGCATGGTCGGGATTTTGGGTTTGTGATCGAGGATGTTGGCGATCAGCCGGCCATAGAAGCACGCCGCAGCCTTGAGCCCCGTACACTCCGCCGCCGCCATCCAGGTCGCGGCGCCGCCATAGCAGAAACCGGTGACGTAAACCGGTTGCGGCAGCGCATCGATGGCGGCCTGGATGTCCGAGACCACTTGCGGCCATGGCGAATTCATCACGGCGCCGATGCCCTTCTGAATGCCCTCCTGATCGTGACCGGCATGAAAGCCGCGTTCGATGCGATCGAAGAGGCCGGGCGCGATCGCGTGGTATCCCGCATCCGCGAACACGCGGCACATGTCTTCGATGTGATCGGTGAGACCGAATATCTCTTGGATGACGACAACGCCGCCGATCGGGTTGGCGTTCGGCGTGATCGACAGCGCGCTCAGTTCGAACTTGTCGAGGTTGCTGGTCAGCGTAATGGTCATGCGCCTCCGTCGCATGGGACGGCGCGTTCGTCGAGCCTTCGCGACAAGTTGAGGGGTTTGTCACTGGCGCCGAAGGGCGGGCGGGCTCATGCTGGAGGCGATGCGGTTTTCGGTTCAGCTGAGGGCGATTGCGGCGTGCGCCGCAGGACTTCTCTTTGCCGGGAACGCGGCCGCCGAGTGCCTCGACGCGCCGGACCTTGCCGCCTACCAGACCGCAGCCCCCGAAGATTTCGCGCTTGGCGCGACGCGGACGGATCGGCTCGGCCGCGTCGTTGCGCCGGTAACGGTGAACGGCCGCGGTCCGTTCCGCTTCATCGTCGATACCGGCGCCAATCGTTCCGTCCTATCGGAGGATTTGGCCGCACGGCTGGGGCTTACGCCGAATGGGACGGACAACGTGCACTCCGTGCACGGCGTATCGGTTGCGCCGGTTGTGACGGTGGATCGGCTTCAATATGGCGACGTGTCGCTCACCGCCGAGGCGTTGCCGATGCTGAGCGGCGGCGTGCTGGCGGGCGAGCAGGGTTTGCTCGGCGTCGACGGCATGGGCGGGCGCCGCTTGCGCATGGATTTCGAGCGCAATTGCATCGAGATCGTATTGTCGGCGCAAGCGCGGCGCTTGCGTGGCTGGTCGACGATCGAAGGCGACATGCGCTTCGGGCACCTCGTCGTTGTGCGCGGTGAGACCAACGGCATCCGCGTGAATCTGCTCATCGACACCGGCTCGGATTCTTCGCTTGCCAATGTTGCGCTGCGTGACGCGTTAGCCGCGCGGACGCGCCGGCGGGGGCGGCAAGATGAAAGCGTTGCCTACACCGCGGGTGCGGCTGTGCCGCTGCAAGACTCGATTCTGGTGCAGCGCTTGTCGATGGGCGAGCTGGTGGTGCGCAACATCACCGCCTTCGTCGGTGATTATCATATCTTCGATCTCTGGGGGCTGACCGACGAGCCGACGCTGCTGCTCGGCATGGATGTGCTCTCGCAAGCGCGCGGATTGGCCATCGATTATGGGCGCGGCACGGTGCACCTGCAGATACGCGACCGCCTGCGGATCGATCCGGCGCTGCGCAACTAACGCTGTTGAGCGATCGTTGGGCCAACACCGAAGAGCTTGCCGCGCTCTGTCCACATCACCGCAAGTAGCGTGGCGACACCCGAAAGCGCCAAGCCGATTGCAAACGGAACCGGCGTACCATCGAAGGCGCGGGCGATGAGCGCGCCGAAAATCGCGCCGCCGGTTGCGGTGACGGCGCCATATAGGGCCGAAGCGGATCCGGCGACGCGGCCCACCGGCTCCATCGCCAGCGCGTTGAAGTTGGAGGCGAGGAAACCGAACATCGCGAAGGTCAGCGCGAGCATGCCCGTAAACACCCAAAAGCTCGCCAAGCCGAGTTGAGCGAGGCCCGCCAGCATCAGCGCCGCGAGTGTGAAGCCGATGATCATCGTGTGCGACAGCCGCCGCATGCCGTGGCGGATGACGAGGCGTGAATTAAGAAACGTGCCGAAAGAGATCGCGATGGCGATTGAGCCGAACGCAATCGGGAAAGCCGGGCCGAGATTATAGACATCGACGAAGAGCTGTTCGGATGTGGTGATGTAGCCGAACAGGCAAGCGGTCACGAACGTCGTGGCGGCCATGTAGCCGACGGTTTGGCGTTCGCGCAGAACTTCAGCGTATCCGGAGACGATCTGCGCGACATTGAAACCGCGCCGGTTCTCCGGCTTCAGCGTTTCCGGCAGGCGAAGCAGCGCCCAGGCCAGCACACCGAGAGCGTAGATGAGCAGCGCGCCGAAAATCCAACGCCATGGCGCCGCGAACAGAATAAGTTGGCCGATGCCCGGCGCGATGATCGGCACGATCATGAACACGGTCATCGCCATCGACATGACCTGCGCCATGCGCCGGCCCTCGGTGAGATCCCGCACCACCGCCGTCGCGATCACGCGCGTCGCCGCGGCGCCGGCGCCTTGCATCGCGCGCGCTGCGAGGAAGAGTTCAAAGTTTGGCGCGAACACGCAGAGGATCGACCCGGCAATGTAGATGCCCAACGCATAGATCAGGACGCTGCGGCGTCCGAACGCGTCGGCCAAGGGCCCATAGACAAGCTGGCTGATGCCGAAGAGCGCGACATAGGCGACGACAACGAGCTGGCGGTCATTGTCGTTCACAAGCGTGAAATCGGCGCCGATCTGCGGCAGCGCCGGCAGCATGATGTCAATGGCGAGCGCGTTCAGCGCCGAAAGCGCCGCCACCATCGCCACCAATTCCCAGGTTGCTAACGTCCGCGTGGGGGCGCCTGCGCCCTCAGGCATTGAAGCGGAAGTGCATCACGTCGCCTTCGCGGACGATGTAATCCTTGCCTTCGAGCCGCATCTTGCCCGCTTCTTTAGCGCCGGTCTCACCTTTGAAGGCGATGTAGTCGTCATAGGAGATGGTTTCGGCGCGGATGAAGCCTTTTTCGAAATCGCCGTGGATGACGCCCGCGGCTTGCGGCGCAGTCCAGCCTTTTTGGATCGTCCAGGCGCGCGCTTCCTTCGGGCCGACGGTGAAATAGGTTTGCAGACCAAGCAGATCGTAGCCGGCGTGGATGAGCTTGGTGAGGCCGGGCTCTTGCAGGCCGACAGTTGCGAGAAACTCGACCTGTTCTTCATCCGAGAGCGCCGCGATCTCGGCTTCGAGTTGCGCGCAGATGATGACGCACGCCGCGTTCTCTTGCTTGGCGCGTTCTTGCACGCGCGCGGTGTGAGCGTTGCCGCTGGCGGCGTCGTTCTCGTTGACGTTGCAGACATAGAGCACGGGCAGGGCGGTCAAGAGTTGGAGCATATCGAACGCCTTCTGCTCCTCGGGCGCGCGCTTGGTGTGACGCGCGGGCTTGCCGTCTTCGAGCAATGCTTTCGCGCGCAGTACGAGATCGAGCGTGAGTTTGGCGTCCTTGTCGCCGCCCTTGGCTTTCTTTTCGAGATTGGTGACGCGCTTATCGAGGCTTTCGAGGTCGGCCAGCATCAGCTCGGTTTCGACCGTCTCCAGATCCGCGATCGGATCGATCTTGCCTTCGACGTGGGTGATGTCGTCGTTCTCGAAGCAGCGCAGCACATAGGCGATGGCGTCGCACTCACGGATGTTGGCGAGGAACTGATTGCCCAGGCCTTCGCCCTTTGAGGCGCCGCGCACCAGCCCGGCGATGTCGACGAAGTTCATGCGCGTCGGGATGATTTCCTTCGAGCCGGCGATGGCGGCAAGCTTCGCCAAGCGTGGCTCGGGCATCGCCACTTCGCCCACATTGGGTTCAATCGTGCAGAACGGATAGTTCGCCGCTTGCGCCGCGGCTGTCTTCGTCAGCGCGTTGAAGAGCGTCGACTTGCCCACGTTCGGCAGGCCCACGATGCCGCATTTGAAACCCATA
>CALBST010000294.1 GCA_937967425.1 uncultured Caulobacteraceae bacterium
GGGCGCAAGACGAAACCTCGCGCGGCTCCTATCGCTACAAACTGCGCCGCTACACTGAAGATGCTCGCGACGACAAAGCCCACGCGCTCTTCGTCTTCCGCGAAAGCGACGATGCGCTCGTCGGCGGCGTCACGCTCTCGAACATTCGCCGCGGCGTCGCGCAGACGGCGTCGCTCGGCTACTGGGCCGGCCAGATGCACACCGGCAACGGCTACATCACCGCCGCCGTCCGCGCCGTCGTGCGCTACGCGTTCGAAGACTTGGATCTGCACCGTGTCGAAGCCGCCTGCCAACCGGACAACATCGCCTCGCGCCGCGTCCTCGAAAAATGCGGCTTCACCCACGAAGGCATCGCCCGCGCCTATTTGAAGATCAACGGCGCCTGGCGCGATCACTTGCTGTTCGGGATCGTGAATAGCGGGGTGTAAGGCAGGTGGACCGCTCGAAGTCTGATGTTGAACTGCTTCTCGATGAACTCGCACCTGGCGAGAAACGTGAACACGTTCGCTCGGTGGCGCCGTCGGGCGCTGAAGGACGGTTCTGGGTCGTCGCGCAGAACGGAGACACGTTTGGTTCGGTGCAATGGGTGAATGACGATACGAGGCCGTCTTACCTTCCGCAGTTTCCGATCATCGAAATGGCCGACTTGCCGACGCCAATTCTCCAAGTGGACTTGCGAGAGTCTGCGCTTGGAGATTTCTATCGTGTAAGCCCTCATCTGTATGTTTTTCGGTCAACCATCGTTGATTGCATCCGCGAATTGGATGCTAACGCGATCGAATTTCGCCGTGCGGAGGCGCGCGGTGTGGGTAAGGGCTTGGAATTCTGCCTAGTGATGATCAGGCGCGAGATTGATGCGATTGACATCAACAAAACCAACCTGACCCTCCACTACAAGAAGATACTGCCGGACAGAGAAATCTACGGAAAACGCGTCTACTACCATCCGACTGGGTTTTGCTTGCGCGATGACATCCCAAGCAATGTCCACTGTTTCGTGGAGCCCTATGGAGGAATGTTGCTGCTTTCAAACGAGCTGATGGCGCGTCTGGCCGCCACTGGCGTGCGGGGACTTCATGCGCGCCACCCCACTGCGGGCGAGACCGGGGTTACTGGCATGTATTTGTAAGCATGCGCGCCGCTGTCGAGGTTCCACGTTTCCCGGCCAAGCTCACGCGCATTGCAAATGCGGGTGAGCGCAGAGCCGGGACCCAGGGAGTGACGAAGCGCGGTGCATACGGCCCCTGGATCCCGGATCGCACCCCGGCTTTCGCCCGCCTACGCTGCTTTGCAGCTTCGGCGCGCCAAGCCGGGGCTGCGTCCGGGAAGCGGGGATAGAGGCGTGCTCTATCCCGCGCAATTCCCGTCCAAACCCCTGAAAACAAACGGCCGCGCCAAAATCTATCCGGTGGCCTCCATCGCGCCCGTATCATCCGCGCGTGCCCCGTACCTACCAGCCTCCATCGCAACACATGATCGACGCCCTCGCGGCGGCGATCATCGTGTTCGTGACCGAGCTGGCGCAGGCGATCTTCACGCCGCACCCTGAGCACTCGCGCCGCCGTATTCATCACGCTATCCGCCGCGCCGAGCGCGCCGTCGAACTGATGTTGCTGCTGATGGCGTTTCGCCTCGCGACGCCACCCGCGCAGCGCCTCAGCTCGTTCGCACGCCGCAACACGCCGAACGGTTTCACGCGCCGCGTGCGTCGATCGAAATTTCTGTTCAAGCACGCCCGCGTGCGCCTACGCCGCGGCGCATTCCATCAACGCCTCGCGCGCCTCATCACCGCCATCGCCCAGCCGACGCGCTACGTGCAACGCTTCCTGAAGCGCCTCCACAAAGGCCTACGCGGCTCAAGTCTGGTCGCCGCACACCCGCTAGTGCATGCACTCGTCGCAGGTGTGCCAGCAACCATGTGCTACGCTGACTCTTCGTAGGCACTACTCTTCGAACGTGAGCTCGATGGGCCCGATTGGTCCGTTGTGTAGAAATCCGAACGCCTCAAGAGCTTGTTGGATGAGCATCATCTCGTCGGCCGAAACGGCTTCCGACGACATAACCGTCACGCGCTTACTTTGTCGGTAGCGTGGGCCGCCTCTCGCCGTCACCCCATCAACGCGCTCCCTAGAAAGGGTCTTGCACCAGAAGCTGATGGTGCGTTGCTCGGGGTGTCTGAGTTCGAAATGCGGGAATTCCGGGCCTTGGGTGACGTCAAAGAGCTCCCAACCCGTTTCGCTATCGAGCGTCCGCTTGGCCTCATAGTCCGACTTGAAAGCCATCGAGCGCCCTCACAAAGCGTCCAGCCCCACATCGAGCGAACGAGCCGAATGCGTCAGCGCCCCCACCGAGATCACATCAACGCCGGTTTCCGCCACCGCCGCCACGTTCTCAATCGTGATCCCGCCGGACGCTTCCAACAGCGTCGAGCCATTCGCCATCTTCACGGCAGTGCGCATGTCAGCCTGCGAGAAATTGTCCAACAAGATCGCACTCGGCCCATACGGCAGCGCCTCGCGCAGCTGCTCCAGCGTATCCACCTCAATCTCAATGCACATCAGATGCGGCGCCGCATCACGCGCGCGTTCCAGCGCAATGCCAACGCCGCCCGCTGCCGCGATGTGATTGTCCTTAATCAGCATCGCATCGTCCAAGCCATAGCGATGCGCGCCACCGCCACCCAAACGCACCGCGCGCTTCTCCAACGCGCGCATGCCGGGCGTCGTCTTCCGCGTCGAAGCGACGATCGCGTTCGAGCCTTCGACAGCATCGACATAAACGCTGGTCAGCGTCGCAATCCCGCTCAGGCGGCCAATGAAGTTCAGCATCGTGCGCTCAGCCATCAGCATCGAGCGCGCCGAACCTTCGATCTCCATGATCGTGTCGC
>CALBST010000295.1 GCA_937967425.1 uncultured Caulobacteraceae bacterium
CCGATGGCTTTGAGCCGGAGAAGCTCTCCCCCGAAGCGCAGGACGCCGTCGCCACAGTGCAGGAAACGCAGAAGAGTTGACCCGCGCCACGACCGCGAGAGTTAGTTTCATAAGCGAACTCGCTCAGCACCTCTCGCCGCCACGCAGAGAAATGCGCTCGCCTGGCGAGTGAATCGCGTTTCTTTCCCCGCCACGCGGGTGTGAGCTTCGCGTACTACCGCATTCCACAGGGGGGGATGAGATGGCGAAAACAGCAAAGAAGGCGGCAAAACAAGCAACGGCACGAAATAGTTTGAATTGGCCGCTACCCGGCAGCGCATACTCGACGATCTATTTCCGAGAAGCCGGATCGTTCGCCGGAATATTCCTCGGCATAATGCCTGGGTTCGATTCCGCCCTACGGCGCGAAACTCTGATTGGCGATGACATCGTCGCGAACGACTTCCTCGACATCAATCATTTCGAATCTGCGCTGCTTCAACGAGAAGCGAGCGCGCGCTTCATCACCGTCGCATTCATTAATAGATCACAAACAGCGAAGACGTTTGAATTGGCGTTCGTCTTTGGGGGCGACTCCACAGCCTCGCAGCGCTTCACCTATTCGTTGGGCGCACGGGAAGACCTCGTCGACTACATCAACGTGACGCTCATTCCCTAGACGCCGGAGGACACAATGAAAAAGTGGATCATTGGCCTTTGCGCACTTGCGGCGACTACGGGCATGGCCCAGGCTCAAGAAAATGCCGCCATCGAAGCAGCAGCAGAGTGCGTTTCAGGGATTGGGGATGAGCTTACCCGCGACGGCTGCATCACCGCTGACGACTTACTCGGTCAGCTTGATCTTACTGTACCGGAGAACTCGCTGTTTACGTTGATGAACTCTACGCCTGATACGGTCATACGGCCGAAGGTGGGCGACAGGTTTAGCTTGGCAGTCTTGCCCGAGATCGCGAACACCTTCGGCTCTGATCAGTATGCCGTGGGCATTGAGATCAATCCGGGTCTTCTTATGGCGCCAGAGCGCTTCACGATCGCTGAGCTTATGGGACAGGCAAACGCCTGGGACGGGGACGACTCAAATGCTCGGCGGCTGCGCCGGTCGAGCTTCTGGAGCCAATTTACCATCTCTGGGGCGGCGATTAGAACGACTGGCGATGAAGCCACGGTTAGCCGTTACGGCATCGGACTCAACTACAACTACGATTCAGGATCGCCGTTGTGGGCGCACGCTCAGGGGCTCTACGGAAACTGCATTCGAGAAATGTTCTCGGTGAACCCAGTCGGGGAAATTCTGGACGCCACTGCTCAAGCGGCGAGAGAAGTCGTTCGTGAACGGCAAAACATTGCCGCTGACACACTGCTAACGCGGGAGCAACTTCGGCGACTCACGCTCCAAGCGGAGCGCTTATTGGTCAGCGACCCGACATTTGCGGCCGCGGTCGAAGAAAAAAAGGACGAACTAATAGCAAATGAAGCGCGATTTGCTGTGTATCGACGCGAAGCAGAGCAAGCCATTGACGGATGCGTCCGCGCCGCGGCGCCTTGGAATCGCGAGGTCTACGGCGCCGGGATCGCAACCTACCTCTCCGAGACTGATGCCGAGGATGGGGCGACGTCGGCGGAGGATGGCGAAGAGACCGGCTTCGGCGCGTGGGCCACGTGGGCCTATCCCGTTCGTGAGCATGGTCAGATCGTCGTAACCGGACGCTACGTTGACAACGGGGTTCGCACCCGTACCGACGGTGCGAACGAAGTAACCGAAGTCTATGATGGTTGGACGTTTGGAGCGCGGTACATCCACAGCTTTGGTGGTGAGGATCGACGTGCAATCCGCGGATTCGTTGAAGCAGCGTACTCGCACGAAGAATTCGGCGCGGTGGACGACGAGTTCACACAGGCCGGCATCGGTGTTGAAATCCAACTCCGAGACAACATTTTCCTACAAGTCTTGGTCGGCGATACCTTTGGCAGCGATATAGACCGCAGCTCCTATCTGAGCGGCCAGATCAAGTGGTCGTTCTCGGAAGGGCCTGCGCGCTAGGCGCCGCAACGTCCGGCACTTGCTCCGCGCCGCAAGCACGCTAGCTTCCGCCACGGAGGACATCATGGGCGTGTTGAGTGGGAAGGTCGTTGTCGTCACTGGCGCGGGC
>CALBST010000296.1 GCA_937967425.1 uncultured Caulobacteraceae bacterium
GATGCTGCCGCCGCTTCCTGACGTTGTGCTCGAACCGATCGTGAAGCTCGCGCTCACGGAGGATCTGGGCGTCGCTGGTGATGTCACGACGGACGCGCTGATCGATCCCGAGACGCAAGGCCGCTGGGCGTTGCGCGCGCGTGAAGCTGGTGTCGTTGCGGGTTTGGACGCAGCGGTCCTCGCGGGCGCGATGATCGATCCAGATTTGGTGTTCACGATCCGCGCGCCGGATGGCGCACGCGTGAAGACCGGCGACACGATCATGGAGATCGAAGGCGCGGCGCGCTCGATGCTGATGGCTGAGCGGACGATGCTGAACTTTATCGGTCGCTTGAGCGGCATCGCGACGCTGACGAGCGCTTATGTCGATGCGGTCGAAGGTTCGAATTGCATCGTGGCTTCGACGCGGAAGACGACGCCGGGCATGCGCGCGCTTGAGAAGCGTGCTGTGCGTTTGGGTGGCGGCGGCGCGCATCGCTACGGCTTGGACGATGCGATGCTGATCAAGGATAATCACATCGCGGCGGCTGGCGGCGTTGGCATTGCACTCGAACGCGCACGCGATGCGGCGCCGCATTTGATGTGCATTGAGATTGAGGTCGATACGCTGGAGCAGTTGCGCGAAGCGCTGCCGTATGGGCCGAGTGCGATCCTGCTCGACAATTTCTCGCAGGCCGACATGCGCACGGCGGTGAAGATGGCGAATGGCTCGACGTTGCTGGAAGCTTCCGGCGGGATCACGATCGAGAACGTGGCGGCTGTGGCGGAAACGGGTGTGGATGTGATTTCGATTGGGGCGCTGACGCATTCGGCGCGTTCGTTGGATGTGGGGTTGGACGCGATTTAGCGTCAAACGCTTCCCGGCCGAATGCCCCGCGAAAGCGGGGCGAGAGCCGGGACCCAGGAGATCACAAGGCGACGAGCGTTGGCCCCTGGGTCCCGGATCGCACCCCGGCTCAAGGCCGGGGCTGCGTCCGGGAAGCATGAGACCTCCTCGCGACACATGAGTCGGCGCCCGCGGCGAAGCGGGTTCGTCGCGGCGTTTGAGATGAGTGGGCGTGATCGCGGTCAAGAAGAGTCCGCGTAGCTCGCCATCAGCGGCGCATCGACGAAAAGCGCTTGCGCTGGCGGGTGCGCGACAACGAGGCGTGAGCCGCGTAGGCCTTTGTGGAGGCGCTTCAGGAAGCGTTGCACATGGCGCGCCGGTTGGGCGATGGCAGCGATGAGGCGCGCGATGCGTTGATGGAATGCGCCACCGCGCAGGCGCACGCGGGCGTACTTGTAGAGAAATTTCGATTGGCGGACGCGCCGCGCAAAGCCAATGGGCGTGTTACGGCGGGCAAATGAGCTGAACTGTTGCGCGGGCGGTGTCGCGAGGCGAAACGCCATCAGCAGCAACATCAGTTCGACAGCGCGCTCGGCGCGGCGGATGGCGTGATGAATGCGGCGGCGCGTGTGCTCTGCGTGCGGCGTGAAGATCGCCTGCGCCAACCCGACCACAAACACGATGATCGCCGCCGCGAGGGCGTCGATCATGTTTTGCGATGGGGGCTGGTAGGTACGGGGCACGCGCGGATGATACGGGCGTGGTGGAGGCCACCGGATAGATTTTGGCGCGGCGGTTTGTTTTCAGCGGTTTCAGATCGAAATGCGAGGAATAGAGCACGCCTCTATCCCCGCTTCCCGGACGCAGCCCGGCCTTGCCTGTCCGCCGAAGTGCGGAGCACGAAGGTGGAAGCCGGGGTGCGATCCGGGATCCAGGGCCCGCGTGCATCGCGCTCACTCCCTGGGTCCCGGCTCTGCGCTCACCCGCATTTGCAATGCGCATGAGCTTGGCCGGGAGGCGTTAGAGTGGACGGGCTCGATGTGTGATCAGCATCGGCGCGCTGACGCGTGAGGTTACCCCGCGATGTTGGCCTCATCTGCGCTCTCAACACGCAACTCACCCCTACGGTCGAGCCAGAGTACGCGCGATCCTGATGGAGAGATTTGCGGCGTATTTGCGCGCAGAACCGCAGTGCGGAATGCGTCTTCACGATGAGCAACGGCCTGCGGCACGAAGGCAATTTCCGAGACGCCATTCCGCCAGGGTACGCGAACGGCGTGTGTCGTTCGCGCGTGTCGACAAAGTAGGCGATAAATATCGGAGCGTTCTCGACGCGATACACAAGCAACGGCTGACCGCCGCAACCGGCCCCACCAATAAACGCACAAGCCAAGAGCAAGGCAACAAGGCGACGCATCATGCCCCTTCCTACGCGCGCTGCTACAACGGCGGACCGTTGGTGCGCCTCAAACCCCGCTATTCACAATCCCGAACAGCAGGTGGTCGCGCCAGGCGCCGTTGATCTTGAGATACGCGCGCGCGATGCCTTCGTGGGTGAAGCCGCATTTTTCGAGCACGCGGCGCGAGGCGATGTTGTCCGGTTGGCAGGCGGCTTCGACGCGGTGAAGGTCCAAATCTTCGAACGCGTAGCGCACGACGGCGCGGACGGCGGCGGTAATGTAACCGTTGCCGGTGTGCATCTGGCCGGCCCAATAGCCGAGCGATGCGGTCTGGGCGACGCCGCGGCGGATGTTTGAGAGCGTGACGCCGCCGACGAGCGCATCGTCGCTTTCGCGGAAAACGAAGAGCGCGTGGGCTTTGTCGTCGCGCGCGTCTTCGGTGTAGCGGCGCAGTTTGTAGCGATAGGAGCCGCGCGAGGTTTCGTCTTGCGCCCAGGTGGGCTCCCACGGCGTCAGGAAATTGCGGCTGGCTTCGCGGACGTCGGCCCATTCCTGGTAGTCGCGCAACTCCGGCGCGCGGAGGTACACGCCCTCCCCGTCGATCCGGCGCAAGCCGTCATTGTCCTTCCGCATCAAAACCATGACGCGGCTATTTTGCCCCAAATGCCTTGAGCGCGCCATGCCCCGCCTTGGGGCCAATGGCAGCTGCGCAGGCCGGGCCTTCCAACGCTTTGGCGGCGATGGCCTGGACTTCCTCCGATGTCACCGCGTCCATGCGCGCGCGAAGCTCGGAAAAGTCGCTCAGACGGTCGCGGAGGAACAGCTGGCTGACGCGCGCTTCGGCGCGGGCGCTGGGGGCCTCGACGCCCATCAGCATCGAGGCGCGGGTGACGGCTTTGGCGCGGTTGAGTTCGGCTTCGGTCGGGCCCTTTGCGGCCATGAGCGCTAGTTGATCGCGGACGATTTCGGCGACTTCGCCCGCGTGCTTTTCCGAGCAGCCGGCATAGACGCTGAGGCGGCCGTCATCCTCCAGCACGTCGAGTGCGGAATCGATGGCGTAAACGAGGCCACGGGTTTCGCGAACTTCTTGAAAGAGACGCGAAGACATGCCGCCACCGAAGATCTCGGAGAGCATGCGCGCCGCGTAGATGTGCTCGCTGCCGGCGTTCGGCGCGGGCCACGAGAAGACGAGGTGCGTCTGTTCGAGCTTGCGGGTTTCACCGGTGACGCCGGATTGCGGACGGGCCGCCTCTCGCTCCGGATCGGGCTTTGCTGTGAGATGAGCGAATCGGCGGGTGGCGGTTTCGATGATGGCGTCGCGATCGAAAGCGCCGGCGACGGAGACGATGACGCGCTCGGGCGTCATGTGGGCTGAGCGGAAGTTGATCAGCGTGTCGACGCTGA
>CALBST010000297.1 GCA_937967425.1 uncultured Caulobacteraceae bacterium
TCAAGCCTGATGACCGGCAGCATCGTGCTGGCCGACGGCGGTTATTCGTGCTGGTAGTCCATCATGAAGAACATCATTGGCTTTTGTGTTGCGGCCATTGGCTTGTGGGCATGCGCCCACGCGGCGCACGATGAACTGCCTCCTGGCGCACGATATGTGAACATGGGCAGCTCGTTCGCAGCCGGTTCTGGCGCTGGGCCCACCGCGCTGGGAAGCCCGGCGCGCTGCTACAGAAGCTCCGCGAACTACGCGCACCTGCTTGCGGCGCGCCTGAACCTCACGCTTGAGGATGTGAGCTGCGGCGGCGCCACATCAGCACATATCCTGAACGCATGGAACGAATTGCCCGCGCAGATCGACACGGTCACTCGCGACACACGACTCGTCACCATCACCATCGGCGGCAACGATATCGCCTATGTCGGCAACCTCGTCGCCAGCAGCTGCGAGCAAGGTGAATCGATCCGCGCGGCAGGCATGGTGTTTCCTTGCCCGTCACCGTTTGTGGTGCCGGATGCAGCGTACACGACACTAGAAAGCAATCTGCGCGAGATCGCCCGCCAAATCGCGACCCGCGCACCGCAGGCGCGTGTCGTGTTCATCCAGTACATCGCGCTCGTTCCCGATACGCAGTGTGCTCAATCGCGACTCACTGAGACCGAAGCGGCGGCGCTGCGAATAACGGCGGCACGCCTCGCCGAGATCACCAACCGTGCCGCGGCCGAGACCGGCGCGACTGTGCTCAGAATGGATCAAATCTCCGCCGGCCACACACCCTGCGACAGCGATCCCTGGAGCGCCGGGTTGCCGCGCGACTATGACGGCGCTGCGGGAGCCGCTTGGCACCCGAACGCGCGCGGCATGGCCGTCATCGCCGAGCAACTCGAGCAAACACTGGCCCGCTAGGGCCGGTAGCCGGCTGAGGCCGAGATTCCGTCAGGCCAAACCTGTGAGCGGATCGGCACAGACTCTTACCAGCCCGCTACCTTTCAGATAGGTCCGCATTCAGCTTAGGGTCTCCTCAACGACAGCACGCCCAGAAAAGACGCGTGCGCTCATCGGGAGGAATGAAAATGCGGCGCATCACGAAGCTTCTGGCCGGCGCGGCCCTGGCGATGGCGGCGGTCCCCAGCATCGCGCTGGCTCAGGACGCACCCGGCGCCGAAGAAGGCTCGGACGAAATCGTCGTCACGGCGCGGAAGCGCGAAGAGCGTCTCCAGGACGTTCCGATCGCGGTCAGCGCGGTGACAGCCGACACGATCGAGCGCGAACAGATCAACTCGGTGCGTGAAATCGCGGCGTTCACGCCAGGTCTCAACATCACAACCGATGCCGTAGGCCGCGCGTTCATGTCCATCCGCGGCGTCGGCACGACGTTGATCGACACGGTTCAGCCGGGCGTTGGCATTTTCGTCGACGGCATCTACCAGACGAATACGTCCTATCTGAACAATCCGGTCGTCGACATCGCGCGCGTCGAAGTCCTGCGCGGCCCGCAAGGTACGCTCTTTGGGAACAACACACTGGGTGGCGCCATCAACGTCATCACCCGCGAGCCGACTGACGACTTCTCGGGTCGCTTCTCTGCGTCCTACGCAGATCCGGACAATTATCAGACGATCGCCGGCAGCTTGAGCGGCCCGCTCATCGAAGGCATTTTGCGTGGCCGCGTCGCCGTTGCGTACCACTCACACGACGGCTTCTCGACCAACACGTTCGCCGGCGGCGACGCGCGTCCGCTTGAGAACCAATCCGTGAATGGGACGTTGGTGTGGGAAGCCCCGCAAAACGCTGAAATCACCCTCAACGCATATTGGAACAGCGTCGAGGGCGCGCAGACAGCGTATTCAAGCCCGGCGGGTCCGACTGACTATGTTCAGGACGTCGAACTCAACGTCAACAGCATCGCCACCTACGAATATTGGGGCGTGAACGTTCGCGGCGAGTTCGACGTGACCGGCAACACCCGCATGACCGCGGTGCTCGCATACGATCGCAAAGATGGCCAAGCCGTGGGCGATGGCGATTGGGGGCCGATCGACTTTCTGAGAGTCACCGACGGCCGCAACGAACGCGACACCTACACGGGTGAGCTGCGATTCGACACGAACTGGAACGATCGCCTAAGCACACTCGTCGGCTTTTTCGCAAACTACACGACCTCCACCGATGTGGTCGCGCGCACCGTTCTCGGCACGCCGACCCCGCCAACGACATCGACGCAAGATCAGACCTCGCAAGGTATCTTCGCGACGGCGTTCTACGATCTCACCGGCACACTCGAACTCTCGGCCGGGCTGCGCTTCGACCACCAAGAAGCCAACGTTTCCGGCACTGTCGGGCAGTACAGCGCCGACGAATTGCAACCGCGTGTCACGCTCACGCAACGTTGGTCAGACAATCACATGTCGTATGCGTCTATCGCGCGCGGCTTCCGCGGCGGCGGGGCGAACACGCCGGGCGGCCCTCTGCCGTTCTATCAAGGCGACTCAGTGTGGACGTTCGAGATCGGCGACAAGTTCACCAGCGAAGATGGCACGCTTACGCTGAACACTGCGATCTACTACAACGATTACCAACACTATATCGGCCAAAACGGCCTCACGCCGACCTTGCAAGCGGTGAACCTCAACACCGGCGATGTCACCAGCTACGGCGTCGAAGTGGAAGGCATCTGGGCGCCGACGGAGATGTTCCAGCTCACCGGCGGCCTCACCTACAATCACTCGCGCATCACGGACGACTCCGATTTCGAAGCTGTCTTCCCCGGCGGCCTTGCGACAGACCTCATTCTCTTCCAACCGGATTGGAATTTCTTCGTGACCCCAACGTTGACCATCCCGGTTGGAACAGACAACATCGTGTTCAACACAACCGTCTCCTACAAAGGCGATCGCGCCGGATCGAGCTTGAGCTCGACATTCCAGCCGCAGCTAGAAGGCTACTATCTTGTCAACGCCAACCTCGCGTATGAGCACGACAACTGGACGGTGGCGCTGTGGGGCACAAACTTGACCGACGAGGAATACTACGAATCCTACCTCGATCGCTCACTGCTCGCCGCGTTCTTCGGCGATGCAAGCCCGCTGACCCACAATCTCGGTATCATGGGCGACGGCCGCCGCGTCGGCGTTCGCGTAAGCGCACGGTTCTGAAGCCATGGGCGCGCCCGCACCTATTGCGTCGCGCTCGCCACTCGCG
>CALBST010000298.1 GCA_937967425.1 uncultured Caulobacteraceae bacterium
CTCCCTGCCCCCCAGCGCCGCCGCCGGTTCACCCTCGTTTGGATTGGAGTTGCTCAGATGAGCAGATCGGATTGTTCTTTTGCGCGCCTGTCGAATGGCCTGCGCCTGGCATACGTCGAGCAGGGCCGTCGCGATGGCCCCGCAGTCATCATGCTGCACGGCTACACCGACTCACACCGCTCGTTTGATCTGTTGCGCCCGCATCTGCCCGAGAGCTGGCGTGTCATCGCGGTGACCGCACGCGGTCACGGTCAATCGGATAAGCCGGCTTCAGGCTACGCCGTCGCCGACATGGCGTCCGACGTACGCGCTCTGCTCGACGTCCTCGGTATCGAACGCACCATCGTCGTCGGCCATTCCATGGGCGCCGCGATCGCGCTTCAGGTCGCGGCGGATTATCCCGAGCGCGTCGGCGGGCTTGTGCTCATGGGCGCTTTCGCCGGCTTCCAGGATAAGCCCGCGGTCGCTGAACTGGCAGACGCAGTGATGGCGTTTGGTGAGCGGGTCGATCCCGAGTTCGTGCTGGCCTTCCAGGAAAGCACATTCGCGGAGCTGATCCCGCAGCGTTTCCTGGACACCGTCATTGCCGAAAGCCTCCGCTGTCCGGCGCACGTCTGGCGCTCGGCGCTTCAGGGGCAGCTCAGTGCCGCGATTGTGGAGGCGGCGCTACGCATCCAAGCGCCCTCTCTGCTCATCCGCGGCGAAGAAGATGCGTTCGTGCCGCAGAGCGATCAGCTTACGCTGCGCGACACGCTGCCCTCGGCGCGGATCGTCACAATGCAAGGCGTCGGTCACGCGCCGCATTGGGAACGCCCAGCGCAGGCCGCGGCCCTGATCCAGGGCTTCGCCAGCGAACTCGCCGATACCGGCGCAATCCTTCGCTACGGCGTCTTCGGCTAAAGCGGCGCGACGCTCGCTGCGTCCGGCGCTGGGGCCAACGATCCAGCGCATGATTAGTCCGTGCGCGCCTGGCGCAACGCTGCTTCAAGGACGGGATCACGGCCCGCGCAAAGATCAGCGCGCGTTGGCCGCAATTCTTCATGCGGCGCTGTCGCGCGATCCCCGTAGTCTGTGCCATCCGGCGCCCAGATGCCATGTACCGGAACGGTGACGGACCAACCTTCACCGATGTCAAAGCTCTCGGAGCTTAGGAGCGCGCCTGCGGTTTGTACGCCAATCAAACGTGCGCGCGTATTTTCGCGCATATACCAAGCGAAGCCTTCGCCAGCGCTGCCGGTTTCTTCGCTGATGAGTACGAAGACGGGGCCGGTAAATTGGTTCGGGTTTGCGTCAATCCAGAACGCCGCGCCCGCATTGTGTTCGCTCATCGCCTCGAAAACGTCAGCAGTGGTGTATGCATGATCGACGCGTGGCGCTGCCGCGATATCGGCTGCCGTCACGGGACGGCCTAACGCCTCGAGATATGGCCGCGCCAGCAACACCACGGCCGACTGCGCCTGACCACCATTGAAGTAACTGGCAAGGCGCAGCGACGAGACGTTGCCGCCGGAATTGTTGCGGACATCGATGATGATGGCGTCGGCGTTTTGGAGTTCACTCATAGCCTGATCCGCAAGCGCGGCCGCGCCATCGTCGAAGCGGTCGATGCGCATATAGCCGATGCGCCGGTTCGGGTCGGTGCGGATCTGCGACCAGCGGAAGCCCGGATGCTCCGGCGGCCAAAACGCGTGCTCGCGTCGCACTTCAAGCGTGCGCAGCCGGTTAGAGCAGGTGCGAATACGAAGCTCAGCCGTGGCGCCGATATCCCCGCGCAAAGCTTCGGGCGGGGAGAGCAGGCGATCACCCGGCCGCAATCCCTGGGCATAGGCGTCTGAGAGCGGCGCCACTTCTGCGACGATAACCTCGTCATCCAAGGTGATGAACCGCGCGCCTATCCGAGCCGCGCCTTGCGCGCGCGCTGGAGGGGAAATGTATAAGTGCGACCCCACAATCTCGCCGAGCATTTCGCTGGCGACTGTGTGAAACTCTGCATCGCTCTGCGCCGCTTCCACCCGCGCACGATAGCGCTCGCGCTGGGCGGTCCAATCCGTCCCACGGAAATGCGGGTCGTAGTAGTTTTCGTTCACCGTGCTCCAGAGCGTCTCATAGAGGCGCGCGTAGTTTGTCTGCTGTGCCGCCGCCGGCGTGAACGTGATCGACGCCGCGACACATGCCGCGGCGAGCCGAATTAGAGACATGGGCCATCCTCCCAGGAGATATCGCTCTGTTCTGGGATGCGGCGCGCGCCGCGATTGGATGCTCGGAGAAGTGCAGACAGGACAGCGACCCGTACGCAACCCGTTATGGCTGCTTCCTTCCGGA
>CALBST010000299.1 GCA_937967425.1 uncultured Caulobacteraceae bacterium
CGTTGCGTCCCTGCGTCGCGAGTCCTACATACAATCCATCGCTTGCCACGACCCGCTGGGCGCAAGCGGCTGAGAGTAGAGAACGCTCTTGCCCGAGTGCATCGAGGCAAGAGTGGAATGCTTTCAACACCAGCCCACAATCGTCTGCTGCTGGCCCTCACCGCGACCGACTTCGGCGCACTCGAACCGCACCTGACGCGCGTGGCGCTTGCCGCGCGGCAGGTCGTTGAGCGCCCGGGCGAAGACATAGCTCACCTCTATTTCGTTGAAAGCGGCATCGTTTCCGTCGTCGCGCAATCGGCGAACCGTGAAAGCATTGAAGCTGGCCTCATCGGCTCTGAAGGCGTCACCGGCGCGGCGATCATCATGGGCAATCACCGCTCTCCGCATGAGGCCATCGTGCAAATGGAGGGCGAAGCACTGCGGATCGACACGCCAGCTTTGCGTGTTGCGATGACGCGCAGCGAGAACTTGAAAACGCTGCTGCTCCACTTCGTCCACGTCTTCAATATTCAGGTCGCTCACACCGCACTCGCCTATGGGCGCGCCAGAATCGAGGAACGTCTCGCGCGCTGGTTGGTCATGGTTCACGACAGGATTGCCGGTGACGACGCGATGCTTACGCACGAACTCATCGCCATAATGCTCGGCGTGCGCCGCGCCGGCGTCACCGACGCCCTCCATGAGATCGAAGGAAAAGGCTTGATCCGCGCGACGCGCGGCGCGCTGCGCATTCTGGACCGCGAGGGACTGGTGACACTCGCTGGCGGGACATACGGCGTACCAGAAACAGAATATCGCCGCCTCATCGGAGAAAAGGCATAATTCGCCAACCAAACGCATGTGCGTCCGCTATCGTACACGCGCGCCATCGCCGCCAAACAGATGCTAGGCCCTCTTTAGGGCGCCGCAAATTAAGCGGGGGCGGCAATGCACCGAAGCCCTGCTACGACGAAGGGCGTCCGACTTGCAGTCTCCACGTTCGCGCAATCGCTTGCTCGCGTCGCTCCACGACGCGGACTGGCGGCTGATCGCGCCACGGCTCCAGAGCGTGGAGATGTTGAATCGGCAAGTGCTCGAAGCTGCAAATCAAACGATCGAACACGTCTATTTCCCCACCCAGGGCATCGTCTCGGTGGTGGCGAAGTCGGCAGACGGTCAGCAGATCGAAGCCGGCGTAATTGGCCGCGAAGGCATGACGGGCGCCGCCATCGTCATGAGCAATCACCGCTCGCCAAACGAGGCGGTAGTTCAGGTCACCGGCGAGGCCGAGCGCATCAGCGCCGACGACTTGCGCACGGTGCTGGCGCAAAGCGAGCAAATGCGCCAGCTGGCGCAGCGTTTCGTGCAGGTATTCATGACCCAAGTGGCGCAGACGGCGCTCGCCAACGGGCGCGCAAAGATCGAAGAGCGTCTCGCCCGGTGGCTGCTGATGGCCCAGGATCGTCTCGATGACGCCAACCTCCAGCTCACGCACGAGTTTATCGCGCTGATGCTCGGCGTGCGTCGCCCAGGCGTGACGGACGCGATCAATGATCTTGAGGGCAAGGGTCTGATCCGCTCGGCGCGCGGCCTGGTCAGGATTATCGATCGCGACGGGCTGAAGGCGGCGGCGGGCGGCATCTATGGCGTACCCGAAGCCGAGTACGACCGGCTGATCGGATCAGCCTGAGCAGTTCGACAACAAGCTAACGACACCGATCGTCCAGGCGAACGCCACGATCGCCGCGAGCACCATCAAACTTCTGTTCTTCGGCCCCCGGAGCATGCGGGCAACTTGCAACGCTGTGGACTACGGCGACAGCCATAGTCCGCAACCGTACATTGCTCCGATGCGTCTCGCGCTACCGTGCGTTAGCCGACGATCTCTTGATCGTTGAAGAAGAATTCGATCTCGCGCGCTGCGTTCTCAGCGCTGTCCGAGCCATGCACCGAATTCGCCTCGATGGATTCCGCGAACTGCTTGCGGATGGTGCCGTCGGCGGCGTTCGCCGGATTCGTGGCGCCCATCACATCACGATACTTGGCCACCGCGTTTTCGCCTTCCAGGACCTGCACGACGACCGGACCCGAAATCATGAAGTTGACGAGATCACGAAAGAAGGGCCGCTCCTTATGGACGGCATAAAAGCCCTCGGCTTGGCCTTCCGACAGCCAGACCCGCTTCTGGCCGACGATGCGCAGGCCCGCCTTTTCGATGACCGCGTTGATCGCGCCCGTCAGGTTACGCTTGGTCGCGTCCGGCTTGATGATGGACAGGGTGCGTTCGACGGCCATGGGTGTTCGCGGCTCCGGGCTGGAATTGGAGCCGGGTCTATAGCTGCACCCCATCGAACCGCCAAGTGCGTCAGAAGCACCCGATTGCGGCTATCCGTCCTTCGCCGTCCAGGATGACATTGATGCGCCGCGGCGCATATTCCAGCGTATTGGCGGCGTTGCCGCCGATCACGCGCGCATTGGCCGGCAAAGCGGCCTGGTGAGTCTCCGCGAACGGTTCGCCCACCAGGTGCGCATAATCGCTTGCGCCGCAGAGATTGCCGGCGACAGTGAAGGCGTCCGGCTTGAAGAGCGAATCCGGGTCGCCGCGCGACGCAGCACCGTCCTGCGCCGCGCAAGCCCCGAGCATCAGCGCCGCGAGAACGGCGCTACGCACTTCAGTAGCACTCCAGCGACGTGATCACGCCGTTGGCGTCGACGATGACGTTGAGCCGCTGCGCCGAGAAGTCCTGCGTGACCGGCGTGTTCGGCTGGATGACGCGGATGCCGGAATCGGCCGGGAACGTCGCCGCGGCGATGTTCGTGCCGATCATGGCGCGATATTGCGAAGCGCCACAGGTGTCCTGGGCGGTCGCTTCGGCAGCGGTCGTGGGCGCAGCAGCCACCGGCGTCTCCACGATTGCCGGCGTTTCAGTCGTCGCCGGCGTTGTCTGTCCGCACGCCGCGAGCGCGAGCGCGGCGCAAGCTGTCAGCAATGCACGCATATGCGCCTCCTAATAACAGTTCAGCGACGCGACGTTGCCGTCGGTCCCGGTGGTGATATTGAGCCGCGTCGGCACGAAATCCTGCGTCACCATGGTTTCCGGCGTGATGATGCGCGTGCCCGCCGGGAACGTGCTGAGATCGATCGCGCTCGCCGGCGTGCCGATCAGCGCTTGATGGGCGGCGGCGCCGCACGTGTCTTGCGCGGTCGCTTCCGCCGCATTGGTCGGCGTGGCGGCCGGCGCTTCAGCCGCCGGGGTCTCGGGAGTTGTCGCCGGCGTCGTTGTCTGCCCGCATGCAGCGAGCCCGAGCACACACGCCGTTATCAGCCATTTGCGCAGTGTCGTTCCTCCACCCGCCTAACCGCAGT
>CALBST010000300.1 GCA_937967425.1 uncultured Caulobacteraceae bacterium
CTAGCCGCCGCTCGCTTCGCCCGTCGCGCCACACGCAGCGCACTTGCCGGACTGCTCCACTGTGAAGTGGCCGCAGGCGCTGCAGGGATCGTTGCGATAGCCGGTGGTGGCCGGTTGTTTTGGTGCGGGCGTTTCCTTGCGGTCGCGGAGGTTTTCGACGACCGCGCGCGGGCGCAGCATCACCAGATTGTCCGGCGAGGCGCCGCGGGCGAAGCCGCGTGAGATGAGGCGCGCAGCGCTTTCGGCGTCGGTGGCGCGCTTGCTCAAGCCATCACCGCGCGCATCGAATGGATCGACTTGGGCGAGATCGGTGCGGCCGAGATAGGAGACGGCCAACTCGCGGAAGATGTAGTCGAGGATCGAGGTGGCGTGGCGAATGGTTTCGTTGCCTTTGACTTCGCCCGCCGGTTCGAAGCGGGTGAAGAGGAAGGCGTCGACGTACTCTTCGAGCGGCACGCCGTATTGCAGGCCGATCGAGATTGAGATGGCGAAATTGTTCATCAGCGAGCGGAAGGCGGCGCCTTCCTTGTGCAGATCGATGAAGATCTCGCCGAGTTCGCCGTCGTCGTACTCTCCGGTGTGCAGATAGACTTTGTGGCCGCCGACGATGGACTTTTGAATGTAGCCCTTGCGGCGTTCGGGCAGGCGGCGGCGCTCTTTGTGGAGCGGCGGCGCCTCGCCGGCATGGGGTGATTCAGTGGCGAACGGCGTTGCCAGCGAGGGCGCCGGCGCTGCAAGTGGTTCTTCCTCGATGTCGCGAAGCGTCAGCGTGACCGGCGGCGCTTCGGCTTCGATGCGGATGAGCGCGATGCCCGCAGCGTGCGCGGCTTCGAGCAGCGCGTCGCGGCGCGGTGCGTTGGCGAGATCGAGCGAAATGTCTAGTGCGGTGTTGGCGAATGGCGCGAGAGCGGCGGCCATAGCGATTTGCGCGGCTGGATCGATGTCGCGGGCGAAAATTCTCTCGTGCGCGGGCTTCAGGCCCGGTGCGCCGATGAGATCATGCGCGCCGAGGCAATAGGCTTCGGCTTGCGCAATCTCGTCCTCGCTGAAACCAAGCGTCATCAGCAGATCGCCGCGTTTGCCGGCGGCGACGTCGGGCGGGAGCTTCAGCACTTCTTCGCAGAGCTCCGGCCCAATCACCAATGGGTGGACGACGGCGCGGAGATTGAAGGCGTCGGCGGCGGCGTCTTCGATGGCGTCGAGCGCCGGTTCGGTGAGGCCGAGTTTTTCGAGACGTTCGAGGCTGACGCCCGGCGCGCCACGCAGCGTGCGGCGGCCTTCGATGTGTTGTGCGATCGCGGCGATCTCGTTGCCGTCGTAGCCGAGGGCCGAGAGCGCGCTGCGGACATCGTCGCTCAGCAGGCGGCCGAAACCGCCATCTTCGCGCTGGCCGTAGACGGCGATTGTGTGCGCTGGCGTGAGACCGGGTGCGGTGGCGCCGATGGCGCGTGCGGCGGCGGCGTCGTTGGCGAAGGCGATGGTGATTGCGCAGCGCAGGCCGGCGCTCTTGGTGCTCGGCAGTGCGGCGTAGAGTGACTGCGCCTGCTCGGCGATGGCGCCATTGAGTGCGCCAGCCGCGTCGCGCGCGGCTTTGAGCGCTGTTTCCTCTTGTCGTTTGGCGCGCGACCAATCGGGATAGGCGCTCTTGGCGGCCGCGAGCGCCATGCTTTCGGAGATGGCGGCGGCGTGTGCGAGCGCGGCGGTGTTGGCGGCGAGGGCGCGGCCTTCTTCGCTATCGTAGGCGATACCGGCGCGCATCAGCAGCGCGGCGAGCCCTTCAAGGCGGATGAGAATGGAGCGGCGCGGCGAGCTTGCGCCGCCATGAGCGGCGTCGAGCGCGCGCACCAGTGTGCGGATGGCGGCTTCGAAGGCGGTTATGTCGAACGCGCGCGCGCCCATGAAGCGCGGCAAGGCGATGCTGGCGCCGATGATGCTGGTTTCCGCGTCTGAGCGCACGGCGCCGGTGGGATCGATAGCGCCGTCGGCGAAAGCGGTGAGCGTGTGGCCGCCTGCCGCGGGGGCGGCGATGGCGATGCGGCGATGCGTGGGGTCAGCGCCGGCGTCGAGTGCCGCGCTGTAGGCGCCGCGCGCGACGGCGCCGGAGAGGGCGGCGATGATGTCGGCGTCCGGCGCGCCGGTGAGGCGGGCGTTCGCGGCTTTGATCTGGGTGCCGCCATGTTCGGCGTTCAAGCCGTTGCGCACGGCTTCGATGGCGAGTTCGGCGAGGGCGGCGTCAAGCGCGCGGGCGCCGGCGGCGAGCGCTGCGCCGGCGCGGGCGCGGGCGGTTGCGGCGTTGATGATTTCGGACGCCGCCTCGCCGGTGGGGCGGATGAGGATTGCAGCGCCGTCGCGCCCGATCGGATCGGCGATGCGGGCGGCGGCGTCGAGTGCATCGAGCGCGGCGGGAGATGGGGCGCCAGCGATGCCGAGCTTGGCGCCGGCGGCGAGCAGCGTTTGCGCGCGGGCGATGGCTTCAAGTTCATCGCTGCGTTGCGTTGGCCAATGCAGCAGCGCGGCGGAGACGGCGAGTTCGGCGCCGGGCGAGAGCGTTGCGCGCATGAGCGGCGCGTCGAGGGCGATGGCCCCGGCTTCGAGGAGCTTCAGGATATCCTTGCCGAGCGCCGGGTCATCGGCCCAGGCGCCGATGCGTTCGGCGGCGCGCTTCAAAGCTTTGGACACACTTGGGCCAGCCGGGGTCTCGATGGCGAGGCCGGCGTCGAGCGCCGCCTGGACCATGGTGTCGGTCCATGCGCCGGGGGCTTCTGCTGCCGGACGGATGTCGTCGTCGTGATCGTGCGCCATGCTGGCCTCCTCAAGCCATGGCGCGACTCTACCTTTGATCCGGGCTCGAAATCAACATATAGTATGTGACGGCTTGGGATAACTACGAGATGTTGTTTCGCATGCGCACTGGACGGGGCGAGCGGCGCTCGTCATATTCCCGCCGCCCGCACGGTCAGAGTCGCAGAACCGGCGCGGCGGAGACAAACAAAAGCCCATGCTCGAACGGATTTTCACCTGGTGGAACGGCTCCACCATTGGGGCGGCGATCGATATCTGGCGGCGCGGTGTGTTCGTGGGCGAAGACGAACAGGGCAATAAGTATTTCGAGGAAAAGCGGCCTTCGATCGAGGGACGCAAGCGGCGCTATGTGAAGTATTCAGGTCTGGCCGAGGCCTCGCGCATTTCGCCCGACTGGCATGGCTGGATGCATCACACGATCGCCGATCCGCCGACGATCGCGCCGCTGAAGCGTCAGCCTTGGGAAAAGCCGCATGTGCCGAACCTGACCGGTACGGTGAAGGCGTATCGTCCAAAGGGATCGCTTGCGCGCGGCGGCGTTAGGCAGACGTCAACAGCTGACTACGAGGCTTGGTCTCCGGATTCGGGAGAGACGAAGTGAAGTTCAACTTCGAGCGCTGGGGCGAGACCATTCTGGGCGCCGCCGTTGCCGTGGTGGCGGTGGGGTTCTTTGCGTTCGCGGCCGCGCAAGCTGGCCAGAACACGGCAGGCGGCGGCTATGAACTGCGCGCCAGTTTCCAACGCGTCGATGGCGTCGGCGTCGGCTCGGATGTGCGCATTTCCGGCGTGAAAGTCGGCGTGGTGCGTTCGGTTTCGCTCGATCCGTCGACCTACAATGCAGTGCTGACGCTCAATGTGAACAATGGTGTTGAAGTGTTGGACGATTCAACCGCGCGCATCGCCACCGATGGTTTGCTCGGCGGCGGCTATGTGTCGATTGAGCCGGCGGGCATGGACCCGTTGGAGCCGGGCGGTCAGATTCCGAACACGCAGGGTTCTATCGATCTGCTCACGTTGTTTGCTAGCTTTGCTCAGGGGTCGGGGAACTCTGGCGGCTCGACAGGGGAAGCCATTCCATGATCCGTACGCTTCTCTTCGCTGGCGCGATGTTCGCGGCGAGCGTGACGCCGGCTTTCGCGCAGCGCGCGGTCGTGCGGGGCCTCGACAAGGTGACTGGCCATGCGCGCGATTACACGCTGACGCTTGGCCGCCCGGCGCGCGTCGGTTCGCTCGAAGTGATCGCGCGCGCCTGCACGAAGGCGGCGCCGGAGGAGACGCCGGAAGTGCGCATCTATCTGCAGATCTATGATCACCCGCCGGCGCGTGAAGGCGAAGAGAGCGAGCGCCGCGAAGTGTTCCACGGCTGGATGTTCGCATCGAGCCCTGGCCTCAATGCGCTTGAGCATCCGACCTACGATATCTGGGCGATCGACTGCCGGTCGTAACCGCCGCTTCATTCCGCACGCGGCTCGTCTTTCCAATCCAAGGGGCTTTGGACTCGGCGTAGGTTTCGCGCCGGGAGGAAACGAGCATGCGGTTCAATGGGCACAATCTGCTCGCGATCCTTGTCGCGGCGATCGCGATTTATCTTCTCGAGTTCGTGATCTTCGCGCTGATCATCTCCGCCGAGCAATATCAAGCCATGGTCGGCGTTACGGCCGATCAGCTGCATCCCGAGCGCATGGCGTTCGGCATCCTACCGCCGCTCTTGGGCGCGATCGGGATTTCGCTGGCGGTGAAGTGGCGCAACGCGACGGGGCTGATGGCGGGCGCGATGACCGGCGTCTGGATGGGGCTGTTGCTTGCGCTCGCGGGCAGCCTCTACGGGTTCGTTTATGGCCCGAACATGGAGACGCTGGTGGCGGTGAACGTGGGCCACTTCGCCGTGTGTTATGGCGTCGCTGGCGGCATCCTGGGCGCCTGGAAGTGATTTGAGGGAGTAGGGTGGGGTTGCCTTACGCCCCCATTGCCCTACTCCCCTAAGCTTATGCGTATTTTGTGCACCAATGATGATGGCATCCACGCGACCGGCCTCGCGGTTCTGGAAAAGATCGCGCGCACGTTCAGCGACGATGTGTGGGTGATTGCGCCCGAGAGCGAGCAATCGGGCGCGTCGCGGGCGCTGACGCTGACGGCGCCGATCCGGGTGCGGCAAGTGGATGAGAAACGCTTTGCGGTTTCGGGCACGCCGACGGATTGCGTGCTTCTCGGCGTCGAGCATTTGATGGAAGGCGCTGCGCCGGACCTGGTGCTCTCCGGCGTCAATCGCGGGCAGAACATCGCCGAGGACGTGACGTTCTCCGGCACCATCGCCGGCGCGATGCAGGGGATGCAGCTCGGCATTCCGGCGATTGCGCTGAGCCAAGCGCGCGGCTTTCGCGGCGAGGAAGCGAAAATTCCGTGGGAGACGGCGGAGACATTCGGGCCGGGCGTTGTTGGCCAATGTCTGAAGCAGGGCTGGCCAAAGGATGTTCTGATCAACATCAACTTTCCCGACGCGCTGCCCGAGAACGTGAAGGAAGTTGAAGTGACGACGCAGGGGCGGCGCGATCATCACATCGTCTATGCCGATAAGCGCACCGATCCGCGCGGCGGAACTTATTATTGGCTTGGCTTTCGCGGACAGCTTTCCGATCCGCCGGAAGGCACGGATTTGCGCGCGATTTATAGCGGCCGCATTTCAGTGACGCCTTTGCACATCGATCTCACGCACATGCCAAGCGTGAACGATCTGAAGGGCGTCCTTGGCGGCGCCATCCCTAAGGCGGGCAAGTAAATTGGATCCAGCACGGCTCATGCGGTTTGTGCTGGAGATGCGCCAGGCGGGCGTGACCGACGCGCGCGCGCTGTCGGCTTTGGAGCGCACGCCGCGTACGCACTATGCCCCGGAGCATCTGGAAGGTCTGGCGCTCGATGATGTCGGGCTGCCGCTGGCGCATGCGCAGACGATGACCAAGCCTTCGATCGTTGGGCGCATGATCGCGGCTTTGGCGCCGGAATCTGGCGACGTAGTGCTCGAAGTCGGCACCGGTTCCGGGTTTCAAGCGGCGGCGCTTTCGTCGGTGGCGAGCAAAGTGATCACGCTGGACCGCTGGAACGATCTCGTCGTGGCGGCGCGCGGACGCTTCGGCACGGCGCGCTTGATGCGCACTTACGCATTCACCGCGGACGGGTTTGACGGCTGGGCTGATGAGGCGCCCTACGATCGCATCATCCTCAATGCAGCGCTGGAGGAGTTTCCGCCGCCGCTGATTGCACAGCTGAAGCCGGGCGGCGTGATCGTTGCGCCTCTTGGCGACGCCCAGAGCCAACGTTTGATGCGCTTTCGCAACGGTGAGCGTGAGGATTTGGGGCCACTGAAAATGCAGCCGCTGGAACGTGGGCTGGGCGAGCCGCCGCCGGTGGGTTGAGGCGGGAGGCGATTCTCGCGGAAACTGCCGGTATGACGCGCGTTGGGCTCTTGCTTGCGCTGCTTACGGGCGCTTGTGCTTCGTCGAGTCCGGCGCCGATTTCGTATGGCAGCGGCGGCGGAAGCGCGCGTAGCGAACAGCAAACAACGCCGCCGCAGACGGAGCGGCGCGGGCGCGCGGTGATCGAGCAGCGGGGTGCGCAACAGCCTCCGGCCGAACAACGGCGCGAAGAAGCGTCGCCGTCCACGCGAACGCCCGCTGTGCAAGAGCAGCCGAATTGGGCCGATGGCGAAGGCACGCCGCTTTCGGCGTATGCGTTGCAGCCGTCCGCGGTTTTCGATCCGGCAAACCTGCCGCGCACGCACCGCGTCGAAGGCAATGAATCTCTCTACGACATCGCCACCCGCTATCAGGTGCCGCTGCGTGCGCTGATCGAGCAAAACAATCTTGAACCGCCTTATGCGTTGGCCAATGGACGCGTGCTCGATCTGCCGCCGCCTCGGTTTCATGTCGTCCGGCGGGGCGAAGACCTGGATGACATCGCGCGGCGCTTCAACGTCGATCTGCGATCGTTAGCGCTGCTCAATCGGATGAACACCGATGATCGCGTGCGGGTGGGCGAGCGCATCTACCTGCCGGCGATGGCGCGCGAGGTGGCGCCCGACCCGCCGCCGCCACAGACGCCGATTCCGTTGCCTGAAGGCTCCGGGCAGTTCGCTTGGCCGATGCGCGGCGATGTGGTCGCGCGGTTCGGGCCGCAGCCCGGCGGCACAAGACTGGACGGCATCGAGATCGCTGGCCGCGAAGGGGCGCAGGTGACATCGGCGGCGGACGGCGATGTGATCTATGCCGGCGCCGACATCGATGAGCTGGGCACGCTCGTGCTCATCCGGCACGCCGAGAACTATGTCACCGCCTATGGCTATAATCGCCGGGCGCTGGTGCGCGAGGGGCAGCGTGTGCGGGTTGGCGAGCCGATTGCCGAGCTTGGCTCGCGGCCAGACGGGCGCGCGCGGCTCATGTTTCAGGTGCGGCGCGGCAATCAAGCGCTAGATCCGGCGCCATTGATGGCGGCCCAGCGCTAGGCCTGCGGCGAAACGGCGCGTCACGGCGCCTACCGCTCATTGAAAAGGCGGCGAGGCCGATATATTCCCGGCGCTCTTGAAGGGGCTTGGCCCCGCACAACACCTTCCATTCGTCCGAACGGCGGAAGGCCGTTCCTAGCGAGGATCAATGTTCATCTCTGAAGCTTATGCGCAGGCCCCCGGCGCTCCGGACCCGACGACGGGTCTCATCATGCAGATCGCGCCGCTCATCCTGATCTTCGTGGTGTTCTACTTCCTGCTGATCCGTCCGCAGCAACAGGCGCGCAAGCGGCATATGGAAATGATTGCGGCGCTGAAGAAGAACGACATCGTCGTGACGTCCGGCGGCATGATCGGCAAGGTGCGCGGCCTCGCGGACGATGAGGTCCGGGTCGAACTGGCGCCCAACGTCGAAGTGCGCGTGCTGCGCCACACGATCGCCGAAGTGCGCTCCAAAACGGAGCCGGCGCCGGCTAACGACGCGAAGGCGGATTAAGACTCATGCTTCAGGTCGCGCGGTGGCGGATCATCCTTGTCGCGGTCGTGACCGTGATGGGGCTTGCGTTTGCATTTCCGAATTTCGTTCCGGAGCGGCTGAGGGATCAGATCCCGGGCTTCCTGCCGCAGCAGACAATCAATCTCGGCCTCGACCTGCGCGGCGGTTCACAGCTGCTGCTCGAGATCGATACGGAGACGTTGAAGCGGCAACAGCTCGATAACTTCGCCGATCAGATGGCGATGGCGCTGCGCGATGCCCAACCTGCCATCCGCTACACGGGCCGTGGCGTCGTCGGCGACGCCGCGCGCATCCGCCTCATCGATCCGAGCCAGATGGAGGCGGCGCGCCGGGCGCTGCGTCCGCTCGCGCAATCGACGACCGGCGGGACCAGCGAAATCGCGACCTACACCGAAAACCCTGACGGGCTGATCGAAGCGCGCTTGAGTGAGGCGCACTTGCGGGAACTCAGCCGGCAAGCCGCGCAGCAATCGATCGAGGTGATCCGCCGCCGTATCGACCCGACGGGGACGAGCGAAGTCTCTATCGCGCGCCAGGGCGATGATCGCGTCGTCGTTCAGGCGCCGGGCGTCTCCGATCCGGAAATGCTGAAAGAGCGCATCGGTCAGACGGCGCTGATGACGTTCCATATGGTGCGTGAAATCTCGCCCGAAGAAGCCCAAGCGGGAGCAATCCCGCCGGGAACGATGGTCGTGCAGCCTTATCCGGACAGCGGCGGCACGCAGGAAATCGTCGAACGCCGCCCGCGCTTCACAGGTGAGCGGCTGACCCGCGCCAATCCATCAACCGATCCGCAGACCAACGAGTTTGTGCTGAGCTTCGCGCTCGATAGCGAAGGCACGCGCCTGTTCTGCCGCATCACGCGCGAGAATACCGGCAACCGTTTCGCCATCCTGCTGGACAACCAGGTTCTCACGGCGCCGCGGATCAATGAACCGATTTGCGGCGGCACGGGTCAGATTTCTGGAAACTTCACCGCCGAAAGCGCCAACAACCTCGCTGTCATGCTGCGCGCAGGCGCGCTGCCGGCGCCGCTTTCGGTGATCGATGAGCGAACCGTCGATGCGAGCTTGGGACTGGATGCGATCGAATCCGGCGTCAAGGCGTCCGCGCTCGCCGGCGTCGTCACGTTCGTGTTCATGGTGCTCGCTTACGGGTTGTTTGGAGTTTTTGCGTGCATCGCCTTGATCGTGAACTTCGTGCTGATCCTGGCGGCGATGTCGATGATCGGCGCGGCGTTGACGCTCCCGGGCATTGCGGGCCTCATTCTCACCATCGCCATGGCGGTCGACGCCAACGTGCTGATTTATGAGCGCATGCGCGAAGAGGCGGCGGCGGGCCGAAGTCCCGCGCTGGCGATCGATGCGGGATTCAGCCGCGCCATGATCACCATTGTCGACGCAAACCTGACGACCATTCTCTCGGCGATGATCCTGTTCCAGTTCGGCGCCGGCCCTGTGCGCGGCTTCGCCTGGACGCTTTCGATCGGCGTGATCACCTCGGTGTTCACGGCCGTGATGGTGACGCAAATCCTGATCGGTTGGTGGTTCCGCGCCGCGCGACCGAAAACCATGCCGATCTGAGGGAGCGAACTGATGTGGCCTCTAATCCGTTTGCTGCCGAAGAAAACGAACCTCGCCTATGTGAAGTTCGCGGGCTTTGCCGCATTTTTTTCGCTGGCGCTCTGCGCCGTTTCGATCGTCTCGATGTTTACAGGCGGCCTGCGGCATAATCCGATCGAACTTTATCAGGAGGCCGACGGCACTGTGCTGGCGCGCCTGGGATCCGTGTTGGAGCACGGGTTCAACCTCGGCATCGATTTTCGTGGCGGCACCTCGATCCTGATCGAGGCGCCGGGACCAATCGATCAGGAAGCCCTGCGGGCGCTCGGCCGTGAAGCCCAGGACGGCGACATCGAAGTGCAGGGCGCGACGTGCCGGCCGGTCAATGCGCCGCCCTATTGCGCAATCTTGAACTTCGAAACGGCGCCAGATCAGAGCCAAACGGTAGAAGAAATTCGCTCCGGGCTCGGGGCGGTCGCAGAGGGCGCGCGCATCGCCAACGTCGACTCGGTGAGTGCAAAAGTATCCGAAGAGCTGTTTTCGGGCGGCTTGATCGCGCTGGGCTTGGCCATGTTGCTGATGCTGGCCTACATCTGGTTCCGGTTCGAATGGCAGTTCGGCGTCGGCGCCATGCTTGGCCTGATCCACGACGTCATCCTGACGCTCGGCATCTTCTCGTTCTTCCGGATCGAGTTCACGCTGACCATCATCGCGGCGCTGCTGACGATCATCGGCTACGGCATCAACGACACTGTCGTCGTGTTCGACCGCATCCGGGAGAACCTGCGCAAATATAAGAAAATGCCCCTTGGCGAACTGGTGGATCTGTCACTGAACGAAACGTTGTCGCGCACCATCATCACGGGTTGCACGGCCGTGTTTGCATTGGTCGGCTTGCTTTTCCTGGGCGGCGAGGCGCTTTCGGGCTTCGCCATCGCCATGCTTTTCGGCATTATCTGCGGCACATATTCGTCGCTCTATGTTGCGGCGCCGGCGATTCTCCTATGGGGAGTGGGGCGTGCGCGCGAGGGCGGCAGTCAACCGCGCGAGGCGCCGCAGACGGCGGGCTAGGGCGAGGTCGAAACCTCTCCTCGCGCATGGGCTGGAGGAGAGGTCATGGCCTGGTTTTTGAGCAATCTGCGTTATGTGGCGTGGACCGCTTTGGCGGTGGCTGCGCTGCTGCTGATTTATTTCGCGATGGGTGTGGCGGGCTACGCGTTTGGCGATAGCGCCTTCTGGGAGGCGGCGTTCCGGTGGAGCCATGTGCTCGTCGGCATCATGTGGATCGGCCACCTCTACTATTTCAACTTCACGCAAATCCCGAACATGCCGAAAATTCCGGATGAGCAGAAACCGGCAGTGACGAAAGTCATCGCGCCGGCGGCGCTCTACTGGTTCCGCTGGGGTGCGATGCTGACGCTGATCACCGGTCTGCTTCTGGCGTGGAACCAAGGCTACTTGCTGCAGGCGCTGGCGCTTGGATTGCTCGATGGCGTTCCGAAGCACGTCCTCATTGGCCTGGGCATGTGGATGGCGATCATCATGTGGTTCAATGTCTGGTTCATCATCTGGCCGAACCAGCAAAAAGCACTGAACATCGATAACAAATATCCTGACTTGGACGCGGCGGCGAAGGCGGCCGCGGGCAAGACGGCGATGCTGTTCTCCCGCACCAACACGTTCCTCTCGGTGCCGATGCTGGTGGCGATGACGGGCGCGAGCACGTTGTTCTGAATTGAAGGCAGTGGGCAGTAGGAAGTAGGCAATAGGGCGCCGGTTCAACCCTACTGCCGACTGCCCATTGCCTACTGCCTCATCCAACGATCTCGACACCTTAGTTCGCCGCGTCGATGAGGATCGCTGGCTGGCGTCGCGGTTTGCGCCGGCGGATGTGCGCGCGCGGCTGATTGCGCTTTACGCGGTGAACTACGAGATCGCGCATATAGGCGAGACGGTGCGTGAGCCTGGTCTTGCGGAGATCAGATCGCATTGGTGGCGTGAAGCCATCGACGAAATCTTCGAAGGACGCTCACCCCGGCCGCATCCGGCGCTGCTGGCGCTGGAGCGCGCCGTCGATGCCGCTCCGCTCAGCGCAGCGCACTTTCACCAGATACTGGATGCGCGTCGTCTTGATCTCGAAGCGCTGCCGTTCAAGTCGGAAACAGACTTGGCTGACTACATTGATGGGACGGCTGGTGCGCTGATGCGGCTTGCGCTTGAAGCAAGCGGAATTGTCGACGGCTCGGCTCCGGTCGAGAGCTTCGTACGAACTGCAGGCTTTCGCTGGGCGCTGACCGGGATGCTGCGTTCGGAGCCGATCTGGCGCGCGCGCGGGCGCACGCTGCTGCCCGCGGGCGTCCGGTCTGCCTTTGCTACTTTGAAGGCAGGCGCAGAGTCCTCGCGCCAGTTTGCGGGCTCTTTGCCGACTGCGGCCTTTCCTGCGCTCGGATACGTTGCGCTCGTGCCGGCCTATCTTGGGCATGACAAAATACGCGCGAGCGTGCCGCTCCTGGAACGGCAGGTGCGGCTCATATTTGCGTCTGCGACAGGGCGCTATTAGCGCGCGGCGCGGCGTTCGCGGGCGGCTTCGCGCAGGCGTGATTCAAGCATTGGCTGGTTGAAGCCGGGGATGAGTTCGCCATTGATGACGAAGCCCGGCGTGCCGCTGATGTTGTAATCGATGGCTTGGGCGCGGTTCTGCTCGAGGATGGCGGTGATCTCCGGGTTCTCCATGGCGCGGCGCATGCGCGTCACGTCGATGCCGCTGCGGCGCGCGAGGGTGTCGATCTCGGCCGAGGTCAAATCGCGATCGAGCGGGAAGCTCATCAGCGCTTGGTGGAATTGCAGGTAGCGGCCTTGCGGGCGGGCAGCGAGGGCGGCGCGCGCGGCTTCCATCGAGGCGTCGGAAAGGATCGGCAGTTCCTTAAAGACGATGCGGACGTCGCGGCGCGTCCGCGTGAGGTCGAGCACCCATTCCATCGCCGCGTGGCAATAGGCGCAGCGATAATCATAGAACTCGACGACAGTGATCGCCGCGTTGGCCGGGCCGATGGCGAAGTCGCGCGGGTCGTTGCGGATCTGCTGCCAGCGTTCGGCGTTGTTGCGTTCAGCCAGCGCGTCGAGTGCTTCGCGCAGCACGTCGGGATTGTTGACCAGGTATTCGCGAACGATGGCGCGAATTTCGGCTTGCTCCTGGCCGTTGAATGTTTGCGCTGACGCGGCGGGGGCGGCGAACAGCACGCAGGCGAGAGCAAGCGCGCGCGCGGCCACTGAAAGATCCAATCTCATAAGGCTGCAATGACCGCTTTTCCGCGCGCGGGCAAGCTTAGCCGCCGCGGCGGCCCGCTGTACGCTGCATCCGCTCGCGCACCTCATTGCCGGCGAAGTTCACGATGTCGTCGGCGCGGCGATAATCGACCGAGTTGCGCGGCAGCGAGCGCCGCGCCCGTTCAGCGAAATTGAGGGCGCTCGTGTAGTCGCCGACGGTGAAGCTGGCCTCGGCGGAGGCCAGTTCGGCGAGGGGCTCCTCGCCGCGCTGGAAGCGGGCCGAGGCCATTTCACGCCAGGCGAAGCCGTTGTCGGGCTCCTTGCGCACGGCTTCCTGCAGCAGGCGGATCGCTTCGTCGGTGCCGGCGCGGCCATGCGCGGCGACAAGCGCGCGCGCCAGGTTCACTTGAAGCAGCGGTTGGCCGGGCGCGAATTCAAGCGAGCGCCGGTGATAGGGGATCGATTCCTCGGCGCGGCCGTTTTCGAACAGGATCTGACCCATCAATTCCTGGAAGTACGGGTTCTGCGGATCCTCAGCGATGAGAACGTCGAGTTCGGCCCGGGCCTCATCGAGTTTGGCTTGCCGGTAAAACGCGATCGCGCGCGCATAGCGGGCGGGCTGTGAGGTGTCGCGGCGCGGATAGCGCGCCAGCACTTGGCCCTCGGAGCGAATGAAGCCGATCAGCTTGGCTTGCATGAAACGGAAGCGGCGGAGGTTGTCCTCGGTGTCCACGGCGTCCCGGTGCGGGCTCCGCTCAACACGCTGGCGCAGCGCCTCGACGCGGTCGGACGTATACGGGTGGGTCACCATCCAAGGCGGCGCGCGCCGGACTTGCCATTCATACGGACGAATTTGGCTGTCGAAGAAGGAGATGAGGCCGCGGCCCGATTGGCCGGATTGTTCGAGGAAGCTGGCGCCGGCTTGGTCGGCGGCGCTTTCTTGCACTTGGGTGAAGCGCACGAAGTTCGCCATCGCGAAACCTTGCGACCCCGCGATGAGCGCCGCGCCTGCGTCGGGGGCGCCGGCGGCGATAGCGAGGATACCGAGGCCTATGGAAATAAGCATCGGGCCCATGGCTTGGCCCATGGCCTCGCGGGAGCGTGAGAGGTGGCCGCCGGAAATGTGGCCGGTTTCGTGGGCGAGCACGCCGATAATTTCGTTCGGCGTTTCGGCCCGCATGATGAGGCCGGTATTCATGAAGATGTTTTGGCCGCCGGCGACGAAAGCGTTCACGCTGTCTTCGTTGACGATATAGAGGCGCACATCCTCGCGGCGCAGACCCGCCGCATCGAGCAGCGGGTTGGTGTAGACGCGCAGCGTGTCTTCAATCTCGGCGTCGCGGATCAGAGATTGCGCTGAGGCAGTTTGCGCCGCCATCAGTGCGAACGCGCTGATCGCTGCAACTGCGCCAACCGCACCGCGGCTAAGCTTCGACAGAAGAGACGCGGCCATGCCCGCTCCTTGATTCCGCTACTCCCGCCCCAGACCGGTTGAAACGCCGGTTTGGGGCGGGAACAAGGCCTTACGCCTTAGCAGTTCGTCAGTTTTTCTTCGACCAGCGTGACAGGCGCGAGAAGAACTTGTCACGACGCTCCTGGTCGGGTTCGTAGGCGGGGGCCTCGGCCACCGGCTCAAGTGCGCGGGGCTCCGGTTCCGGCGTCACCTGGATCGCTTCGCTAAACGTTTCCGTCATTGGTTCCGCCGCCGGATGTACGATGACCTCGGCCTCCTGCACCGGCGCCGGCGTTTCTTCCGCGGCGTCGATGACGGCTTCAACGCGGCGCGCATCGCCGTTGCGGGCAGGGCGTTCCGGGCGTGGCGTCAGGTGCTTCAGATCAGCGCTGACGAAATCCAGCCATTCGCCGCCATCTACTTCATAGACGCGACGGCCGCGGCCACGGCCGCGACGGCGGCGGCGGCCATTGCGGCCCACGCGTTCTTCGCGTGCTTCCGCCGGCTTGGGTTGCTTGCTTTCGGCGCTCGCTTCGACCGTTTCGCCGTCTTCGCCCTCGCTGCGGCGCTTGCCGCCGCGGCGGCCACGGCGTCTCCGGCGTTTGCGGTCGTCGCCATCGCTATCTGCGCTGGCGGCGATGCCGGGCACGGTTTCGGCGTCTTCGTCCTCGGTTTCTTCTTCTTCGCTTTCAGCGACGGCGGCGCGGGCGTCAGCCTCTTCAGCTTCGATTTCGACGTCGCGGCGTGGCGGCTTGCGGCCGCGCGTGGGCGCCGCTTCGGCTTCCTCTTCTTCTTCGAGGCCGCCATCCAGCACGATGATCTCGAAATCGCCCGAATGCATCGCCGCCGAGGCGCCGACGCGAACGCGGACGTTGTTGTTCTCTTCGATCGCCGCCAGCGCGTCGCGCTTTTCGTTCAGCAGGTAGAGCGCCGTGTCGGAGGCGGTGCGCGCTTCGATCAGGCGGTTCTTTTTCTTGGCGGCGGCTTCATCGAGCGCGCGGAGCAAGGCCAGCGAAGCGCTCTCGACCGAGCGCACGCGGCCTGAACCTTGGCAGTGTTCGCAAACGTGGCTGGTGCCTTCCAGCACGCCGGTGCGGCGGCGCTGGCGGGAGAGTTCGAGCAGGCCAAAGCCGCTGATCTTGCCCATCTGCACACGGGCGCGATCGAAGCGGAGGTTATCCTTCATTCGCTTTTCGACGACGCGATCGTTCTTCGACTCTTCCATGTCGATGAAGTCGATCACGATAAGGCCGGCGAGGTCGCGAAGGCGCATCTGGCGGGCCGCTTCGTCGGCGGCTTCCAGATTGGTCTTGAAGGCGGTCTGTTCGATGTTGCGTTCGCGCGTGGCGCGGCCGGAGTTCACGTCAATGGCGACGAGCGCTTCGGCCTGGTTGATGACGATGTAGCCGCCGCTTTTGAGATGAACGATCGGCGAATAGATCGACTCGAGTTGCTTCTCGACGCCGTGCTTGGCGAAAATCGGGGTTGAGTCCTTCCAGAGATGCACGCGCTTGGCGTGGCTCGGCATCAGCATGCGTACGAAATCTTTGGCCTCCTTGTAGGCAGCCTCGCCGTCGACATGAATTTCATCGACGTCTTTATCGTAAAGATCGCGGATCGCGCGCTTCACCAGCGAGCTCTCTTCGTAGATGAGCGCCGGGGCGACAGACTTCATGGTGTCGTCACGGATGGTTTCCCAGGCGCGCGAGAGATATTCGTAGTCGCGCTTGATCTCGGTCTTGGTGCGCTTGGCGCCGGCAGTGCGGATGATGAGGCCCTGGCCTTGCGGCACTTCGAGATCGGTGGCGATCTTCTTCAGGCGCTTGCGATCCGTCGCCTGCGTGATCTTGCGGGAGATGCCGCCGCCACGGCCGGTGTTCGGCATCAGCACGCAATAGCGGCCGGCGAGCGAGAGATAAGTGGTGAGTGCGGCGCCTTTGTTGCCGCGCTCTTCTTTCACCACCTGCACCAACATGATCTGGCGGCGGCGGATGACTTCTTGGATCTTGTAGCGGCGGGTCAGGATGCGGCGGCGGCGCTCATCGCGCGCTTCGTCATCCTCTTCTTCGTTCTCGCTTTCCTCTTCCGCCTTGGCCAGTTCGGCCTTGATGGCTTCCTGGTCGTCGTGCGGGATGGCGTAATAGTCGGGGTGAATTTCCGAGAAGGCGAGGAAGCCGTGGCGGTTGCCGCCATACTCCACAAAGGCCGCCTGCAGCGACGGCTCAACGCGCGTCACCTTGGCGAGATAGATATTGCCTCTGAGTTGTTTTCTGCTGGCTACCTCGAAATCGAAATCTTCAACGCGGCTTCCGTCGAGCACCGCGACCCGGGTCTCTTCCGGGTGAGCGGCGTCGATCAACATTTTCTTGGCCATTAAGGGCTCCGTAGGCGTCGCGCGCACGGGCTTCCGGGCTTCCGGACCAGGCCGGGGCAGAGGCGGCGGGGCGACGCAAAGTCATAGTGGGTGATCCTGTGCGATCGCGGCCCGGACCCAAGGGGCCTCCGGCGCTAAGGTCGATCGCTTGGCGGATCATAAGTCGGCTCCAATTGACGCCGTCTGAATAGGCGGCGGCTTACGCGACCGACCTGGGTATGGGGGCTCTAGGTCCGAACGTGGCAGCCAAGACAGCGCCACAGGGCCCGATTTCGCCATTCCGCAGGGCGGGAGCGCGCCGGGCGGCCTGGGGATAAGTCCCGGCGGCGCACGCGGCGATGGCCGTTACATATGCATGATTTGTCCGGCAGTGGAAGCGCCGGAAGCGGGGTCAGTTATTTGGCTGGCCGCCCTGGGCTGACGGCGCCGGGAGGGCTTCAACGCGCACCACGCCGTCGGACCCAGGGGGACCGATGCGGTATCCGGGCGCCAGCGAGAGCACCCAGCCTGGTCCGCTTAGGCCGTCCGGATTTGGCTGGGCCGCGGTCAGCAGGTTGAAGCTGGGGGAGATCAGCGCGCCTTCACTGGCGCGGAACTCGCCCCAAACGTCGCGGAGCACCAACGTCTGGTAGAGCGTGCCTAGCCCCGCCACTGGCGTCACCTGGTTCGGGTTGAACTCAATTTGCATCTGCCTGAGCGTGAGTTCGAGGCGGGCGCCGGAGAAGCGCGCGGTAATCTCGGCGATCAGGCGTTGCTGGTTTTCGGCGCGGGCGCGCTCCTGGGCCGCGATCTCAGGGCCTCCATAGCGTTCCGCGCGGCGGGTGAGGGTGCGTGCGGAAAGCGGGCGTGCGCGCAGCGGGCTGACGAGCAGATCCGCCGGGGCCCAGGCCGCAAGCGAGGTGCGCCAGCGGCGCGCGTAGTCGTCGAGCAGGAGCCCGTAGGCGGGGCCGCTGGCATAAGCATACGAACGGGCAAGAGCGTCGTGCTGATCGTAGGCGTTCAGCGTGCGCGCAGCGAAGAGCGCCGCCTCGTCACCAGCCCCGAGGCGAACGCCTGTGTAGGACGCAAGGCCTTCATTGCGATCGAGCGAGGACTCTGCCGCTTGCGCTTCCGGGAACGCCGCGAGGCGCGCCATACGGAATCCGAGCGCGTCTTTAGCGGCGTCGCGGCGGGCGCGGCCGTTCGAGAGCATGGCGGTGGCGAGCGCACGCAGCTCAAGACGCATGAGGTAGCGGCCGAGCTCGGTTTCGAGATGCGCCGCGTTCGCGTTCTGCATCGGCAGGCCGATGGAAGCTTGCACGCGGTGCCAAGCTTCGTGCGCAAGAAGGACGCGGCGCGCGCTTGCATCCTCGGGTAACGGGCCGACAACCATAATCCAGCGCACGCCACCCCAGTCCACCGTGGTGTTCGCGACGGGAACGCCTTGCGGCAGCAC
>CALBST010000301.1 GCA_937967425.1 uncultured Caulobacteraceae bacterium
ACGACCAGCTGATGCGTCTGGGCTGGAAGATCTTCCTGCCGACCTCGCTCGTCGCCGTTATTGTCCTCGGCTACTACGTCGCGTTCCTCGCGCCGCCGGCGGCTGCAACTGCTGTGGCGGGTGGCTGATGCGCATCGCACTCATCTTCGCTTTCACGCTTGTCGCCTGCACGCCAACGCAGGAAGCGGCGACGTCCGCCGGACCCCAGACCGTGTCCGTTGAGGTCAGCTCCACGAGCGATGCCGAAGCCCAGCGTCTGTGCGGCGGCGCGGCGCAGCCGGAAACGGTGCATCACGAAAGCAACGTCGTCACCTATCGCTGCCTCGGAGGGGCAAACTAATGTCTCGTCTGCTGCAAGCCGCGAAGGGCGCTTTGATGCTCGACATGATCGGGGGCTTCGCCCTCGGCATGAAGTATTTCTTCACCCGCAAGGCGACGGTGAACTATCCGTTTGAGAAGGGTCCGCTTTCGCCCCGTTTTCGCGGCGAGCATGCGCTCCGTCGCTACGCCAACGGCGAAGAGCGCTGCATCGCCTGCAAGCTCTGCGAAGCGATCTGCCCGGCGCAAGCCATCACCATCGAAGCAGAACCGCGCGAGGACGGCTCACGCCGCACCACGCGCTACGACATCGACATGGTGAAGTGCATTTACTGCGGCTACTGCCAGGAAGCGTGCCCGGTCGACGCCATTGTCGAAGGTCCGAACTTCGAGTTCGCGACCGAGACACGCGAAGAACTTTACTACGACAAAGAGCGTCTGCTCGCGAACGGCGATCGCTGGGAGCGGGAGATCGCGAAGAATTTGGAGCTGGACGCGCCTTACCGGTAGGGCGGGTCCGAAACATCAATGCTCCCCCGCTCGCGGGGGAGCTGTCCGCGAAGCGGACTGAGGGGGCGCAAGAAGCGCGAAGTCGGTGCGAGACGCACCCCCTCTGTCGTTCGCTTCGCTCACTGACATCTCCTCCGCGTGCGGGGGAGAAGGGAGAGCGTAACGGATGTTGGCGTCGATCGCCTTCTATGTGCTGAGCGTGATCGCGGTGATTTCCGCGTTCGCGGTCATCTCCGCGCGCAACCCGGTTCACTCCGTCTTGTTCCTGATCCTGACGTTCTTCACCTCAGCTGGCCTCTTTGTGCTTTTGGGCGCGGAGTTTCTGGCCATGCTTCTGGTCGTCGTCTATGTCGGCGCCGTCGCTGTGCTCTTCCTGTTCGTCGTCATGATGCTCGACGTCGACTTCGCCGAGCTGAAGAAAGGCTTCCTCTCCTACATGCCGCTCGGCGCGCTGATTGCGCTCGCACTCATGGGCGAACTCGCGCTCGTCGCCAGCGCCTCGATGGCGGCCCAAGGCGCGCCGATCGCGCTGGGCCCGGTCGAAACCGGCGGCGTCACCAACGCCGAAGCGATCGGTCAGGTGCTCTACACCGAGTATCTGCTCGTCTTCCAAATGGCGGGCTTGGTGCTCTTCGTCGCCATGATCGGCGCTATTGTGTTGACGCTGCGCCATCGGCCAGGCGTCAAGAAGCAGGACATCGCCGCGCAAGTCGGCCGCAAGCGCTCCGAGGGCGTCGAACTCAAGGACATCCGTCCGGGGCAGGGGCTGGGCTAATGGAAATCGGTCTCGTCCACTACCTGTTCGTCGCCGGTGCGTTGTTCACCATCGGCTGCTTCGGCATTTTCGCGAACGCCAAGAACGTCATCATCATCCTGATGTCGATCGAGCTCATTTTGCTGGCGGTGAACATTAACTTGGTCGCGTTCTCCGCCTTCTTGCAGAATCTCGAAGGCCAGATTTTCGCGATGATGGTGCTCACCGTCGCCGCCGCGGAAGCCGCCGTCGGCCTCGCAATTTTGGTCACTTACTTCCGCAACCGCGGCAACATCGCGGTTGAAGACATCAATCAGATGAGGGGCTGAGACGGTGCAATTCTCCCCCGAAGTCCTGATCGTTCTCGGGCCGCTGATCGCGGCCGCGTTCGCGGGCCTGTTGCAGCGCTACATCGGCGACCGCGTCGCCATGATCCTCACGACTGCCTCGGTCGGTCTCTCGCTGGCGCTGTCTTGGCCGATCTTCGTCGACTTTGTTTGGGGCGAGGGCCACGAGCGCATCATCGAGCTGATGCCGTTTATCCATGTCGGCGACTTCCAGTCGACCTGGTCGGTTCGCATCGACACGCTTTCAGCCATCATGCTGGTGGTGGTGAACACGGTCTCGTTCCTGGTTCACCTCTATTCATGGGGCTACATGAGCGAAGATCCGCACAAGGCGCGGTTCTTCTCCTACCTCTCGTTCTTCACCTTCTCGATGCTGGCGCTGGTGACGGCGAATGACTTCCTTCAGCTCTTTTTCGGCTGGGAAGGTGTGGGCGTCGCGTCCTACCTGTTGATCGGTTTCTGGTTCCAAAAGCGCAGCGCCAACGACGCCGCCATCAAAGCCTTCGTCACCAATCGCGTGGGGGATTTCGGCTTTGCGCTCGGCATCATGGCGGCGTTCTTCTGCTACGGCTCGATCCAGTTCGACGCCGTGTTCGAAGCCGCGCACGCCAATCCGGGGCTGCTGCTCGGCGTCGGCGAGGTGCAGTTCAACGCTATCGAGGTGATCTGCTTCCTCTTGTTCATCGGCGCGATGGGCAAGTCGGCGCAGTTCTTCCTGCACGTCTGGTTGCCGGACGCGATGGAAGGCCCGACGCCGGTCTCGGCGCTCATCCACGCCGCCACCATGGTCACCGCCGGCGTGTTCATGGTCTGCCGCGCGGGCGAGCTTTACGAGATGGCGCCGCTGGCGAGTGGGTTCGTCACCATCATCGGCGCCACTACCGCGCTTTTCGCGGCCACCGTGGGCCTCGCGCAGAACGACATCAAACGCGTCGTCGCGTACTCAACCTGTAGCCAGCTGGGCTACATGTTCTTCGCCGCCGGCGTTGGCGCCTACAACGCGGCGATGTTCCACCTGTTCACGCACGCCTTCTTCAAAGCGCTGCTCTTCCTTGGCGCCGGCTCAGTGATCCACGGCCTGCATCACGAGCAGGACATGCGTTACATGGGCGGCGTCCGCAAACCGATGCCGATCACCTGGGCGATGATGACGATCGGCACGCTGGCGCTGATCGGTTTCGGCATTCCCGGCCTCGGCGGCTTCGCCGGCTTCTACTCGAAGGACGCCATCATCGAAGCCGCCTACGGCAGTCATGGCATCGGCGCGCAGTTCGCGTTCTGGTGCGGCATCACGGCGGCGCTGCTGACCAGCTTCTACTCTTGGCGCCTGGCGTTCATGACCTTCGAAGGCAAGTTCCGCCCGAACCCCGACGCGCATCATCATGACGATCACGGCCACGCCGATGATCACGGCCATGCCGCGCACGACGATCACGGTCACGCGAAGCCCGCTGACGGTTCAGCGCCCGCGCATGAATCGCCCTGGGTGATGCTCATCCCGCTTTTCGTGCTGGCATTTGGCGCGATCTTCGCGGGCTTCATTTTCTACCCGTACTTCCTCGGCCATCACGCCGGCGAGTTCTGGGATCACGCCATTCCGTTCCACGAAGGCCACCACGATTTCCCGACCTGGGTTCTGTGGGCGCCGCTTATCGTCACCGTCACTGGTTTCATCCTCGCCGTGCTCTTCTATCTCTGGAAGCCCGGCGCCGCGAAAGCGATGGCGAAGGGGCCGGTCTGGTCGTTCCTCTACAACAAGTGGTTCTTCGACGAGCTTTACGACTTCATCTTCGTGAAGGGCGCGCGCGCTGTCGGCGATCTCTTCTGGAAAGTGGGCGATAAGCGCCTCATCGATGGGCTCGGCCCCGATGGCGTCGCTGCCGCCTCGAACTTCTTCTCGCGCCAAGTGCGCCGCCTGCAGACGGGCTTTGTGTACCACTACAGCTTCATCATGCTGATCGCGGCGGTGGCCTTCGGCGCCTATGCGATCCTCGCGGGCATCGGAGGCGGCCGATGAGCGAGCTCGTGGCCGGCTGGCCGATCCTTTCCATCGTCACGTTCCTGCCTGCGGCGGGAGCGTTGCTCATCCTGTTGGCGCGCGTCTCAGCCCGCGGCGAAAACGTCGGCTACGACAACGGCGTCAAGCTGCTGACGCTGCTGATCACGATCGCGACCTTTATCGCGTCGCTCTTCGCGTTCGCGGCCTTCGATCCCAACAACCCCGAATACCAGCTCCAAGAGAGCATCCCGTGGGCGTTCGGCATGTCCTACGCCATGGGCGTAGATACGCTGGCGATGTCGCTCGTCATGCTGACGACATTCCTAATGCCGATCTGCATTCTCGCGAGCTGGGTGATCGAGAAACAGGTCAGCTCCTACATGGTTCTGTTCCTGATCCTCGAGACGCTGATGATCGGCGTCTTCTGCGCGCAGGACATCGTACTCTTCTACATATTCTTCGAAGGCGGCCTCATTCCGATGTTCATTCTCATCGGGGTGTGGGGCGGCGAACGGCGTGTCTACGCGGCGTTCAAGTTCTTCCTCTACACACTGCTTGGTTCGTTGCTGATGCTGGTGGCGATCATCTACATGATCGCCGTCACCGGCACGTCGAACATCCCGGAGTTGACCGCCTACGCGCAGGGCAGCGGTTTCGATCAGAACGTGCAGATCTGGCTCTGGCTTGCTTTCTTCGCCTCGTTTGCGGTGAAGATGCCGATGTGGCCGGTCCACACCTGGCTGCCGGACGCCCACGTCGAAGCGCCGACAGCCGCTTCAGTGGTGCTGGCGGCGATCCTCTTGAAGATGGGCGGCTACGGCTTCCTGCGTTTCTCGCTGCCGATGTTCCCGGACGCCTCGCACTATTTCACGCCGCTCGTGTTCGCGCTCTCGGTTGTCGCCATCGTCTACGCTTCGCTCGTCGCGTTCCGTCAGCTCGATATGAAAAAGCTGATCGCCTACTCGTCCGTCGCGCACATGGGCTTCGTCACCATGGGCATCTTCGCCGGTAACGAGCAGGGCATCCAGGGCGCCATCTTCCAGATGCTGTCGCACGGGGTTATCTCCGGGGCGCTCTTCCTTTGCGTCGGTGTCGTCTACGATCGCGCCCACACGCGCGAGATCGCCTTCTATGGCGGCCTCGTGAACCGCATGCCGGTCTATGCCGCCGTGTTCATGCTCTTCACCATGGGCAATGTCGGCTTGCCTGGTACGTCCGGTTTCCCCGGTGAAATCCTCACCATGGTCGGTGCGTTCCAGGTGAATGCATGGATCGCGGCCGGCGCTGCACTCGGCGTTATCTTCTCCGCCGCATACGCGCTGACGCTCTACCGCAAGGTCGCGTTCGGCGTGATCGAGAACCCGAAGCTCGACAAAATGGCCGATCTCGACGCGCGCGAGTGGGTGCAGTTCATCCCGCTCATCATCGCCACGCTGATCATGGGCCTCGCACCGACTTATGTGCTCGACTTTACGCAGAACGCGGCGCTGACGATCATGAACCAGTTCGCCGGAGCCACGCCATGAACCCGGCGATTGATCTCAACAATAGCTTGCCGCTGGCGCGCCCCGAGCTTTTGCTCGCGGCATACGCGCTGATCGGCGCGGTGCTCGGCGCCTGGTTCAAGGACCGCATCTTCGGCGCGCTCTCGACGCTCGGCGTGATCGCCATCCTGGGCGCGGGGCTTCTCGCGATCGCCTGGAGTCCGGGCGCCGCCGTTGAAATTTTCCAAGGCGCGATGGTCGTCGACGGCGTCGGCGGCTTCGCCAAAGTCCTGATCGCGCTCGCCGCCGCCGCCACGCTCGCGCTCGGCGCCGACTACTTCACCACGACCAAGGAACAACGCTTCGAATTCCCGGTGCTGATCGCGCTGGCGACGCTCGGCATGTTCGTCATGGTCTCGGCGCAAGACCTGATCAGCCTTTACGTTGGCGTCGAACTGCAATCGCTCGCGGCATACGTTCTCGCCGCCTGGCGACGCGACGATGCGCAATCTTCGGAAGCGGGCCTCAAGTACTTCATCCTCAGCGCCATCTCGTCCGGCTTGCTGCTGTTCGGGTCATCGTTCGTCTACGGCTTCACCGGCTCGATCCGCTTCGATCAGATCGCCGCCGCTGTGGGTGAGGGCGCTGGCGGCATCGGCCTTATCTTTGGCTTGGTGCTCATGCTTTGCGCGCTCGGCTTCAAGATGTCCGCGGCGCCATTCCACATGTGGACGCCTGACGTCTACGAAGGCGCGCCGACACCGATCACCGCCTTCTTCGCCGCGGCGCCGAAAGTCGCCGCCGTCGCGCTGATGGCGCGGCTGCTCTACGAACCCTTCGCTGAGATGACGATGCAGTGGCAGCAAGTTGTCGCCGCACTGGCCGCCATCTCCATGGTGTGGGGCTCCGTCGCCGCGCTGATCCAGACAAACTTGAAACGCCTGATGGCGTATTCATCCATCGGCAATATGGGCTTCGCGCTCATGGGCCTTGCCGCCGGTACGGAGCAGGGGCCGTCGTCGGCGTTGATCTATCTCGCGCTCTATTTGCCGACGACCATCGGCATGTTCGCGTTGATCCTCGCCATGCGCCGCGATGGCCAATCGGCCGAAACCGTCGCCGATCTCGCCGGCATGGCGCAGAAGCGGCCGTGGATGGCGGCTCTCTTTACGATGCTGCTCTTCTCGGTCGCCGGCATTCCGCCGTTCGCGGGTTTCATCGGCAAGCTGGCCGTGTTCACCGCTACCATCGATGGCGGCCTGATCTGGCTCGCTATCGTCGGCGGCATCGCAGCTGTCGTGGCGGCCGCTTACTATCTGCGCCTCATCGCCTCGATCTGGTTTGCGCCGCCAGCTGCACAGTTGCAGTCGCCCAGCGGCACGATCATGGTGACGGCGCTGGCTTCAGCGGCCTTGAGCTTCCCCGTCCTGGTGTTGCTGCTTGGCGCGCTGCAGACTGCCGCCGAGAACGCGGTGCGGATGAGTTTTTGAGAAAGCAGGCGCGATGATCGACGGCCAAGCGCCGGTCGAAGTCTTCGACGAGATCGACTCCACCATCCTGGAGGCGCGCCGCCGCGCCGAACGTAACGAAGTTTCGCCCGTTTGGCTCATCGCCAAGAGCCAAACCGCTGGCCGCGGCCGCCGCGGCCGCGCCTGGACCTCGCACAGCGGCAACCTGATGGCGACATTGCTGTTCTCGACGGACCAGCCGCCACAGCAGATCGCGCTCCTCGGTTTCGCCACCGGCGTCGCCATCGCTGAGACGATCGACGCCATCGCAGGCGCCGGAACGGCGCAGCTCAAATGGCCAAATGACGTGTTCATCAACGGCGCCAAAGTCGCCGGCATCATGCTGGATTCCGGCTCTATCGCTTCCGGCCAAACCTGGGTCGCGCTCGCCTTCGGCGTGAATCTCGCCGACGCGCCCGCCAACATCGACCAAAAGACAATTTGTTTGCGTGATTTGCTGCCGCCCGACGCGCCGGCGCCTGAACCGCTCGCATTTCTCGCCGCCCTTCGCCCGAAGCTTGAAGCTTGGTCCGCGCGTATCGTCAGTGACGGCTTCGAACCGCTGCGCGCCGCTTGGCTCCAACGCGCCTACGGCCTCGGCCAAGAAGCGCGCGTCGTGCAAGGCGAGCAAATGCTCGAGGGCCGCATCGCGGGCTTGTCATCACGCGGCGAACTCGAACTCGACACTGAAACCGGCCGCCGCCTGATCGCGGCTGGCGACGTATTCTTGCCAAAGGCGGCCTGACCCATGCTTCTCGCCATCGACGTCGGCAACACCAACACCAAGTTCGCCATCTGGGACGGCCAGTCCTGGCGCGCGCAATGGCGAGCCTCAACCGACACCACGCGCACCGCCGACGAATACGCGCCGTGGCTCCAACAAGTCATGTCGCTCAGCGCGCTCAGCTTTGCCGACATCACCGATTGCATCATCTCCACCGTTGTCCCGCAGGCGCTGTTCAATCTGCGCAACCTCTCGCGCCGCTACATAAGCAAGGAGCCGATGGTCATTGGCGAAGACGGCCTGAAGCTCGGCATTGAAGTCCGGATCGATAAGCCGAACGAAGCGGGCGCCGATCGTCTCGTGAACGCCGTCGGCGCCTACATCCAGTACGGCGGCCCGGCCATCGTCATCGATAGCGGCACCGCCACGACCTTTGATATCGTCGCCGCCGACGGCGCATTCGAGGGCGGCATCATCTTGCCGGGGATCAACCTCTCGCTCCAAGCGTTGCACGAAGCGGCCGCGCGTCTGCCTCGCGTCGAGATCCGCGATCCGGGTCGCGTCATCGGCAAGGATACGGTCAGCGCCATGCAGTCTGGCATCTATTGGGGATCGATAGAGATGATCGAAGGCCTATGCCGGCGCATCCGTGAGGAGTACGGCAAGCCGATGAAAACCGTAGCCACCGGCGGCGTCGCCTCGTTGTTCGAAGGTGCATTCCCGACCATTGATCATTTCGACCAGGATCTCACCTCGCGCGGCCTGCTCGAAATCTTCCGCAGGAACGGCGGCAAGCTTTGAAGACGCCTAAGCCCGACGACGAACTGGTCTTCCTGCCGCTTGGCGGCTCGGGCGAGATCGGGATGAATCTGAACGCGTACGGCTACGGCCCGCCCGACGCGCGCAAATGGATCATCGTCGACATCGGCGTCACCTTCGGGCGCGAAGACACCACGCCCGGCGTCGATCTCATCCTGCCTGATCCGAGTTATCTCGAAGAGCACAAGGACGACATCATCGCGATCGTGCTCACGCACGCGCATGAAGATCACATCGGCGCCCTTGGCTGGCTCTGGCCGCGCCTGCCGGCGCCGGTTTATGCCACGCCGTTCACTGCGGCTCTGGTGCGCGAGAAACTTCGCGAGCGCGGTCTTCTCGAGAAAGTTCCGCTCACTGAAATTCCACTCAAGGGGCAACTCACGCTCGGACCCTTCGAGATCGATTTTGTCACGCTCACGCACTCGATTCCGGAACCCAATGGGCTCGCCATCCGCACGCCGCTTGGCCTCGTCTGGCACACCGGCGACTGGAAAATCGATCCCGATCCGCTGATCGGCGAAACGACAGACGAAGCCAAGCTGCGCGCCATGGCCGAAGAGGGCGTGCTCGCCATGGTGTGCGATAGCACCAACGTGCTTGTCGAAGGCACGGCGGGTTCCGAAGCCGAGGTGCGCGAAAAGCTGACCGAGGTAATCAAGAACTGCACCGGAAAGGTGGCCGTTACCGCCTTCGCCTCAAACGTCGCCCGCGTCGAAACCGCGCTTAAAGCCGCGCGCGCCGCCGGCCGCACGCCGTGCCTCGTCGGCCGCTCCATGCACCGCATCTTCAACGCCGCCCAAAGCGTCGGCCTGTTGCAAGACGTGCCGCAAGTGATCGACGAGGACGAGGTCGGTACGCTGCCAGATGAGAACGTCCTGTTCCTTTGCACCGGCAGCCAGGGCGAATCCCGCGCCGCGCTCTCACGTATTGCCCGCGGCGAACATCGCAATGTCGTGCTCCGGCACGGGGACACGGTGATCTTCTCGTCCAGGGTCATCCCCGGCAACGAGATGGCGATCCATCAGCTCTACGATCAGTTCCTCGCACGCGGCGTCGAACTCATCACTGCCGACAACGAGCATCTGATCCATGTCTCGGGCCACCCAGCGCGCGATGAGCTGAAGCAAATGTACGCGTGGGCGCGGCCCAAAATAGCGATCCCGGTCCACGGCGAAATCCGCCATATCCGCGAGCATGTGAAGCTCGCCCAGTCGCTGCAAATCCCGGAAACCATCGCGCCCAATAATGGCGACCTCATCCGCCTCGCGCCTGGTCCCGCCGCCGTCATCGATGAAGTGCCGTCAGGGCGTCTTTATGTGGATGGCAATGTCATTATCGAGACCGAAGATGACGCGATCCGCGACCGCAAGCGGCTCGCTGCCGAAGGCGCGGTCAATATCGCCTTCGCCCTCAACACGAAAAATCAAATTGTGGCAGGCCCCACGGTCTCTGTCCGTGGTCTCACCATGCCGGACGAAGAAGATCTCGAACTTGCACTGGAAGATCTGGAAGACACGGCTAAAGCCGCCCTTACCAAGCTGAACCATGCCGAACGCGACGACGATGACGCCATCGAGGCATCTGTTGTACGCGCGGTACGCAAGGCGGCAGAACGGCTCTGGAAGAAGCGTCCGCTTGTCGACGTTTCGGTTCTGCGCCTCTAAAACCGCGTGGGGATGTCGGGAGTAGGCCATGATTGGCAGGTTGAACCATGTGGGCGTTGCTGTGCCCTCCATCGAGGCGGCGAAAGCTACCTATCGCGACCTCTACGGCGTGCCGGAAAGCGCGATCACCGAAACGCGCGAAATGCCATCGCAAGGCGTGAAGTTCGCATTCGTCAACGTCGCCAACAGCCAGATTGAGCTGATCGAGCCTCTGGGTGAAAACAGCCCCATCACAAAGTTCATCGAGAAGAACCCGCGCGGCGGCCAGCATCACATCTGCTTCGAGGTGGAGAACATCTACGAGGCGCGTGACGAGATGGTTGTCCGCGGCGCCCGGGTCTTGAACGAGCCGCGCATCGGCGCGCACGGCACGCCGATCATCTTCATCGATCCCAAAAATTCGGACGGCGTCCTGATTGAACTCATGGAAACGCCAAAGGCGGGGCACGGATGAGCCCGCTGCTCGGCATCGCCATTTATGTCATCTGCTGGTGGCTGGCATTCTTCGTGATGTTGCCGATGGGCGCCCAGAGCCACTACGAGGCCGGCGAGGAGACCGTTCCGGGCGCTGAGCGGGGCGCTCCCAAGGTCCACAACCTCCGCAAAAAGGCCATCTATGCCGCCGGGATCGCCGCGGTTGTTTGGGTGGGCATTTTCTGGGCGGTTTCCGTCGATCTTTGGAATATGCGGCCACATTAGGCCGCGTTGCGGAGGGCTCCGGCGCAGTCTATCCAGGCGGCGCGAAAGGAACTCCCCGATATGCATGCGCTTAAGGTCACGCGCGCCGAAGATTTTCCCGAATGGTACCAGGCCGTCGTCCGTGAAGCGGACCTGGCGGAGCTGTCGCCGACGCGCGGGTGCATGATCATCAAGCCGTGGGGCTACGGGATCTGGGAGCGCATTCAGGGCGAGCTCGACCGCCGCATCAAAGAAAGCGGCCACGACAATTACTATTTCCCGCTCCTGATCCCGCTCGGCTTCATCGCCAAGGAGGCCGACCACGTCGAAGGCTTCGCCAAGGAGATGGCTGTCGTCACGCACCATCGCCTGAAGAAGATCGACGGCACGCTGAAGGCCGATCCGGAAGCGGAGCTCACCGAACCCTTCATCATCCGGCCGACGTCGGAGACGATCATCGGCGATGCGTTTAGCCGCTGGGTGAAATCGTATCGCGATCTGCCGCTGAAGCTGAACCAGTGGGCCAACGTCATGCGCTGGGAAATGCGGACGCGCATGTTCCTGCGCACGGCCGAATTCCTCTGGCAGGAGGGTCACACCGCCCATGTCGATGAAGCCGACGCGATGGCCGAGACGATGCTCGCCCTCGAAATCTACAGGAGCTTCGCCGAAGATTTCCTCGCGCTGCCAGTTGTCGCTGGCGAGAAGCCCGAGAACGAACGCTTTCCCGGCGCCGAGCGGACATACTCTATCGAAGCGATGATGCAGGACGGCAAAGCGCTGCAAGCCGGCACCTCGCACTATTTGGGCACGCACTTCGCCGAAGCGCAGAACATCCGCTACCAGGATAGGGATGGCGGCCAGACCCTCGCGCACACGACCTCTTGGGGCGTCTCCACGCGTCTCATCGGCGGCGTGATCATGACCCATGGCGATGACGACGGCCTGCGTACGCCGCCCGCTATCGCGCCGCGCCAGATCGTGGTTGTGCCGATGCTGCGCGGCAAACCCGAGGACGAAGAGCTGAAGGCCTATTGCGCCTCGCTCGTTGCGGAGCTCAACACGCTCACCGCCTTTGGCTTTCCCGTCCGCGCCTTCGTCGACACCAAGGACGCCAAACCCGCCGACAAGCGGTGGGATTGGGTCCGCCGTGGCGCGCCGCTGATTTGCGAGATCGGCCCACGCGACGCCGCCGGCGGCAATGTGACCTTCATCAAGCGCAACGCGTTGCGCGAGGGCGAAAAAATCAAATCGCACACGCTGCCTCGCGCCGATTTCGTTGCGCAGGCGGCAGGGCTCTTGGAAGCCACGCAGAAAGAGCTGTTCGACGAAGCCAAGGCCCGTCTCGACGGCAATATCCGTGGCGATTTCGCGACCTTCGCCGACATAGAAAAGTACTACGGAACCGAGGACAAAGAGGGCGAGTTCAAGGGTTGGGCGCGGGTTCAGTGGTCACGCCCGACCGGCGCTGCGTTGGAAGAAGTGGGGAGCCGCCTGAAAGCCTTGAAGCTGACCATCCGCAACGCGCCGATGGCCCAACCTTCCTCCTTCGGCAAGTGCATCTTCTCCGGCCAGCCAGCTGTTGAAGAAATTCTGATCGCGCGGGCGTATTGATGAGCAACGGAAGAAGTGCGCCATTCGGCCTGTTCGAGCGCATGCTCGCGGGCCGCTATCTCCGCGCCAAGCGCCAGCACGGCGGCGTGGCGCTGATCTCGGTGATTTCCGTCATCGCGATCACACTGGCCGTGATGGCGCTCATCATCACCATGTCGGTGATGAACGGCTTTCGCGAAACGCTGCTCTCACGCATCCTCGGCGTGAACGGCCACGTCTATGTCGACGTGCGCAATTTGCCCGGCAGTGAGATCGATCGGCTGGCGGCGCTGGCGCGCGAAACGCCGGACGTTCTTCATGTCGCGCCCACCATCAACGCCCAGGCGCTCGCGACCTCGCCGGACGGCTTGGCCGCCGGCGTCGTCGTCCGCGGCATGACCCGCGCCGATCTCGAAGGCTTGCCGATCGTCGCCAACAGCATCCGCAGCGGCGGCGGGTTTGAGAATTTTGAGGGCATCGAGTCGCCCAGTATTTTGGTGGGCGATCGCCTGGCGGCGTCTCTTGGCGTTGCCGAGGGCATGGCTATCTCGATCCTCTCGCCCCAGGGTGCGGCGACCCCCTTTGGCCTCACGCCGCGGCGCAAATCTTTCCTCATTGGCGGCGTGTTCAGCGTCGGCATGGCCGAGTTTGATTCCGCGCTGGTCTATATGCCGATCGAGCAGGCGCAGATCCTGTTCAGCCGCGGCGACGGCGCCGATGAACTGGAAATTCGCATCCGTGACCCCGACAGAACGGTCGCCGTGATGATGGAGTTGCGAAGCCGCTTGGGCCCCGACGTCACCATCTACGATTGGCGCGCCAAGAGCCAAGGCCTTGCCGATGCGCTGGTGGTCGAGCGCAACGTCATGCGCCTAATCCTGATGATCCTTGTGGCGATCGCTGCGCTCAACATCGTCACCGGCCTCATCATGCTCGTGAAGAACAAGAGCCGCGACATCGCCATTCTGCGCACCATGGGGGCCACCAAAGGCGCCATCCAACGCGTCTTCTTCATGGCGAGCGCTAGCCTCGGCATGATCGGTCTGAGCTTGGGTTTGTTGCTCGGCATCGGCTTCTGCCTCAACATAGAAACGATCCAGAACACGATCCAGGCCGTCACCGGGTTCGATGTCTTCCCAGGCACCGTTTACTCGCTTGAAACGCTCCCGGCTCGCGTCGAATGGGGTGAAGTGCTCGGCATTTCCATCTTCACAATCCTGGTGACCTTCTCCGCTACGCTGCTGACCTCTTGGTGGGCGTCGCGCTTCGATCCGGTGGAGGCGCTGCGCTATGAGTAACGTCCCGCACGCCGTGCAATCGATCCTGCGCCTCGATAATGTGAGCCGCGTCTATAAGTCGGGCAGCGGCGAACTCACGGTGCTCGATGGCGTCAATCTCGATATCAGCGCGGGCGAGATCGTCGGTCTGATTGGTCCTTCGGGATCTGGGAAATCGTCGCTCCTGCATGCCGCTGGAATGCTTGAGCGCCCCAGCGGCGGCGACGTGTGGATCGATGGCCAGTCCGGCTGGGATCTGAGCGACGGCGAACGCACCAACATCCGCCGCAACCGCATCGGCTTCGTGTATCAATTCCACCACCTGCTGCCCGAGTTCGACGCTATCCATAACGTTGCGCTTCCCGCGCTCATTGCCGGACGCAAGCGCAAAGAAGCGATGCTGGAGGCAGAACGCTTGCTTGGCGTGATGGGGCTCTCGGATCGGATGTATCACCAGCCCGCGCAACTCTCAGGCGGCGAGCAGCAACGCGTCGCCATCGCCCGCGCCATGATCAACAATCCGATCCTGATCCTGGCCGACGAGCCGACCGGCAACCTCGATCCGGACACCTCGACCACCGTTTTCGCGGCGCTCTCAAACCTCGTTCGCAACGAGGGGGCTGCCGCGCTCATCGCCACTCACAACCTGGAACTGGCGAAATACATGGATCGAGTGATGGCTTTGGACCACGCCAAGCTCGTCCAGCGCAGCTAGCAGGGGTTCGGGACGGGCGCGCGAGCGCCTATCTTTGGGGCAGAGAATCACATGCCCCAGCCCTTTATCCACCTCCGCGCGCGTTCGGCGTATTCGCTGCTGCAGAGCGCCATCCAGGTAAAGTCGCTGGCCAAGCTCGCCGCCAAGCACGACATGCCGGCGCTCGGGCTGACCGACTCCAACAACATGTTCGGGGCGCTCGAATTTTCCGAAGCCGCCGCGGAACTTGGACTCCAGCCGATCATCGGCCTCACGCTCGATGTGCGCGGCGAGCATGGTCTGGCGGGCACGCTGGCGCTGATCGCCCAGAACAATGCCGGCTATTCAAACCTGATGCAGCTTTCCAGCGCTGCCTACCTCGAATCTGAATCACACGAGGACCCCAACGTCCCGTTCGCGCGTGTCCTGCGGCACGCCGAAGGACTGATCGCGCTCACCGGCGGCGGCGACGGCGCGCTCGCGCCGCTGATCGCCGATGGCAAGGGCGATGTCGCGTTGGATGCGTTGAAGCGACTCGGCGCTGCCTTTCCGAACCGTCTCTATGTCGAGCTCCAGCGGCACAGCGAACTGATTGAAGTCGAGACCGAGGGCGCGCTGCTGCAGATGGCCTACGATCTCGGTCTGCCGATCGTCGCCACCAACGATATTCGCTTCCAGAAGCGGTCGGATCATGGCGCCCACGACGCGCTCATGTGTATCGCGGCGTCCTCCTATCTCGGTGAGGAGGATCGCCCGCGCATCACCCACCAGCACTATTTCCGCTCTGCTCAGGAAATGAGCGAACTCTTCTCGGATTTGCCGGAGGCGATTGAGAACACGGTAGAGATCGCCAAACGCACCGCCTTCAAGGTCGAGAAGCGCAAGCCGATCCTGCCGCGCTTCGACACCAAACGCGGTCGCGACGAAGCCGCGGAATTGAAGGCTCAAGCTGAAGCGGGCCTCAAGGAACGCATCAAAGCACTGGGCGACAAGCTCGCAGCGCCAGTTGAGGACTACGAAAAACGGCTCGCTTTCGAACTGCAAGTCATCACTCAGATGCAGTTCCCGGGCTACTTTCTGATCGTCTCGGACTTCATCAAATGGGCGAAGTCAAACCACATTCCGGTCGGCCCCGGCCGTGGCTCCGGGGCGGGCTCCGTCGTCGCCTGGGCGCTCACGATCACCGATCTTGATCCGCTGCGTTGGGGCTTGCTGTTCGAGCGTTTTCTTAATCCCGAACGCGTCTCGATGCCGGACTTTGATATCGACTTCTGCCAGGAGCGCCGCGGGGAAGTCATAGAATACGTCAAAGAGAAATACGGCGAGGATCGCGTCGCCCACATCATTACCTTCGGCACATTGCAGGCGCGCGCCGTGCTGCGCGACGTCGGCCGGGTGATGCAATTGCCGTTCGGCCAAGTCGATAAGCTGGCCAAGCTCGTTCCGGCCAACCCGGCGAACCCGGTAACGCTGGCGCAGGCCGTTGAGATCGAGCCAAAGCTGGAGGAGGCTGCGCGTCAGGAGGCGGAAGTTCGCAACCTGATCGACACCGCACTTCAGCTTGAAGGCCTGTACCGCAACGCCTCCACCCACGCCGCCGGCATTGTTATCGGCGACCGCCCGCTGATCGAACTTGTCCCACTCTATCGCGATCCGCGCGCGCATCTGCCGGCGACGCAGTTCAACATGAAGTGGGTCGAAGCCGCTGGTCTCGTGAAGTTCGACTTCCTAGGCCTAAAGACGCTCACCGTCATTGACCGCGCCCTGAAGTTCATCCGTGCGCGCGGTGAGAACGTTGATCTCAACACCGGCGACTATAGCGATGAGAAGACCTACGAACTTCTGAGGTCTGGTCTGACCTTCGGCGTGTTCCAGCTCGAAGGGCAGGGCATGCGCGATACGCTGCGCAAGGTGAAACCGACGACGCTGGAAGATGTCATCGCGCTGATCTCGCTCTACCGGCCAGGCCCGATGCAAAACATCGATCGCTTCGCCAACGTCAAGCACGGCCGCGAGAAGCCTGACTACCTGCACGAGACGCTAAAGCCGATCCTTGAGGAAACCTACGGCGTCATTGTCTACCAAGAGCAGGTCATGCAGATCGCGCAGGTGCTCTCGGGTTACAGCCTCGGCGAAGCCGATCTCCTGCGCCGCGCTATGGGCAAGAAGCAGCCGGCCGAAATGGCGAAGCAGAAATCGCGCTTCATTGAAGGCGCCAAGGAGCGCGGCGTCAGTGAAGGCAAGGCCGCCCACATCTTCGATCTCGTTGAAGAATTCGCCGGCTACGGCTTCAACAAGTCGCACGCGGCGGCGTACGCCGTCGTCGCGTATCAGACCGCGTATCTGAAGGCGCACTATCCGGTGGACTTCATGGCGGCCTCGATGAGCCTCGATCTCTCCAATTCCGATAAGCTCGCGAGCTTCGTTCAGGATTCAAAGCGTATCGGCGTCAGGATGCTGCCGCCGGATATCAACCATTCGGAAGCGGACTTTAGCGTTGAACAAACCGAAGACGGTCTCGCGGTGCGCTACGCGCTGGGCGCGGTCCGCAATGTTGGCTTGGCGGCGATGGAAAGCGTCGTCGCCGAACGCAAACGTGGCGGCAAGTTCAAGGCGCTCTACGATTTCGCTGAGCGCATCGACTCCAAATCCATCAATCGGCGCCAGCTTGAAAACCTGGCCAAGGCCGGCGCGCTCGACACGATGGAGCCGGACCGCGCCCGTGCGCTCGCGGCGTGCGAGATGATCGCTTCGTACGCACAACGCGTCGCCGAGGAGCGCGCCAGCGCCCAAGCGAGCCTGTTTGGCGCAGAAGAACCCAGCGCGCGGCCGGTTTTCCCGAACGCACCCGCATGGTCCGCGCAAGACCGCCTGGATGCCGAGCGCGAAAGCGTGGGGTTCTATCTCTCAGGCCATCCGCTCTCGGAATTCTTCGTCGATGCGGGCGATCGCTATTCAAGCTACGCCGACATTCTCGAAGAAGGCGAAACCGAACCGCGCGCCTACATGATGGCCGGCGTCGTGCGCCGTGTTCAGTATCGCCCCGCCATGTCCGGCGGCACGCTGGCGTTCGTGTCGATGTCTGATCCGACTGGCGATTTCGAGGCCATGATCATGCCCGAGAACGTTCAGGCCGCGCGCGATGTCATCGAAGTCGGCAAGGCGTTTGGCTTCCGAGGCCGCGTACGCTGGCGCGACGGCGATCTGAAGCTTGCGGCGGATTCATTCGAGCCCGTGGAAGCCGCCGAGGCCCGCATCGGCGAAGATCTGCGTATTGTCCTGAAGGAAGGCGCGCCGCTCGAATTGCTGGCGCAAACGCTGGCTGCGCTTCCCAAGCCGCAGCCCGGCGAAGCCCGTCCGCTGCATCTCGTGCTGCGACTGAGGGATGGGCGCGAAATCGAACTCAATACCAAGCGTCTTGCGTCGGGAACCCCTTCGGCGCGTGCGGCTTTAAAGGCCGCGCGCGGCGTGGAACGCGTCATCTGAGGCGCCAGCTGCGCCTCGTCGAAGAATTCTCCCGAAACGCGCGCAAAGTCTTGTCCTGAGCGCCCCAACCCTTTCAGATGCCGCCCGCTCCAGAGGGGGAGGGCACATGCGCCTGAATTTACGTCCCGCGATTGCGCTCGTTGCGATGCTGAGCCTCGCGGCCTGCGCGACCACCGGCGCGGACACCAATACCGAAGCGGATAGCCCGGCGCCATTTGCTTCCACCTACACGCCGCGTCCGTCGGTTCCGACACTGATCCGCAACGCCACCGTGTTCGACGGCAATGGCGCCGAACTCGCAAACGCCGATGTTCTGATGCGCGATGGCCGCATCGTCTCGGTCGGCGCCAACCTGAGCGCCGATGGCGCAACGGTGATCGACGCGACCGGCCGCTTCGTCACCCCCGGCATCATCGACGCGCACTCGCACTTGGGCGTGTATCCTTCGCCGTCGATCAATGCGACCTCTGACGGCAACGAAATTACCCAACCCAACACCGCCGAAGTCTGGGCTGAACACTCCGTGTGGCCGCAAGATCCCGGCTTCCTGCGCGCTGTCGCTGGCGGGATCACCACGCTGCACATCCTGCCCGGCTCCGCCAATTTGTTCGGCGGCCGCGGCGTGACGCTGCGCCCCGTGCTCGGCGCCACCACCGTACAAGAAATGAAGTTCCCGGGCGCGCCGCAAAGCCTGAAAATGGCCTGCGGCGAGAACCCCGCGCGCGTCTATGGCAGTCGGAACACTTCGCCCGCCACCGGCATGGGCAACGTCGCCGGCTATCGCCAAGCCTGGGCCAACGCCGCGCGCTACGCGCGCCGTCTCCGCAATGCCGAAGAAGGCAACGGCGAACCGCCGGATCGCGATCTCGAGATGGAAACCCTCGCCGGCGTCATCAACGGCGACATCATCCTGCAATGGCACTGCTACCGCGCCGACGAAATGGCCAACGCCATCCAAGTCGCGCACGAGTTCGATTTCGAGATCGCCGCGTTCCACCACGCGGTCGAGTCCTACAAGATCGCCGACATGCTCCGTGAAGAAGGAATCTGCTCGGCCATGTGGGCCGATTGGTGGGGCTTCAAGATCGAAGCCTATGACGGCATCCGCGAGAACGTCGCCTTCGTCGACGCCGCTGGCGCCTGCGCCATTGTCCACTCCGATAGCGAAGTGGGCATTCAGCGCCTGAACCAGGAAGCCGCGAAAGCGATGGCCGATGGCCGCCGCGCCGGCCTCGAAATCACGCGCGCGCAAGCCTGGACGTGGCTATCCCGCAACCCGGCGCGTGCGCTGCACATCGACGACGAAACCGGCACGCTCGAAGCCGGCCGCCGCGCTGATGTCGTGATCTGGTCGGACGATCCGCTTTCCAGTTATGCCGTCGCCGAGCGCGTCTTTATCGATGGCGCGGAAATCTACACGCGCGGCGCCGAACGCGATCCGCCTTCGGACTTCGAACTCGGCCAGACCTACACTCGGGAGCGCGCCCAATGAGAACGACGCTAGCTGCTCTTGTTCTCGCCGCGGCGCTTGTAACGCCCGCCGCCGCCGAGACCGTCCTTATCAATAACGGCCGTATCGTCACCAATGGCGCCGGCGGCATCATTGAGAACGGCGATGTTCTGATCGTCGATGGGCGCATCAGCGCTGTCGGCGCCAACATCAACGCCCCGCGCGGCGCACGGGTGATCGAAGCCAACGGCGCGTTTGTCACGCCCGGCGCCTTTGCCGCCATGAGCGAGGTGGGCCTCTCGGAAATCTCCGGCTCCGGCGCGCCCAACGACGCCAATGTCAGCGGCGACCTCATTTCTGCGGCCGCTGACGCGGGCCGCGCCTTCAACCCGAATGTCACCGCCATTCCAGTGACCCGGATTGAAGGCGTCACCCGCGCCGCGATCGCGCCATCCGCCAATGGAAGCATTTTCGATGGCCGCGGCGCGCTGGTCTCCATGAGTGGCGAGCCCGATAGCGTGTTTCGCGAACGCGCCTTCATGGTGGTCGAACTCGGTGAAACCGGCGCAGGCCGCACTGGCGGCTCGCGCGCAGCACTTTGGCCTGCGTTCGAAGCAGCGCTCCGGGACGCACGCGAATACCCGACGCGCTATCGCAGCGGCCAAGGCGGCGCCGTGCTCAACGAAATCGACGCCCAAGCGCTGCAGCCGTACGCGCGCGGCCAGGGCTTATTCCTCGTCAACGTCGAGAGCGCCGCCGACATTCGCCGCCTGATCCGCTTCAAACGCGCCAACCCAAGCCTGCGCTTCGTCATCCATGGCGGCGCCGAGGCCTGGCAGGTGGCCGACGAACTCGCGCGCTCCGGTATCCCGGTGATCCTCGATCCGCTGGCCAATCTGCCGGATCGCTTCGAGCGTCTTTCGGCGCGCCTCGACAATGCAGTGCTGCTGAATCAAGCGGGCGTCCGCTTCGCCATCGCGCCGGGCCCAGGCTCCGTCGATGCGCATCAGGCGCGGCTTGTGCTGCAGCTCGCCGGCAACGCGGTCGCCAACGGACTGCCGTGGGACGTGGCTTTCGCCGCTGTGTCGCGCACGCCGGCGGAAATTTTCGGCGCCAGCAATCTCGGCCGCCTCGAACGCAATTACATCGCGGACGTGGTGATCTGGGACGGCGACCCACTGCAAGTGACCTCGGCGCCGACGGCTGTGTTCATCGAGGGCGTGCAGCAATCGCTCACGTCACGCCAAACCCAGCTCCGCGACCGCTACAACCCGCGCAATCGCCAGCGCTAGAGATAGAAGCAACCCCGGCGCGCATCGCCGGGGCTGCTTCCTCCCGGCCGCTTACCCCCCGCGCGCGGCGCGTATTTGCGCGACAATCGCTGCGTTGAAGCCACGCGCTGCCCGCAGCGCCAGCTCTTCATACTTGTCCGGATCGGCGCTCACAGTGTGTGCGCTGCGCCGCGCCGATTGCATCGGGGCGCCGAGAATGCCGGAGATTGCAGCAATGGCGTTATTGTTGCTCGCACCGGTCTGGACCATGGAGGCGAACTCGTCGTCGACGGCGGAGGCTGATGGCACTTGTAGCGTCGCCCAACCATCGAAGAAACCACGCCCGCTGCGTGAGAAGAACACTTCGACTTTCGACATCGGATCGACCGAAAAGCGCGCGCCGCCCTCGACGTTGGCGCGATTGCCGAAGGAGCGATTTCCGCTCCCGGAGGTCTCAACGAAATCCAGCGCAAGGTTCGGAAACAGTAGAATGGCGTTCAACTCGTGGGAGATAGCCCCCATGCCGCTGCCGCCGCCGACCGCGAGCCTTCCGACACCCTGGTAGCCAACGGCGCCGACGCCCTCGGGACCGACAACAGCGAGTTCGCTTTGCGTCCCCGGCTCTTCGCCTTCGAACGCGCCGCCATTGGCGAGAAAGTTCGCGCCGCGTCCGTTTGCAAACACCTCCGGCGCAGTGCTGACTTCATAACCGGCCGCGCGCAGCTGTGAGACCAAGTCATCGTGCGCGAGTGTGGCGATCCGTTCTAGACGCGCACGGTCGATGCCTTCGAGGACAAAGTCCATACGCGCCGTGCGCCCATACTATTGCCGAACAGGCTGCCGCCGCTGGAGGCCGTAACGCGCGCGTAGGTGAATGCGCCGATATTGTAGCCCATCAGCGCAATGCGCGGCATGGCGCTCAACACGTTGGCGTTGCCGCGTGTGCGCCGCATCTCGACCGCAAACGGCGGCCCGGCCGGGGGAGCGGAAGCTTCGATAGCGGCTGGGGCCTCAACCGCTGCCGCCGCCTCCTGAACCGCAGGCGCTTCCATATCCTGGGCATAGCTCGGCGAACCCGCCGCGAACGCGAGAATAGCCAAGGCTCCAAAAAGAATGCTTCTCATCTTCGCACCTCCTGGCGCGACGCTAGGAAGCTGGCCGGCGGGTGGGCGCCCCTGAATGGTGGGGGTCAGCGTGCCAGAGCCGAAACGATCTCCGTCGGGTGCGAGAGAAAAAGAAACCGTCCGCCGTCATTCAACCGTCGAAAGCGTGCGTCCGGCATCAGACGCCGCCAGTGCTTTTCGGCATGGTCGGATGCGTGAAGCGGGTCATGGGCGCCAAACAACATGCGCCAGTTATCCGAACGAACGCCCCGAGCATTAACGGTGGGTTTGGCAAGCGCCTTTTGCTCCGCGATGAAGCCCTCAACACGGCCGGCAGCGAAATGGCGGACCGCGCGCTGGTAGTCGTGGACGGCGGCTTCGTCTTCGAACGCCGTGAGATCGGGCGGACTTGATTTCAGTGCCTGCCGGAGCAGCCGCGCCACGCGGGCGGAGGTCGCTTCGCCCATGATGATGCGCGCGAGAAACGTTGCGCGGTCAGGATGCAGAACGATCGCGTCGGTGATTGCAGTCAACATCCCGGGCCGCGTTTGCGCACCCTCGACCGGCGTGTCTGGATTGAGCGCGACGACGACGCCTACCCGATCCGCGTGCTCTCGCGCGAAGACAAGCGCCGTGTATACACCGCCGCGCGCTACGATATCGATCCGCTCGAGATTGAGGTTTTCGCACACCGTCGCCATGTCGCGGGCTGCCGCCTCGAATGGATCTTCGCTGCCATGCATGAGGTCGCTCACGCCGAAGCCGGGCCGATCAATCGAGAGCGGGCGAAAACCCGCGCGCTGCAGCGCCCACACAAACGAGCGCGACACGTGCCGTGTCGTCGAACTCGAATGCAGCACGCAGACCGGGCGACCGTCCGCCGGCCCATAATCGCTCACCGCGATCATGCCGCCCGTTGGCCGTGGGATCAGCCGCAGCGGTTCTGCTTCTTCTGAAGCTGGGGCCAACTCGCCGTTTGAAACTTGTGTGAGAATCCCCAGCGCCATCGTCTCGGTGACGAGCCGGCTTAGCATCTGCGCCGATGACACGCCGGTGATCTGATAGATGCGGTCGATCTCATCCTTCGTGACGGAGTCACTGGCGCCGGCGAGGCGGCCGGCGTCGCGACGCGGTAAACCGCGCGCAATTGCTAAGGCGATGCGAGCCTGACGATCGGACAAGCCGAACGCGTCGATCAACAATGCGGGGTTGCTGGCGCTCGTCGGCCAATAGCCCAGCGCCGTTGTCGCCACCCGTGACACCAGCGCCGCTTGTTTTCGAACGCCGACTTTCCGCATGGCGTCCGCCAAGGTGCGGCGCGCTGTCGAGTCGCGCACGCCCACGGCGCGCGCCGCGGCGGTGAGCCCGCCCGCGGGCACGAGCGCCGCCACCAGCCGCGCCTCGGCCGGCGTGAGCCCATAGGCGGCGGCGGCGCGCGCCAGCACCGGCCCTGCGCGCGACGGGCAGACCGCCACGACCGCAACGCTTGCGGCGCCATTTTGAACTGCGGCTTTTACCTCAGGCGGCAACGCCCAGTTCAGCGCCCGCGAACTGGCGGCGTAGGCGATTGAAGTCGGCGCACCGTCCGCTGCGATCGTTCGCTCGAGGCTCACACTACGGCGGGTGGCGACGCTCGCCGCGAGTGCGGGGTCGACAGCGTCTTGCCCGAACCAGGCGTCAAATCGCGTGTCGCTCGCGACAACAGCGCCGCGAGCATCCAATGCGGCGGCGGCAATGAGTTCGGGAAGTGCAATCGGGCTTGGCGGCGGCATCGCGTGCGCGATGCTCTCAAGTGTTCGGTCGAAAAGGGGACCGGCCTTCCGCGCCAGCCGCAACACCGCTTCCGGGTCTTCGACCCAGGCGTCGAGCGGGGCGCCGCGCCGGGCGGCTTCCTCAAGCAGCTCGACGGTTTCCTCAAAGTCTTTGCTCACGGCCGCTTCTTGCCCAGCGAACGTGACGGATTCCAGCTATGCGCTTGTCTTTGTGTGAGGTTCCGCCTACATGCCGCTCTCACTTCGCACGCGGGAGCGGCGGGGCGGTCTGAAAGCGGCCGTTTCCTCCATCCGGTCCTAGGACGAAATTCCTACGGGGATTTGGCCTAGGTCTCTTCCGCGGCGGCAAACCGGAAAAGGAACGATACATGGCGCTGCCTGAATTCAGCATGCGTCAGCTTTTGGAAGCTGGCGCGCACTTTGGTCACCAGACCCACCGTTGGAATCCGAAGATGGACCGATACATCTTCGGCGAAAAAGCCAACATCCATATTCTTGATCTGTCGCAGACGGTGCCGCTGCTGCACCAGGCGCTGTTGAAGGTTCGCGAAGTCGCCGCTGGCGGCGGCCGCGTGCTTTTCGTCGGCACCAAACGTCAGGCTGCAGAACACATCAAAGCTGCCGCGCAGCGTTCGGCCCAATACTACATCAACCAACGTTGGCTCGGCGGCACGCTGACCAACTGGCAAACGGTCTCGAAGTCGATTGCGCGCCTGCGTGAAGTCGAAGCCATCATCCAAGGCGGCGGCGTCGGTCTCACCAAGCGCGAAGTGCTGAACCTTCAGCGTGAACGCGACAAGCTCGACCGTTCGCTCGGCGGCATCGCCTCGATGGGCGGCGTTCCGGACCTGATGTTCGTGATCGATACCAACAAGGAAGCGATTGCGATTCAGGAAGCCAAGAAGCTCGGCATCCCGGTTGTCGCGATCGTCGACTCGAACTGCGATCCGGACGCGGTCACGTACCCGATCCCGGGCAACGATGACGCCGCGCGCGCGATCCAGCTCTATTGCGACCTGATCGCTGACGCGGTGCTCGATGGTCTCACTGAAGGCCAAATCCGCGGCGGCCGCGACATCGGCGCCTCGGAGAGTCCGCCCGTTGAGGCGGCTGTGGCTCGCGAACGTCCGCCGTCCGGCCCGGTCGAAAGCCCGATCGATGGCCCAACGGGCGCGAACTACTAAATAACTGACGAGAGAAGTCTCAGGAGTAAGACATGGCGGAAATCACCGCTGCGCTGGTCAAGGACCTGCGCGAAAAAACCGGCGTCGGCATGATGGATTGCAAGAAGGCGCTCGCCGAGAACAATGGCGACCTGGAAGCGTCCATCGACTGGCTGCGGGCGAAGGGCCTCTCGAAGGCCGCCAAGAAGGCTGACCGCGCCGCCGCCGAAGGCATCGTCGCGATCGCTGTCGACGGCGGCCAAGCGGCGGTCATCGAACTCAACTCGGAAACCGACTTTGTCGCCCGCAACGCCGACTTCCAAAAGGCGGCCGGCGAGTTCGCCGCGCTTGCGCTCAAGGCCGGCGATCACGACGCGCTGCTGAACGCCGCGCACGGCGGCGGCAAGGTTTCGGACTCGGTTACGAACCTCATCGCCACCATCGGCGAGAACATCACGCTGCGCCGTTCGCAGAAGCTGAGCGTCGGTAACGGGGTCGTGGCGTCCTACGTCCACGCCAAAGTCGATGGCTCGGACAATCTCGGCCGCATCGCGGTTCTGGTTGCGCTCGAGTCGAGCGGCGACAAGGCGAAGCTCGAAGCGATCGGCAAGAAGGTCGCCATGCACATCGCCTCGGCGAACCCGCTGGCGCTGACCGAAGCTGAGATCCCGGCCGATCGCGTCGAGCGCGAAAAAGCCGTGATCGCCGACACGATCAAGGAAGATCCGAAGGCCGCCGGCAAGCCGCAGCAAGTTCTCGACAAGATGCTCGAGGGCAAGATGCGCAAGTTCTTCGAAGAATCCGTGCTCACCAAGCAGGCCTTCGTCATGAACCCCGACCAAACCGTCGAAGCGGCCGTGAAGGAAGCGGAGAAGGAAGTCGGCGCTCCGATCGCAATCAAGGGCTTCGTCCGCTTCGGCGTCGGCGAAGGCGTCGAGAAGCGCGCCGATGATTTCGCCGCCGAAGTGGCGGCGATGTCGGGCAACAAGAGCTAGTCCGGTTCCTGCGGGTAGCCGCAAGTCACTGCGCCTCCCTGGAAACAGGGGGGCGTTTTGCGTTGACCCGCGCCGATCACTCGGGTGATCACAAGTTGTGAGTTCGCTGAAGCCGGAAGATTATGCCGAGGATGTCTCGGTCTGTGTTCAATGCGCAGGCGGAGAAGTTTGGCTGTCGGAACGGCTGTGTCGTCGCCTGGTATGGATCGGCCAAGCCTACGAACTTCATCTGCTGCCCCTGCTCGGCGAAGACAGGACCGTGAACGCCGTCCAGGCGCAGGCGCTTGCCGCCGAACTGGCCTTTGTGGACGCAATCGTCACCGACGAGGCGCTTCAGTCCGTGCTGACCCGGCTGACGCCGGTTGTGCAGTCCAGCATTCAAACGGGCGCAGAAATCAGGTTTGAGTGGCCCTAACGCGGCTGCCGTTGATTTAAGGGCTGTTCCCTGGAACTGCGGGCTGACTCCGGCGGCTCCGGTAGTCTATAGATTCTGCCTCATGAGCCTCGCCGAAACCCGACCCAGCCCAAGCGGGCTGCGCTACAAGCGCGTCCTCCTCAAAATCTCCGGCGAAGCCCTGATGGGCGAGGGGCAATACGGCATCGACACCGCCGTTTGCGAACACATCGCCCAAGCCGTTCTCGATGCCGCCGCATCGGGCGCAGAGATTTGCCTCGTCATCGGCGGGGGCAACATCTTCCGCGGCGTCCAGGGTGCGGCCAAGGGCATGGAGCGGGCGAGCGCTGATTACATGGGCATGCTCGCCACCGTGATGAACGCGCTCGCTATGCAGAACGCGATCGAGGGCTTAGGCGGACAGGCGCGCGTGCTCTCGGCCATCCCAATGGTGACAGTCTGCGAACCCTACATCCGGCGCCGCGCGATGCGTCATATGGAGAAGGGGCGTATCGTCATCTTCGCCGCCGGCACCGGCAATCCGTTCTTCACGACAGATACCGGCGCTGCACTCCGCGCCGCTGAGATGGGCTGTGACGCGCTGCTGAAGGGTACGCAGGTCGATGGCGTCTACACGGCTGATCCGAAGAAGGACAAAACCGCGACCCGTTACGACAAGCTCAGCTACCACGAAGTGCTCGCGCGCGATCTCAGGGTCATGGACGCCTCCGCCGTCAGTCTGATGCGCGACAGCGGCATTCCAATCGTCGTCTTTTCCATCGGCGCGCGCGGCAGCCTCGCAGACGTGCTGCACGGCCGCGGCGTCTGTACAACAATCTCAGACTAGGAACGATCGTCATGGCAGCCTCGCCGCCTTTCAAACTCGATGACTACAAGAAGCGCATGGATGGCGCGATTACCGCGCTCCAGCACGAGTTCTCGGGCCTGCGCACGGGCCGCGCCTCGCCGTCCTTGCTCGACCCGATCAAGGTCGAAGCCTATGGCGCGGAATCGCCGCTTACCTCAGTCGCTAGCGTCAGCGTGCCCGAGCCGCGCATGATCTCGGTCAACGTCTGGGACAAAGCCGTCGTCTCCGCCGTCGACAAGGCGATCCGCTCCGCCAATCTCGGCCTCAATCCGATTGTAGACGGCCAGACTTTGCGCATCCCGATTCCGCCGCTCACCGGCGAGCGCCGCACCGAGCTTGCGAAAATCGCCGGCAAGTACGCCGAGCAGCAGCGCATCGCCGTCCGCAATATTCGCCGCGACGCGATGGAGCACCTGAAGAAGCTCGAGAAAGAGCACGCCATCAGCGAAGACGAGCACAAGAAGCACGGCGCCGAAGTCCAAAAAGCGACGGACGATCACATCAAGAAGATCGACTCGGCGCTTCACGCGAAAGAGCAGGAGATCATGCAGGTGTAGGCATCGGGCGGCAGGCGGTGGGCAGTTCTGCCTGCGCCTCTGCTGCCGTTTGCCTACCGCCTACTGCCCATATGGCCCAGCCATCTCCCACCCAAGCGCCAGCGGACGTTCCCCGCCATGTCGCTATCATCATGGACGGGAACGGCCGCTGGGCGAAGCAACGGTCGCGCCCGCGCACATTCGGTCACGCTGAGGGGGTCGAAGCGCTGCGCCGAACGGTGGAAGCTGCCGGCGATCTCGGCGTCGAGTACCTTACGGTTTTCGGCTTCTCGACCGAAAACTGGCGCCGTCCCGCCGAGGAGGTGAATGCGCTCTTCGATCTGCTGCGTCTCTACGTCGATCGTGATCTCGATAAGCTCGTGCGTGAAGGCGTCCGCGTGCGCATCATCGGCGGCCGCGAAGGCCTTCAGCACGATATCGCCCAGATTATCGAAAGCGCCGAAGTTCGGACCAAGCACAACGACAAGCTCAACCTCACCATCGCCTTCAACTATGGCGGCCAAGATGAGATCGTGCGCGCCGCGCGCCGGTTTGCGGAGGATGTCGCCGCCGGAAAACTCAGAGCCGGCGATCTCGATCGCAAGATATTCGAATCCTATCTCGACACCGAAGATCTTCCCGCCACCGATCTGTTGATCCGCACGTCGGGCGAATTCCGGCTGTCCAATTTCATGCTCTGGCAATCGGCCTACGCGGAACTCGTCTTTCTCGATGTGCTCTGGCCCGATTTCGGCAAGGACGCGCTGAGCCAGGCGATCGACATCTTCCGGCGCCGCGAACGCCGTTACGGGGGGGCGGCGCCTGAGTCCGCCTGACGCCGTCGAAGCGGCGCGCACGCGCGGCGAGTGGTCCGACCTTGGCGCGCGCATCGTGTCAAGTTTGGTGCTCGCGTCGGCTGGTGTGGCGGCGGCCCTGGCGGGCGGCCCGTGGCTCGCAGCCATGTGCGGCGGCGCTGTCGTCGCGATGAGCTACGAATGGGCGCGCATGAGCGAGCCCGAGAGTTTCGCGCCCGCCTTCATGTTCACGCTCGCCGGCTCTCTGGGCGCGGTGATGTTTTCGAGTTGGGGCTATCTGACTTTCGCATTCTTCTGGATGGTCGGTTGCGCCTTCGCCTCTGCCACACGCCGCCGCTCCTTGACCGGGATTATCGAGACCGCCGGGGGTGCGATCTATATCGGCCTGCCGTGCGCGATCTTTCTGTGGCTGCGCGATCGCGCGCCGGAGGGCCTAGAGACAATCCTGGCGCTGTTCGCCATTATCTGGGCGTCTGATATTTTCGCCTATTTCGGCGGCAAGCTGCTTGGTGGGCCTAAGATCGCGCGGGGCCTTTCACCGAACAAAACCTATTCCGGGATTGTCACTGGAACGCTGGCCGGAGCCGTCGCCGGCTATGGCTGCGGCCATCTGTTCCAAGCGGAGCCCGATCTGCATGTGTCATGGTTGCTCATCGGCGCACTCGTGGCATTCACTGGGCTCATGGGCGACCTCTTCGAATCCTTTCTGAAACGCCGCTTCGGCGTGAAAGACGCCAGCAAGCTGATCCCGGGCCATGGCGGCGTGTTGGATCGTATCGATAGCCTGATGGCGGCGACGCTCCTGGTCGGCGCGGCGCTCGCCTTCGGACCTGGCGCAACTGCGCTTCTGTTCGGACGCGGCCTGTGACGCGCAGCGTTTCCATTCTGGGTGTCACCGGTTCAGTCGGCCAGTCGACGATCCAGGTCATCGAGGAGTTGCGCGGGCAGGGGCACGAACTCCCCGTGGAGGCCGTCACCGCCGCAAGCCGTCTTGGCGACCTCGCCGAAGCCTGCCGCCGCCTCAAGCCGAGGTTTGCGGCGATCGCCGATCCCGCATTGCTAAACGAAGCCAAGAGCGCGCTCGCGGGACTGAACGTTGAAGTTGGCGCCGGGCCCTCTGCACTTGAGGAGGCCGGCGCCCGCCCCGCCGAATGGGTTATGTCCGCGATCGTAGGGGCCGCTGGACTCGCGCCGACGATGGCCGCCGTGCGCCGCGGGGCTCATGTTGCACTGGCGAACAAGGAATGCCTCGTCTGCGCCGGTCCGCTGTTCATCGAGGCCGCGAAGGCTCACGGCGCGACGCTGCTGCCGGTGGATTCCGAGCACAACGCCATCTTCCAAGTCTTGACCCACCCTGATCGTGTCGAGCGGCTAACGCTCACAGCCTCGGGCGGCCCGTTCCGCACCTGGACGCGCGAGCAAATGGCGGCCGCCACGCCCGCGCAGGCCTGTGCTCACCCGATGTGGAGCATGGGCCGCAAAATTTCCGTCGATAGCGCCACCCTTATGAACAAGGGTCTGGAGCTGATCGAGGCGTCCTATCTGTTTGGTTTTCCATCCAAATCGATCGACGTTATCGTCCACCCCCAAAGCACCATCCACAGTCTGGTGCATTATGTGGACGGTTCGGTCCTCGCCCAGCTCGGCACGCCGGACATGCGTATCCCAATAGCCTACGCGCTCACCTGGCCAGATCGTGCTGCGGTATCCACTGCACGCTTGGACCTGGCCGCACTTGCTCAGCTTACTTTCGAGGCGCCCGATCCAATCCGTTTCCCGGCGCTTCACCTCGCTCGAAGCGCCCTTGATCGGGGTGCGGCTGCGACGACGGCGCTTTCCGCAGCGAATGAAATCGCTGTCGAAGCGTTCTTGGAGGGCCGAATTCGCTTCCTCGACATTTCCAACACGGTCGAACAAGCTCTGTCACAATTGGAAGGGGCCGAGGCTGGGCTTCTCGCAAAAATGCCTTCATCCTTCGATGAGGTGAGGGCGGTGGATCAGGCCGCGCGGCGCGCGGCCCGTCTTATTGCGGGAAACCCGGCGGCAGCTTAAAGGGCTGACAACGCCTCATAAAATTGCCGGCGGGAGGAAACGGGCCGAATGGACGTACTGCAGAACATTCTGATCTACGCCGGCTCGTTCGTGCTGGTGCTCAGCGTCGTGGTGTTCGTGCACGAGTTCGGTCACTTTCAGGTCGCCCGCTGGCGCGGCGTCGCGATCGACACCTTCTCCATCGGTTTCGGCAAGACGTTGCTCGGCTGGCGCGACAAGCAAGGCGTGCAGTGGAAAGTCGGCGCGCTGCCGCTCGGCGGCTACGTAAAGTTCGCCGATGACGCCGACGCCATGTCGACGGCGCCGCGCGAGAAGATCGACGATCCCGCCGCACTTGCCGAAGCGCGCGCCAAAGGTCTCTTCCACGCCCAGCCGCTTTCGACGCGTGCCATGGTCGTCGCTGCTGGGCCAGTCACGAATTTCATTTTCTCGATCATCGCCTTCGGCCTTCTTGTTTTCATCCTCGGCCGCGATGTCGCCAGCGTTGCAGCCGTGCAGCCTGAATCACCGGCTGCCGCCGCAGGCTTGCAGCAAGGTGATCTCATTCGCTCCATCGACGGAAAGCGCATTGGCGATTTCCAGGATTTGCAGCGCGTTATCTCGCAAGCGCCGAACCAAACCTTGAGCCTGCTTGTTCTGCGAGAGGGTACTGAAGTCTCGATCCAAATCACGCCGCGCCCGCGGCCGGACAATCCGCAAATCGGTTCGATAGGCATCGCTGGGGAACGCGAGCGTGTGGGCCCGCTGACCGCGCTGGCCGTCGGCGCGTCCGACACTTGGGGTATCATCGCTCAAACCGGCGCATATATTGGCGGCATCTTCACCGGCCGGGAGTCGGGCAACCAGATCGCGGGCCCACTCGGCATCATCAACGTATCTGGCCAGGTGGCGACGTCGGCGCTGACTGGCGGCGGCGACAACATCACCTGGATTGATCGCCTTGGCTTCTTGGCGCTCTCCTTGCTCAATTTGGCCGCAGTGCTGTCGGTAGCTGTCGGAATCGTGAATCTGCTGCCGATTCCGATTTTGGACGGGGGGCATCTGCTGTTCTACGGGATCGAAGCCGTGCGCGGGGGCAAGCCGTTGCCGCCGTCGGCGCAGGAATGGGCCTATCGGGCCGGATTCGCCGTCATGGCGAGTTTGTTCTTATTCGCAACCTGGAATGACATTACGAGGCTCTTTCCGGGTGCGCAGTAACAGCGGCTCGTCCTTGTCTTTCGAGGCGGGATGGGCTCTTAAAAACCAAGACGCTGGGGAGCGTCGGACGTCGAGGGCTTGATGAAGCGGGTACTGCGGGATGTAGCGCTCGGCGCACTTGGTTGCGTCGCCACCGTTGGCGCGGGGACTGGCGCGCTGTTGGCGGCCAGCACGGACGCCTACGCACAACAAAATCAGGCGGTGACGCCGCCACAGGCGCAGCCTTCGGGCGTCGCCATTCGGCGTGTGCTCGTTGAAGGCAACCAGCGGATCGAGCCGGCGACGATTTCGTCGTACCTGCAAGTCGGTCCAGGCGATGTGTTCGATCCGGAACGCATCGACATGTCGATCAAGACGCTATTCGCCACGGGCCTTTTCTCTGACGTCCAGATCGAGCAGCGCGGCACCGACCTCGTCGTCATCGTCAGCGAAAACCCGATCATTAACCGCGTGATCTTCGAAGGCATGAGCACGCTCGACGAGGAAGATCTCGAAGGCGAAGTCCAGGCGCGTCCCCGTTCTGTTTTCACGCCGGCGCGCGCGCAGGCCGACGTGCAGCGCATCCTCGACGTTTACCGCCGCAACGGCCGCTTCGCCGCGCAGGTCACACCGCAGGTGCGCGAACTCGATCAGAACCGCGTCGATCTCATCTTTGAAGTCGATGAAGGTCCGGTCACCGGCGTCCGCGACATCAACTTCATCGGCAACGAGGAATTCTCCGATCGCCGCCTGCGCGACGCGATCGTGACGACGCGTTCGAGCTGGTGGAATTTCTTCTCGAGCAACGACAATTACGATCCTGATCGTCTCGAGTACGACCGCGAGCAGCTGCGCCAGTTCTACAATAACCGCGGCTACGCGGATTTCCGCGTCGTCTCGGCCGTCGCCGAACTGACGCCTGACCAGCGCGATTTCTACATCACCTTTACGGTGGAAGAGGGCGTTCGCTACGAGTTCGGCGAAATCCAAATCCAGACGGAACTGAACCGTCTTCCGGAAGACCTTCTCCGCGCGGTCAATCCGATCCGCTCCGGAACGGAATTCCGCGGTGAGCAAATCGAAGACGCCATCGACGCGATGACCTACGTGGCCGGTTCGGTCGGCTACGCCAACGTTCAGATTACGCCGATCGTCGAGCGCGACCGCGAGAACCGCAAGGTCAACATCACGTTCGAAGTCGATGAGGGCCCGCGTACATTCATCGAGCGCATCGACATTGTCGGCAACACCCGCACCATCGACCCGGTCATCCGGCGGTCAATGCTGGTCGCCGAGGGCGACGCGTTCAACCGCGTGCTGCTGGATCGCTCACGTGACCAGGTGCGCGCGCTGGGCTTTTTCAACGAGGTCACTGTCGAAGACGCGGATGGCTCACAGCCCGACCGCTCCGTCGTCACCGTCACTGTTGAAGAGCAGTCGACCGGCGAATTCGCCTTCGCCGCAGGCTATTCTTCCACTGAGAGCTTCCTGTTCGACATCTCCGTCACCGAGCGCAACCTGCGGGGCCGCGGTCAATTCCTGCGTCTGCGCGCCTCGTCGAGTTCTCAACGGCAGCAACTCGACTTGCGCTTCACCGAGCCGCGCTTTATGGGCCGCGAAATCGCCGCCGGCTTCGACATCTACTCACTGCGCACCGACTTTCTCAGCCAATCGTCGTTCGAGAACCAATCGACCGGTATCGGTTTGCGAACGGGTTTCCGCATCGGTGAGCGCACCAACTTGGGCCTCACCTACTCATTGGTGCAGGATGACACCGAGATCGCCGACATCTTCATCGATCACGATTCGAACATTCTCACACCGGATGTGAATCAGTGCGACCCGGTGAACCTAACGCGCCCATTGCTTTGCGATCAGGAGGGCACGTTCCTCACGTCCGTGCTGGGCTTCCAGGTGAACTGGGACCGGCGCAATTCGCCCATCAACGCCACGCGTGGTTTCAACCTCGATATAAGCCAAGATGTTGCGGGCCTTGGCGGCGAGGTGAACTATCTGCGCACTGAGATCGAAGGCGGCGTCTATTACGGGCTCCCTTACGGCTTCCGCGCCACTTTCCGTGGTAGCGCCGGTCTCATCACGGGCTGGAACGGCGACACCGTGCGCATCAATGACCGCTTCTTTAAGGGCGGCTCATCATTCCGCGGCTTTGACGTCGCCGGCATTGGCCCGCGTCAGCTGTTGGTTGAGGACGCGACTGGAAATGTGGTCGAGCGCGGCGACGCCGTTGGCGGCAACGCCTATGCGATTGGCACGCTGCAGCTGGATGTTCCGCTGCCACTGCCTGAGACGTTCTCGCTCGGCAGTGCGCTGTTCGTCGATTTCGGCACGCTTGGCTATTTGGACTCAGCGAACCGGCAAACCGTCGATCTAACGGGTCCGAACCGCCTTATTGTTGACGATACCGCCAGCTTAAGAGTGGCGGCAGGGGTGTCGATTTTCTGGGACTCCCCGTTTGGACCGGTGCAGTTCGATTTCGCGCAGCCGCTCCAATACGAGGATTACGATCGACGCGAACAGTTCCGGTTCTCAACCCGGACGAATTTCTGAGGAGAAACGCGGTATGCGTGTGGTGAGTTTATTTTCGGCGGCCGCGTTTGCGGTGGCCGCGGTTTCCGTGTCGTCCGATGCGCTTGCTCAGCGCAATCGCGGCAATTCTCAAGCGACGCAGGCGGTCGTGATCAACTACGCGCGGGTAGCTGCAGAGTCCGTGCTCGGTCGGGATCTGCAAGCTAAGCTTGCGGCGTTGCGCCAGCAATTCCAGACCGAAGCCCAAGCGCTCGCGCCGGAGACGCAGTCGCTGGAGCAGGAGGCCGCGCGCCTCGCTCAAACGACGCGCAACCTGTCGCAGGAGCAGATCCGCAACAACTCTGCCGTCCAACAATTCACGCAGCGCCGCCAGCAGCTTGAACAACGCGCCGCCGGCATCCGTGGCGACATGGATTGCTCGCAACTGATCGCGCTCCGTGACTTCGACCGGCAGGTCGCCCCGGTCGTGACCCAGGTAATGACCTCGCGCGGCGCCGGCATCGTTATTGACGCCAGCAACACGACGACGTTCGACCCGAGCTTCGACATCACGGCGACGGTGATCCAGCAGCTCGATCAGAACCAGAATACGCGCGTTGCCAACGTCGCCCGCCATGCGGCGAGCGAGTGCCAGGCGGCTCAGCAGCCAGCGGCGCCTCCGGCCCAATAAGGCCTACGGGACAGTGACATCGGGCAGCGGCTGCGTCACATAGTCGGCGCATGATCGATCCCCGCTTCTACGAGGCGCTCGGACCGGTGACGGTCCGGGCGCTTGCGCCTTCTAGCGATATCGGCGGCGACGCCGAGCGTGAGGTCACGGGCGCCGCGCCAGCCGATCGCGCCGGTCCGGGCGACCTTTGTTACTACGAAGGCAAGAAGGGCGCGGCCTTAGAGACCGCGCCTGGCGCCTGCATCATCCCGCCGGCACTCGCTCACCTGGCGCCCAAGGCCGCCGCGCTCATCCTCACCGATCGGCCGCGTTCTTTCTTTGCGCGCATCGTCCCATCGCTCATCCGTCCGCGCAGTTTCGCAACGGATGCCCCCGCCATTGACCCAAGCGCCAAGCTCGAAGAGGGCGTGCGCTTGGGCGCCGGCGTGGTCATTGGTCCCAACGTGGAAATCGGCGCCGGCACGGAGATCGGACCGAACAGCGTCATCGGCGCAGGCGTCGCCATCGGCCGCCGCTGCAAGATCGGCGCACGTGTCTCGATCTCCTTTGCGCTCATCGGTGACGAAGCAAGCATTCTTGCCGGCGCTGTCATCGGCGAGCAGGGCTTCGGCGTCGCCGGCGACGCCTCCGGCCCGGTCGATGTGCCTCACCTTGGTCGCGTCGTTATCCAGGATAGGGTCACTATCGGCGCTAATTCCTGCATCGATCGCGGCGTGTTCGATGACACGGTGATCGGCGAGGGCGCAAAGATCGATAATCTTTGCCACGTCGCCCACAACTGCACGATCGGCCGCGGCGTACTGATCGCGGCCTTTGGCGGCATTTCCGGCTCCACCAAAATTGGCGACGGCGTCACCTTGGGCGGGCGTGTGGGCGTGGCCGATCACCGCAATATCGGGGCGGGCGCTACCCTTGCGGGCGGCGCCGCCGTGTTCCAAGACGTGCCGCCAGGGGAGGTCTGGAGTGGATATCCGGCCAAACCGCTACGAAAATGGCTTCGTGAAGCCGCCTGGCTGAGCCGCCGGGCCGCCGCAGGGACGCGCGATGAAAGCAAATGATCTGACCGAACAGCAGAAGACCACGGACGACGTGATCGAGATCGGCGAAATCCTTCGCCGTCTGCCGCATCGCTACCCGTTCCTGCTCATCGACCGCGCCGTCGATTACATCCCGAACAAGTCCATTCGCGGCATCAAGAACGTCACCATCAACGAGCCATTTTTCCCGGGCCACTTTCCGGGCGCGCCGGTCATGCCGGGCGTGTTGCAGATCGAGGCGTTGGCGCAGACGGGCGCCGTGCTGATGTCAAAGACGCTCGATGCCGATATCACCAAGCACCTCATTCTCTTCATGTCCGTCGAAAGCGCGCGCTTCAAGAAGCCCGTCATGCCCGGCGACACGATGGAGATGTTTGTCGAGGTGCTCTTCCAGCGCCGCAACATCTTTAAGTTCCGCGGCCGTGTCGAAGTGCGCGGCGAGCTCGCCACGGATTGCGAATTCGCCGCGATGAAGGCCGACCGCCCACAGGATTCGATATGAGCGCGAAGGTCCACAAAACCGCCGTCGTCGACGATAGCGCCGAACTCGGCGCTAACGTGGAGATCGGCCCAGGCTGTGTGATTGGCCCCAACGTGAAGATCGGCGAGGGCACCAAGCTCATCGCGCACGTCTTCATCGAGAGCCACACCGAACTCGGCAAGGGCAACACCGTCTGGCCGTTCGTAGGCCTCGGCGGCGCGCCGCAGGATCTGTCGTACCGGGGCGAACCGACGAAGCTCATCATCGGCGACAACAACGTCATCCGCGAACACGCCACCATTCACCGCGGCACCGTGCGCGGGCGCGGCGTCACGACGGTCGGCAATGATTGTCTGATCATGGGCAATTGCCACGTCGCCCACGATTGCATCGTCAACAACAACGTCATCATGGCTCAAACCGCGACTATCGGCGGCCACGTTCAAGTCGGCGACTACGCCTTCCTTGGCGGCCTTTCCGGCGTCCACCAACACGGCCGTGTCGGCCGCTACTCGTTCGTCGGCGCGAGCGCCTTGATGACGACCGATCTCATCCCGTTCGGTTCGGCGATCGGCAACCACGCCCACCTCGGCGGCCTCAATGTCGTGGGCCTGAAGCGCCGCGGTTTCTCGCGCGAACAGATCCACGATCTCCGCGCCGCATATCGTTTGCTGTTCGCAGAAGAAGGCACGTTCCAAGAGCGTGTCGAAGATTGCGTCGAAGCCTATTCCGGCAATCCGCACGTTATGGAAATCGTCGATTTCATTCGCGCCGACTCCGCGCGCAATCTCTGCATGCCGCGCGACTGATGAGCGGCTGGCGCAAGCTTGGCGTAATCGCGGGCGGCGGCGAGCTACCTGTCGTGCTGGCCGAACACCTGGCCGCGACCCAGCGCCCATATTTCATCGCACGCATCACGCCGATGGCGGACTCCGCGCTTGAGGCCCACCCAGGCGCTGGCCATGGCCTCGGCCAGATGGGCGCCCGCATGGACGCGATCCGCGAAGCCGGCTGCGATGCGGTTGTGCTGATCGGCAAAGTCGAGCGCCCCGATCTCAAGACTTTGCAGCTCGACGATGTCGCGATGTCGATGTTGCCGGCCATTCTCGCCGCCATGCCGCAAGGCGATGACGCGCTGCTTCGCGCCGTGCTGAATGAGCATGAGAAGGCCGGCTTCCGCGTCGTGGGGGCCGAGTCTGTCATGCAAGATTTGCTGGCGACGCCCGGTGCGTGGGGTGCGGTGCAGCCCAACGACCAGCACACGCGCGATATCGGCAAGGCAGCCAAAGTCGCCGCCGCCAGCGGCGCCTTCGACATCGGCCAAGGTGTTGTCGTTTGTGATGGGCTCGTGCTTGCGGTCGAAGCGCAAGAGGGCACCGACGCCATGCTGCGCCGCGTCGCCGAATTGCCGACAACCATTCGTGGCACGCCGCAAGCGCGCCGTGGCGTGCTGGTGAAGCGGCCGAAACCAATCCAAGAACGCCGCATCGATTTGCCCGTTATCGGCGTCCGCACCATTGAGGGCGCAGCCGCGGCCGGCCTCGCGGGCATCGCCGTTGAAGCGCAAGGCGCGCTCGCTGTCCGCCGCGCCGACCTCGTCGCCGCCGCCAACCGCACCGGACTCTTCGTTTACGGTTTCACCGCCGACGAAACGGACAAGGCGTGAGCAAACGTATTTTCCTCGTAGCTGCGGAATCTTCCGGCGACGCGCTCGGGGCCGATCTCGCCCGCGCGCTCCGTGAACGAGACGCTTCACTCGATCTGCAGGGCGTCGGTGGCCCGCTGATGGCCGGGCAGGGCATCGCCAGCCAAGCCGACATCAAGGGTCTTGCTGTGCTTGGCTTCATTGACGGCCTGCTCGCCTATTCGCGCGTCAAAGCCGCTGTCAGTTCGACGGTGGCGGCTATTCTCAAAGCCAAGCCGGACGTGGTCGTCCTGATCGATTCATGGGGTTTCACGCTCCGTGTGGCGCAAGGCGTTCGCGCTGCCGCGCCCGAGATCAAGCTGGTGAAGTATATCGGCCCGCAAGTGTGGGCGACGCGCCCAGGCCGCGCCAAGACGCTCGCCGCCGCCGTCGATCACCTGATCTGCATCCACGATTTCGAAGTCCCGTTCTACGAGCCATTTGGCCTCGCCTGCACCGTCTGCGGCCATCCCGCACTCGGCCGCTACATACCCGGCGACGGGGCCGCGCTCCGCGCTCGCCAGGGTTTCGCGGCAACGGAGAAGATCATCCTCGTTCTGCCGGGCAGCCGCAGCGCCGAGATCCGCCGCATTGGTCCAACGCTGTGGGCCGCCGCCGAACTGCTCGATCGTGACCGCGACGTCCGCATCATCACCGTCGCCGCCAACAGCGTGCGCGACCAGGTAACGGCGCAAGTGCCCGCCGCAGTCCGCATCCTCGACGAGAGCGAAAAGGAAGACGCCTTCGCCGCCGCCACCGTAGCGCTCGCGGCGTCGGGCACGGTGACAACCGAAGTCGCGCTGCAAGGCACGCCTGTCGTCGTCGGCTACAAGCTCGGCTGGATCACCTGGGCCATCGCCCGCGCGTTCTTGTTCAAGGCGAAGTACGCATCGCTGATGAACACCGCCGCCGACGCCGAAGTTGCGCCCGAGTTCATCCAAACCCGCTGCACGCCCGAGAACATCGCAGCCGCTGCAGCCCCGTTACTCGACAGCGAAGACGCCCGCGAAGCACAAGTCCGCGCCCAGGATGAAGCGCTCGCAAAGATGGGACGCGGCGGCACGCCCGCAAGCGACATCGCCGCGGACGCGGTGCTGAAGACTTTGGCGAAATAGTTCTTTGTCTCTCATTCCGGCCGGAGGCGCGGCACGCGCCATAGAGCCGGAATGAGAAATGGAAGGTATTAACCGCGCTTGCCGCGCTCGACGTAGTCGCGCTTTGGCGCGCCGGTATAGACCTGACGTGGACGGCCGATCTTCTGGCTCTCGTCCTCCATCATCTCGGTCCATTGCGCGATCCAGCCCACCGTGCGCGCCACCGCGAACAGCACCGTAAACATCGAAGTCGGGAAGCCCATCGCGCGCAGCGTGATGCCCGAATAGAAATCGATATTGGGATAGAGCTTGCGGCTGATGAAATACTCGTCGCTCAGCGCAATCCGCTCGAGTTCCATGGCGACCTTCAGCGTCGGATTGTCGAGGCCGCCGGTTTCCTTCAGCACGGCGTGGCAGAGCTTCTGCATCGCCTTCGCGCGCGGATCGTAGTTTTTATAGACGCGGTGCCCGAAGCCCATCAGGCGCACGTCGTCGTTCGGATCTTTCACGCGTTTGATGAACTCGGGGATCTTATCGACCGTCCCGATCTCTTCGAGCATGTTGAGCGCTGCCTCATTGGCGCCGCCATGCGCCGGGCCCCAAAGGCAGGCGATGCCCGAGGAGATGCACGCAAACGGATTGGCGCCCGAAGAGCCGGCGAGACGCACGGTCGACGTCGAAGCATTTTGCTCGTGATCGGCGTGCAGAATGAAGAACACGTCCATCGCGCGCGCCAGCACCGGATTGACCTTGTAGTCTTCGGCCGGCACCGCAAAGCACTGGCGCAGGAAGTTCGACGCATAGTCGAGCTCGTTGCGCGGCGAAACGAATGGCTGGCCGATCGAGTATTTGAATGCGCGGGCCGCGATCGTCGGCATCTTCGCAATCAGGCGATGGCTGGCGATGGTGCGTTGCTGCGGATCGTTGATGTCGGTGCTGTCGTGATAGAAGGCAGCCAGCGCGCCGACCGTGCCGACCATGATCGCCATCGGGTGCGCATCACGGCGGAAGCCTTCGAAGAAGCGATCGAACTGCGAGTGCAGCATCGTGTGATAGGTGATGTTCTTCTCGAAGCGCTGATACTCCGCTTCGCTCGGCAATTCGCCGTTCGCGAGCAGGTAGCAAACCTCCAGGAAGTTCGAGTGCTCAGCGAGCTGATCGATCGGGTAGCCGCGATAGAGCAGCACGCCCTCATCGCCATCGATGTAGGTGATCTGGCTTTCGCAGGAGGCGGTCGAGGTAAAGCCAGGGTCGAAGGTGAAAACGCCCGTTTGCGAATAGAGCTTGCGGATATCGACGACGTCCGGCCCGACCGTGCCGCCATACACCGGCAGCTCCAGCTGCTTGTTGTTCACGGTGATCGTGGCCGAAGGCTTCTTAATGATTTTGCTTTCCATCGCCGAACTTCCTCAAACTTGATCCGCGATCCGCGCCAACGCTTCCTCACGGCCTAACAATTCCAGCGTCTGGCCCAGGTCCGGAGAAGGTGTGCCGCCCGTGAGCGCCGCCCTCAAACCTGGGCCGATTTGTCCTAAGCCAACGCCCTCGCTGGTAGCGAAAGCCTTAAGCGCGCTGCCAAGTGATACATGGTCCCACGATGGCTCTTTTTCGAGCGCGACACGCAGGCGCGAAAGACGTGGCTTGAAGTCGTCGTTGAGCAGCTTTTTCGCTGCGTCGTCAAGCGTTAGCGGTCGTTTCGCCAAAACGAAGCGCGCCTGTTCTGCAAGCTCCGGAATGGTCTTTGCCCGCTTTTTCAGCACGGGGATGGCGCGCGCCAAAGCAGCGGCCGAGTCGTCGCTCAAAGGCGCATCACCGCGCGCCTTCATGTGCTCTTCGACGAGGCGTGTCACACGCGCGTCATCCGCCAAAGCAAGGAAGTGCGCGTTGACGGAATCGAGCTTCTTGAAATCGAGACGAGAGGGCGCTTTGCCGATCTGGCCGATCTCGAACTGTGGCGCCGCTTCTTCTTTGGTGAGAATCTCATCGTGCCCCGGGCTCCAGCCCAGCCGCATGAGGTACGCGTTCATCGCTTCTGGCAAATAGCCCATGTCGCGCCACTCGTGCACGGCCTGGGCGCCATGGCGCTTCGAGAGCTTCTTGCCGTCCTCACCGTGGATGAGCGGGACGTGCGCAAACAGCGGCGGCGTCCAATCCATCGCACGATAAATCACGATCTGACGCGCGGCATTGGTGAGGTGGTCATCGCCGCGGATCACATGCGTGACGCCCATGTCGTAATCGTCGACCACGACTGAAAGCATGTACGTCGGATTCCCGTCCGCCCGCAGCATCACCAGGTCATCGATATCGCGCGCCTTGATGCGCACGTCGCCTTGTATGAGGTCTGCGTTGACGACCTCGCCGTCATCGGGCGCTCGCAGGCGGACTGTGAACGGCGCGTCCGGCGAAGGCGGCGCCTTGCCATCACGATAGGGCGATCGAATAGCGCGGCCTTCGGCGTGCGCCAGATTACGCTGCTCTTCCTGTTCCTCGGCCGTCATGTAGCAGCGGAACGCCGTGCCGCGCGCGATCATCTCCTCGGCCGCTTCGCGGTGCCGCGGCGCGCGCGCGAACTGATAAATGGTCTGGCCGTCGTGCTTGAGACCGAGCCATTCCATGCCGTCGAGGATGGCCGCGATCGCCTCTGGCGTGGAGCGGGCGCGGTCCGTGTCCTCGATCCGCAGCAGGAAGGTGCCGCCCATCTTCTTGGCGAACAGCCAGTTGAAAAGGGCCGTGCGCGCGCCTCCGATATGGAGGTAGCCTGTGGGAGAAGGGGCGAAGCGTGTGACGACGCTCATCGGGGGGAATTCGGCAGGGTGGTCAAAGCGCGCGCGTGGTAGCACGCGTCTGGCGCTTTCTCCTAGCCGCGCCCTGGAAGCCGTCTGGGCGCTTCAGCGCGACCGCTGGATCCTCTGGCTGGCGCCCGCCATGATGGCCGGCTGCGCGACTTGGCTGTTGGCGCCAGCCGACCCGCCCATCTGGCTTGGCGCCGCCGCGTTCGTTCTTGGGATCGCCGCCAGCTTTGGGCTCGCGGCGCTGCCGCATGCGCGTCCAACCGGCTGGCAAATCACGCTGCGTCGATGTCTGGGTGGGCTCTGCGCGCTCATCGCCGCCGCCGGTCTCGGCGCCATCGCGGCGCAAGTCCGGACCGCCGTGGTCGCCCAGCCGGCGATCCCGGTGAGCGAGGAACCACGCGCCGTCGAAGGCTGGGTCGTCGCCAACGAGATCAACGACAACGGTCCGCGCCTTCGCTTGCTCGTGCGCAGCATCGAAGGCGTCGCCGATCCGCCCCGTTACGTCCGCATGTCGGTCGCGGAAGCGGGACTGCTCACGCCTGGCCGCGCCGCACGCTGCTTCGGCGTGCTGGGGCCACCCGCAGGTCCGATGGCGCCTGGCGCCTACGACTTCGCACGCCGCGCCTATTTCGAACGGCTCGGCGCCACAGGCTTCGCCTTCGGCCGTTGCCGCCCGGAGAACTTCGAACCACCGAATGCATGGCTCGACCGCCAACGCCTGCAGCTCGCCGCGATGCGCAGCGATCTCTCCGCATCAATCCAGGACGCCGCGCCGGGAAGAGGCGGCGCCATCGCCGCCGCCCTGATCTCCGGCGACCGCAGCGCCATCGACCGCGACACCAACGAAATCCTGTTCAACGCCGGCCTCGGGCATTTGCTCTCCGTCTCCGGCATTCACATGAGCATCGTCGGCGGCCTGGTGTTTGCGCTGCTGCTCTGGGGCCTCTCGCTGATTTCGCCGCTTGCGTTGCGCTTTCCAGTCAAGAAGCTCGCCGCGATCGGCGCGCTGTTTGCGGTGCTCGCTTATCTCATCGTCTCCGGCATCAACGTGCCGGCGCTGCGTTCTTTCATCATGGCTGCCGTCGCCTTCGGCGCGATCCTCCTGGATCGTCCAGCGATCTCGATGCGGGGCCTCGGGCTTGCTGCTTTCATCGTCGTGCTGCTGTTTCCGGAATCGGTTCTCGAACCCGGCTTCCAGATGTCGTTTGCCGCGACCATGGCGCTCGTCGCGCTCTTCGAAATGCTGAAGCGCGCCCCGCACGAACCGGCCTTGCCCACGCCCGGGCCGCTCATCGGCGCCATGCAATGGGCCGTGAAGGGCGTGGGCGGCGTCATTCTCATCGCCTTTGTCGCCGGCCTCGCGACCGACCCGTTCGCGATCTACCACTTCCAACGTTTCGCGCTCTATTCGCTGCCCGCGAATCTTCTCGCCGAACCCATTTTGTCCTTCATTGTCGCGCCCGCCGCGATCCTCGCCGCCGTGCTCACGCCGTTCGGTCTGGGAGACCCCGCGCTACAAGCCATGGCCAGCGGCCTCGATCTCATCGCCGCCATCGGCCAGACCTTCGGCGAGCGGCCTGAGGCGATCCGGGCTGTGCCAAAGCCATCGGAAGTTTCGTTTCTCGTCTGCGTATTGGCGCTCACTTGGGCTTGCCTGTGGCGTGGCGCATTGCGTTGGTTCAGCGTGCCGATCTTTCTAGTGAGCGTCGCGCTCTATGTCGCGACGCCTCGACCGGTGGCCGCGTTCGACGCCGATCTGCGCGCCATCTTTGTGCGCGAGCCTGATCGCTGGACGCTGCTTGCGGGCAGTGGGCGCTCCGCTTACGCACGCGAGCGGCTCGGCGCCATGCTCGGCCTCACACCCGCAGAAACCGAACGCCTCGCGCCACCCGAAGCCTGCGGCGAAGCGCTCTGCCAATGGCAGACGAGCCAACGTGCAATCTTCTTCGTTCGCGACGCAGCCGCCTTTGAACGCGCCTGCGCGCCGCGCGCTATCGTCATCGCCGAAACGGAAACGCCCGCGGACTATGCCATACGCTGCCAACTGGCCGCGCTCATCACCCGAGAGAGCATTGCGCGACTCGGCGGCGCCACGATCACCGAAACCCCGGTCGGCCCACGCATCGCCCGCGCTTGGCCGCAAGAGATAGAGCGCCCCTGGACGCCGCGAGTTCGAACAGCAGAGCGCGAGTAACGCCTACGAGTAGCGGCGGATCATCGCCACCAACTTGCCCTGCACGCGCACGCGATCGGGACCAAAGATCCGCGTCTCGTACGCCGGGTTCGCCGCTTCCAGCGCAATCGAATTGCCGCGCTTGCGCAGCCGCTTCAGCGTCGCTTCCTCGTTGTCGACCAGTGCGACGACAATATCGCCGCTGTCGGCCGTCTCGGAGCGCTTAATGATCACGACATCGCCGTCCAGGATGCCGGCCTGGATCATCGAGTCGCCTTTGACTTCGAGCGCGAAGTGATCGCCTGAGCCCAGCAAATCTTCCGGCGGCGTGATGCGCCCGACTTCGGATTGGATCGCCTCGATCGGCACACCGGCGGCGATTTGACCAAGAATGGGGATGCCCGCGCCATTGCCGCCGCCGTTCGAGCGGCCTTCACCGACAACCGACGGCCTAAATGATTGCCGCCCCTTTGGCGGCGCCGCGGGCGCTGCGCTATCGGGCAGTTTCAACACTTCGAGCGCCCGCGCCCGGTGGGGCAGGCGGCGCAGGAAACCGCGCTCCTCGAGCGCTGTAATCAACCGGTGGATGCCCGACTTGGACGCCAGGTCGAGCGCCTCCTTCATCTCGTCGAAGGAGGGCGAAACGCCCGTCTCTTTGATCCGCTCGTGGATGTAGAGCAGCAGTTCTTTTTGTTTCGCTGTCAGCATGACCTGGGACCAAATGGTGAACGATATCGCGTTCTATATCCGTTCCAAGGGTCGGGTCAAGTCCAGTTTAGTTAACGGCCAAGTAGTGCTTTCGTCGCTGCTTCAACATCATCTTGGCGCATCAAACTCTCACCCACGAGAAACGCGCGCGCCCCCGCCGCAGACAAACGCACGATATCTTCGTGCGTGAAAATGCCGGACTCTGAGACAAGCAAAACGTCTGCAGGCGCCATCGCCGCTAAACGCTCGGTGACGCCGAGATCGGTCTCGAAGGTCGCAAGCGATCGGTTGTTTACGCCGATGAGCTTGAACCCCATGCGCAACGCCCGCGCCATTTCGCGCTCGTCGTGGACTTCAACGAGCGCATCCATCTCGAACGCCTCAGCTGCATCGTTGAGATCCGACGCTAAAGCGTCATCCACCGCCGCCATGATGATCAAAATCGCATCGGCGCCGATCGCGCGGCTCTCCGCGATTTGCCATTCGTCGATCATGAAGTCCTTGCGCAGCACCGGCAAAGCACATGCCTTGCGCGCGGCGATCAGGAAGTCCTCATGCCCTTGAAAGCTGGGCGCATCCGTCAGCACTGAAAGGCAGGCGGCGCCGCCGTCGGCATAGTCCAGCGCCAATTCCGGCGGATCGAAATCCGCCCGGATAAGTCCTTTCGACGGGCTTGCCTTCTTGATTTCAGCGATGAGGGCAGGGCCGTCACTCTCTCGAAGAGCGCGTACAAAGCCGCGTGGCCGCGTCTGCTTGCGGATCGCGGCATCGAGCGCCTCCTGCGCCAACGCCTTTTTCCGCGCCGCCACCTCGTCGCGCTTGTAGGCGATGATCTTCTCCAGCACGCTCATGCCGCGCTCCGCGTCACATCTACGAGCTTCTCCAGCGCCGCACGCGCCGCACCGCTATCCAGCGAGTGCTCGGCGATCGGCCGGGCTTCGAGGATATCCACGGCCCTCCCTGCCACAACCAGCGCCGCCGCCGCGTTCAGCGTCACCGCCGCGCGGTGTCCCGGACGCCCGCGTCCCGCCAAGAGGTCGCGCATTTCCGCGGCGTTCTCCTCCGCGGCGCCGCCGCGAATATCCGGATTGATCTCGGCATCGACGCTTGCGCGCACCATCGTCACCGCGCCGCGATCGAGCACAGCCACGTTGTTCGCCTCACGATGCTGCGCACTCAATTCATCCAGCCCGCCGGCTCCATGCACGACCCAAGCCTTCTCGCAGCCAAGCTCGTTGAGCGCGCCCGCGACCGGCTCCAGAAAATCTGAACTGAACACACCCATGAGCTGCCGCTTTACCCCGGCCGGGTTTGAAAGCGGTCCGAGCAAATTGAAGATTGTGCGCTTTCCCAGCTCGCGGCGCGCCAAAGCTACATGCCGCATCGCCGGGTGATGGTTCTGCGCAAACAGAAACGCCACGCCAGCTTCACGCAGCGCACGCTCCAGCGCCGGCAGATCCGCCGTCAGCTTCACGCCGAGCGCTTCCAGCACATCCGCCGCGCCAGACTTCGAACTCATCGCCCGGTTGCCATGCTTGGCCACCGGCACGCCGCAGCCGGCGACCACAAATGCAACCGCCGTCGAGATATTGAGCGTATGCGCGCCATCGCCGCCGGTGCCGCACACATCGATGGCGCCCGCCGGCGCCTCAACTCGCACCATCCGCGAACGCAACGCCCGCGCACCCGCCGCAATCAGCGGCGCGTGCCCCATCAGCGGCGTCGTCAGCGTCAGGAATTGCTTGATCTCCTCATGCTGGGCGAGCCCATCCATGATCTCGCTGAAAGCGCCATCGATGTCGGAGGCCTGCACCGCCGCGCCATCGCGCAGCGAAGCGAGCGTTGCGGACAAGCTCATCGCAGCCCCGCCGCGCTCAGAAAATTCCCGACAATCGCGTGCCCATGCTCCGACGCGATCGATTCCGGATGAAACTGCACGCCAAACACTGGCCGCGCCTTGTGCGAGAGCCCCATCACTTCGCCATCCGCCGTCTCCGCGTCGATGACCAGTTCCGCCGGAAATGTCGCCCGCTTCACCGCCAGCGAGTGATAGCGCGTCGCCCGAAACGGGGAGGGCAGGCCGCGAAACACCCCCCCGCCACGATGCGTCACCTCGGACACTTTGCCGTGCATGATCTCCTGTGCGCGCACCACATCGCCGCCGAACGCTTGTCCCATCGCCTGGTGACCCAAGCACACGCCGAACATGGGCAGATCGTCCGGCGCCTTCGCCAACAGCTCCAAGCAAATGCCGGCTTCGTTCGGCGTACACGGCCCTGGCGATAAGATCACCGCCTTCGGCTTCTTCTTCAGCACGTCGGTGACCGTCAGCGCATCGTTGCGCACCACCTCGGCTCGCACGCCAAAGTCCTCGACGTAATGGACGAGGTTATAAACAAAGCTGTCGTAATTATCGATGACGAGGATCATGGGGCAGGCGGCCTCAAGGCAAGCGGAAGACGAGCAGGTTCAAACAGTCGTCAAACGCGCCATCGTGCGGAGGCCAGCCAGAGCATCATCCGGTGCAACCTAGCCCAGCGCCGGCGCAAAAGAAATGGCGAGACCTCGCGGTCTCGCCATCCTTTTCAGGCGAATCTCGGGCCGTTAGCGGCCTGGCCCCAACTGCAGCGCCGCCAGTTGCGCGCGGTTCAGGTCGTCGGTCGTGTAGCGTCCGTCAGCGACAGCCGTTTGCACGGGCTCCGGCAATTCCGCTGAGACTTCGGCGGCTGACTCAGCCGTGCCGGTAGCGCCAGTTTGGGACGCGGCGACTTGCGGCGAGGCTTCAGCTTCCGCGCTGATCGTCGCGCCGGCGCCTTCGGTTGTTTCAATGGCAGCTTCGGCCGTCTCAGACGCCTGTGTGGTTGCTTCCTCTGCTGCTTCGGTCGTCGGATCAGTCACCGTTGCGGTGTTCGTCTGCGCCTGGGATTGAACTTGAGGCGAGATCGTCCCTTGCGCTGTGGCGTCGACTTGCGCGAACGCCGGCGCGGCAAAAGCGAGCGCGGCGGTTGCCGTTGAGGCGATGAGCAGTTTCTTCATGTTCATTGTCTCCGAGCATGCTGGAGGGAGGTTCCAGCTTTGAAAGGACGGGGACAAACGCGCGATCCCTCGGTTCGGGGCCACGGAACTTCGCTTAAATGACTGTAAGCGCGGAACCTGCGCCGCTAAGCGTAACGCCAAGCTTCAGCCGCCGCGCGAAACAACGCGCGCGACTTGTGCAGTGTTTCCTGCAATTCAAGTTCCGCATCGCTGTCCAGCACGACGCCGCCGCCGGCTTGCACATAAAGCGCGCCGTCTTTCACGATCGCCGTGCGCAGTGCGATGCAGGTGTCCATATCGCCGCCCGCGCCGAAATAGCCCACCCCGCCGGCATAGATGCCGCGCTTGTGCGGCTCGACTTCGTTGATGATCTCCATGGCGCGGATCTTCGGGGCCCCAGTTACGGTCCCGTGCGGAAAACCTGCAAGAAGCGCATCGAGCGCTGTCAGGCCATCGGCCAATTCGCCTTCGACGTTGGAGACGATGTGCATCACGTGGCTATAGCGTTCGATAGTGAACGCCTCGGTCACGCGCACGTGCTGAGAGCCGGCGCTCGCCGTCGCCGCGTTTGATCCGGCTTTTGCGCCACGCACCGCGACCCGCCCAAGATCGTTGCGCGCCAGGTCAACCAGCATCAAATGCTCGGCGCGCTCCTTCGGATCGGCCAGCAATTCTTCCTCAAGCGCATGATCCTCCGCCGGCGTTGCCCCACGCGGACGCGTTCCGGCGATGGGCCGGATGGTGATCGTATCGCCGCGCTTGCGGACAAGGATCTCAGGACTGGATCCCACCACCGCGAAATCGGCGAAGTTCAGATAGTAGAGAAAAGGCGAGGGGTTCAGCCGCCGCAGCGAACGATAAAGCGCGAACGGCGGCGCTTTGAGCGGCGCAGAGAAACGCTGGCTCGGCACCACCTGAAAAATATCGCCTGCCCGGCAATAGTCTTTGCATTTGGCCACAAGCGCTCGATACGCCTCTGGCGTTGTGTTGGAGCGCGGCTCCACCACCTCGGGCGTTGCCTCAACAACGCGCTTCTTCGCCAACGGCCGATCCAACGCGCGCCAAACGCGATTGAGCCGCTCCCGCGCCGCCTCGTACGCCGCTTCTGCGCTTTGTCCCGCCCGCTTACGCGCTGGCGTAATGAGCGTGATCTCGCCGGTGACGTTGTCGAACACCGCCACGATGGTCGGCCGCACGAGCAGAGCCTCCGGCGTTCCAATCGGGTCGGCTGCTTTTTCGGGCAGGCGTTCGACCAGGCGCACCATGTCATAGCCCAGATACCCAAACAGCCCCGCCGCCATCGGCGGCAGATGCGCCGGCAGATCAAGCGCCGAGCGCGTGAGCAGTTTGCGCAAACTCTTCAATGGCGCATCACGTTGCGGCCGGAACGCGCTCTCGCCAAACCCGCCTCGGCTGATCTCGGCGCGCCCGTCACGCACGCGCCACACGAGATCGGGTTTCAGCCCAATGATGGAATAGCGGCCACGAAAATCGCCGCCTTGCACGCTTTCAAGCAAAAACGAGCCGGGTTTGTCGGCGCCCAGCTTCAGCATTGCCGCCACCGGCGTCTCCAGATCGGAGACGCGCCTCATCCAGACGACGCCCCCGCCCAGCGCGTGCGCTTTGGTGTAAGCGGCCAGCGCCGGTTCCAGCGCGGGCTCGCTTAAGCTCATTGTTGCGCGTCTTCGCCGGTCGCGTTCGAGGCGCGATAGACGTTGCTGATCACGCGTTCGTTGCGGCGCGGATTCATCGACGTAACGATCTGGGCCTGAATAGACTCCGCTAAGCTGGACGTGACGCCGCAATAGGGCGGCGCGCCAACTTGCAGCGCCTCCTGGAGGCATGGGCGCTCGGCGTAAAGCCGGGTCGCTTCAAGCACCTGGGGATCAGCGGCGGCGATGTCGGCGCGATTGATGCGCTCTACGACGGCGACGGCGACGCCCGAACCGCCCACATCGCTGAATGCGGTTCCCTCAGCCACCGCAAACATCTGCCCGGCCAATCCTCGCGGCAGGGCCTGGGCCGCGCTGCGGCGATCGATGGTGCGGGACGAGATCACAACGCGGGCGCGGTTGGCCGCCGCCGCTTGCGCCAGTGTTTGCCCGCCATTGACGGCGGCGACGATCGTCTCGCCTAATTCACGCAGGCGGCGCACGCGCTCACGCTGCATCCACGCTTGAACGAGATCGGCGCGCACTTCCTCAAGCGGACGCACGCTTGCCGGAATGATGCGATCGACCCCGGCGATCACGTCAGCTTCACCGGCGGGCACGAAATCGGTGGCCTCACCCTCGGGCGTTTGGAACGCCGCGGCGATGACCTCGTCGTGGCCCTGAAGCGCTTCGATCGGCTGACCTTGTTGATTGCGTCCGCCAGCCTCGACGGCGTCGATGGTCACAACCGTCAGCCCGCTTTGGCGCGCGGCGTCCGCTAGCGAAGCGCCGCCCGCGCGAGCGTCCTCGAACGCGCCGATCGCGGCGTTCAGCAGATCGTGCGCCTCGTCTGCGGCGATTGCGTCGCGAATGTCGCCACGCAGTTCTGCGAAGTTCGGCGCCACGGCGGGGGTGGAGTCCTCGACGCGAACGACGACGAACGGGGAAAGTTCGCCGCGCGCGACAATGGCCGGGCCGCGCACCTGCGCGCGGAACACCGCCTCGCCAACCGAGCGGTCCGGCACTTCAGCCTGCGATTGGCCTTCGCCGCGTGTCACCTGCAGGCCCATAGCCTGAGCCACCGCAGCCGCGCTTTCACCGCGATTGAGCCGCGCCGCGGCGTCGTTGGCTTGTTGCTCAGTGGACGCGGCGATGCGGACGTAAGTTCGCCGTTCCGGGCGCGTCAGTTGCGCGGCGCGGGCGTCGAACTCTTCGCGAATGCGCGCTTCCGGCACTTGCACGCGCGCTGCGAAATCCGACGGGCGCGCATAGACCAGCGTGAGCGCCCGGAACTCCGGCAGCCGCAGCGCTTCCTGGCTGTCTTCATAGAACGCTTGAATTTGGGCTTCGTTCGGTTGCGGTATCGTCCCAACCAGCGAAGCCGGCGCCTCTGCAACGGAGACGACACGCGTTTCGGCATCGAACGCATAAGTCAGTGCGCCGAAGCTTGTCGGCGCGCGAACGCCCGCCATCAGCGATTGGATTAGCATCTGCGTCGTGAGGTCGCCGCGCACGTCGCGCTCGAACTCTTGCTCGGTGTAGCGCATCTGTTGAAGGAACGCATTGTAGGCGGCGGGGTCGAAGCTGCCGGTCACGGCGTTGTTCACGGCTGGGATTTCGGCAATGCGCGCTGCGACTTGTTCGTCGCTTGCGCTCACGCCGATCTTGTCGGCGTACACATACATGGCGACGCGGCTAATCATGCCTTCGAGCAGCCGCAGGTGCAGGCCGGCGTCGATCGCTTCCTGTTGGCTAATATTGTTGCCGTTGGCGCGCTCGCCGCGCAGCGTCAAGTCGATCTCACGAGTGAGCTCAGGTGGCGTGATGTTGCGTCCGCCGACGGTCGCCACCGCGTTGCCGGCCGTGAGATTGAGCCCGTCCTGCGGAACGAGGAACATCACCATCGCCAAGCCCACCAGCAGCACGATGATGGTCGCGATCCAGCCGCGGGTCATATTCCGAAATTGCAGAAGCATGTGACGTTCCGTATGCGTGAGGCGGCGGACCATAGAGAGCCCCCCCGGACGGGGCAATTGCCGCACGCCGCCGCAGCGGCTCTGACGAGGGGAGAGGTATGGGCGCTCGTAAGCCGTTGATCGCTGGGAACTGGAAAATGTTCGGCCGCATGGGTGATTTGGCCGAACTCGGCGCCCTTGCCGAAACGATCGGCCCCGCCGCCGCCAAGATCGACGTGCTGATCTGCCCGCCGGCCGTCTACATCCCACCCGCCGCCTGGCAGACCCGCGACAAACCCATCCTGATTGGGGCGCAGGATTGCAGCCCCAACGCCGCTGACGCCGCCCGCACGGGCGAAATCAGCGCCGCCATGTTGGCCGATGCGGGCGCCAAGTACGTCATCGTCGGCCATTCCGAGCGCCGCCAGTATCACAAAGAGAGCGATGAACTCGTGCGCCAGAAGGCCGAGGCCGCCATCGCCGCGGGCCTCACGCCAATCGTCTGTGTTGGCGAAACCCAGGCTGAGCGCGCCGCCGGCAAAGTGGCGGAAGTTGTTGGCGCGCAAGTAAAACGCAGCGCGCCAGGGCAGGGCGCTTTCGTCGTCGCGTACGAGCCGGTCTGGGCAATCGGGGGAAACTCCACCCCTACGCTCGTCGAGATCGGCGAGGTCCACACACTCATCCGGGAAACGCTCGGCGGGCTTTTCGGCGCTCGGGCGAACGAGACCCGTATTCTCTACGGCGGTTCGGTTGGGCCAAAGAATGCGGGCGAGATATTCACCGTAGACGGTGTGGACGGCGCCCTCGTGGGGCGTGCAAGCCTGAAAGCGGCTGACTTTTCGGCCATTATTCTGGGTCACCCGGCTGCAGCATAGGGATGCGCTGCGACGGGCTGGCGTTTAGGATCGGCCTCAGCTATTGAGCGCCCTTTCGCGCGCGCCCATGTTAGGGCGCGAGCCAAGCGGTGCGTGGGAGACGGGCAGTCAGATGGAATTGATCGTTCTCAGCATCCATTTGCTCGTGTGCATGTGCCTCATCGGGCTCGTGCTTCTGCAGCGCTCCGAAGGTGGGGCGCTCGGCATGGGCGGTGGCGGCGGCGGTTCGCTGATGACAGGCCGCGGCGCAGCCGACGCGCTTGCCAAGATGACCTCCGTCGCTGGCGGCTTCTTCATCGTGACATCTCTTAGTCTCACTTTGATTTCCGGCGCCGCGAGCACCAGCAACGGGCGTTCGGTCATGGATCTGTTGCCGGCCCAAACCGCGCCCGCGACCACGACTGCGCCAACGGCCACGGAAGAGCCCGCGGCGGCGCCCGAAACCACGCCGGACCCGACTGAGGGCCGCGCGCCCTCGACCAACCAATTCGCCCTCGGCCCCAGCAGCGCAGCCGCGAGCACTCCAGCTCCGCCGCCGGCGTCCGCCGCGACGACGCGCGCCGGCCCGATCGAGAACCGCCCGACGCAAACCGCCGCCACGACGCCGCAGCGTCAGCCGGCAAGCACAGGCGCCACGCCGACGACGCAACGTACCGCTCCCGCAACGACCCCGGCGTCGACGCAGCCCGCAACGACACAGCGCCAAACTCCGCCGGCGACCACGCCGGCCAATGGCGCGGTGACGGGCATCGACCTCACAACTGATAACCAGCTCGCTACCGAATCGAGCGACTCTGCTAACGGAGTTGCCGTAGTACGGCGCGAACGCGCCGGTCCCGACCAATAAGCGCGTAAAGCTCGGGTCTCGGGGCGCGCAGAACGCAAACCGGGGCTGAGACGGAAGGATAATGGCTCGCTACGTGTTTATTACCGGCGGCGTGGTCTCTTCTCTTGGGAAGGGCATCGCCTCCGCCGCTCTAGGCGCGTTGCTGCAAGCACGCGGATACCGGGTCCGACTCCGCAAACTTGATCCCTATCTGAACGTCGATCCGGGCACGATGAGCCCGTATCAGCACGGCGAAGTCTTCGTCACCGACGACGGCGCCGAAACCGATCTCGATCTCGGCCACTACGAGCGCTTCACCGGCGTCTCCGCCACCCAAGGCGACAACATCACCACCGGCCGTATCTACCAAGAGATCATCACCAAAGAACGACGCGGCGATTACCTAGGCGCAACCGTGCAGGTCATTCCGCACGTCACCAACGCCATCAAAGAATTCGTGCTCTCAGATCACGGCGGGGCCGATTTCGTGCTCTGTGAAATCGGCGGCACAGTCGGCGACATTGAAGGCCTGCCGTTCTTCGAAGCCATCCGCCAACTTGGCCAGGAACTCGATCCCGGCCAAGCCGCGTTCGTTCATCTGACGCTGCTCCCGTACATCCCGTCAGCGGGCGAGATGAAGACGAAGCCGACGCAGCACTCGGTGAAGGAGCTGCGCTCAATCGGTATTCAGCCGAACATCATTCTCTGCCGTTGTGATCGCCCGATTCCGGAAGACGAAAAGAAGAAAATCGCGCTCTTCTGCAACGTCCGCGAAAGCGCCGTCATCGAAGCGCGCGATCTGCAAACCATCTACGAAGCGCCTATGGCCTACCATCTGGCTGGCCTCGACACCGAACTGCTCAAGCACTTCGGCGTCACCGTCGCGCCCCAGCCCGACATGGGCAAATGGGAGACGATCGTTCAGCGCCTGAAGTCGCCCGATGGCGAGGTCACGATTGGCGTCGTCGGCAAATACACCGAGCTGAAAGACGCCTACAAATCGCTGATCGAGGCGCTGCATCACGGCGGCGTCGCCAACAATGTCAAAGTGAACATTCGCTGGATCGAAAGCGAGAAGTTCGAAGAACGCGGCGACGCCTGGCACGAGGATCTGCACGGCGTTCACGGCGTGCTCGTTCCCGGCGGCTTCGGCGAACGCGGCAGCGAAGGCAAAATCGCCGCCGTCACCTTCGCGCGAGAACACAAGACGCCATACTTCGGCATTTGCTTCGGCATGCAGATGGCCTGCATCGAAGCCGCGCGCAATCAAGCCGGCCTCAAAGGCGCGAGTTCAACCGAATTCGGCGCGGCCAAGCATCCAATCGTCGGCCTGATGACTGAATGGCTCAAAGGCAATGAACTCGAAAAGCGCAGCGCCGCCGGCGATTTAGGCGGCACCATGCGGCTTGGCGCCTACAAAGCCGCGCTCGAACCGGGCAGCAAGGTCGCGGAAATCTACGGCGAAACCGAAATCAGCGAGCGCCATCGCCACCGTTACGAAGTGAACACCAAATATCGCGACAAGCTCGAAGAAGCCGGTCTCATCTTCTCCGGCATGAGCCCCGATGGCGTGCTCCCGGAAATCGTCGAACGCCGAGACCATCCCTGGTTCATCGGCGTCCAATATCACCCCGAACTGAAGAGCCGGCCGTTCGAACCGCACCCGCTGTTCGCCAGCTTCATCGCGGCGGCGGTTGAGCAATCCCGTCTCGTCTAGGACGTTTTTCGTCGACAGCTCGGACCTGCCACTTTAGGCGAACTACATGATCTTCGTACTCACGCAGGCCGCCGCTGACGTCGCGCCACAAGACTCCTCAAACGGCGGCGCTGTCGTCGCGCTGTTCCTCATTATCGCCGCCGTCGCGCTTTGGATCGCGTTCCGTGCGTTCATCCGCGGCCTGCAAGCCAAGAAAACCGAAGCCGCCACCGGCGGCGATTTTACCGGCTATGCGCTGCAAGCTCTCGTCAACGCAGCCAAGCTCGATGGCCGCGTCAACGATGAAGAAAAGCGCGCCATCACCATCGCCATGCGCGAAATCGGCGGCGAAGCCTTCGAAGCGGTTAAGGTGGAGGAGGCGTTCGCGCGTCCTGGCCTCAATAAGGACGAGCTGATTTCATTCCTCGCCGCCCGCTCGCGCGCCTTCACCCGCGATCAGAAGGTCGCTCTGCTGAAAGCGCTGATGGCTGTCTTCGTCTCGGACGGGAAATTCGAAGAGACCGAACACAGCGCGCTGATCGATTACACCGCCGCGATCGGTTTCGACCGTCAGGGCGTCCCCGAAATGCTGCGCGGCTTCGCGCGCGGCAGCATCACCTAAGCCGTCACCCGCTCAGCGAACGCCGTCACATCGTCCAATGTCGGCGCGCGCCCGCGCAACGGCCGCGACAGCGCCAGCATGATGTCGACGTGATTGACGCCGGGATAAATCTTCGTCTCTACCGGCGCGCCAGCCGCGCGCAGCGCTGCTTCCAACCCGCGTATATTGCGCGGTCCAACCGTCGTATCGGCGTCACCCCATAGCAGCAGGGCAGGCGGCGCGTCGCCGCGCGCAAAATGCACTGGCTGCGTCAGCGCCGCATCCGGCGCCTGCCCGAAGGCGTTGCGCGTCGCATCGACGTCGAAGGGCAAGAAATCATACGGCCCAGCCAGGCCCGCCACCCCGCGCACGCGCGCCGCATCAACACCGGCGTCGCGCAGATAGCGGGCATCAAGCGCCAGCATCATCGCGTTGTACGCGCCGGCGGAGTGCCCAACCAAAACGATCCGCGAAGCATCACCGCCGAACTCGGCAACGTGATCGGCAGCCCACCGCACCGCCGCCGCGCAATCTTCGATGAACGCCGGAAAGCGCACGCCCGGCACAAGCCGATAGTCCGGAATCACCGTGACGAACCCGCGCGACGCCAGCGCCGCACCCGCAAACGCGTAGTCGTCCTTGTTTCCGCTCGCCCATGAGCCGCCATAGATGAACACGATCACCGGCTTCGGGCCTGCGCCCTCCGGCGCATAAACGTCCAGGCGCTGCCGCGCCTCTGGCCCGAACGCGATATCGCGCGCCACCCGCCGCCCCTCCCGATCCCGAGGCGCCAGCGCGTTGAACGCCCCTAGGGAAGGGGTGCAGGCAGCCGTGAGGGCGGAAAGGGCGGAGGAGAGGAGGGCGCGGCGCTTCATTGCTCCGTAATACGCCGGATCGCCCGGCCCGGATGCCCCCATGCATCCAAACCGCCCCTGCCGCGCATCCTCAACACAACAGACGGGCAAGGTGCGCCCGGCTCACGGTAGGGGAGTTCCTTTATGAGACTGATTTTGGCGGCTTCCGCCCTGGTATTGGCAAGCGCCGGCGTTGCTCACGCCGAGGTCCGCAACCTTTCCGGCTTCACCCAGGTTTCAGCCAGCGCCGGCACTGATGTCGAAGTCACCGTCGGCGGCCCTTTTCACGTTGAAGTCACTGGCCGCGATGCCGACCGCATCATCACCCGCGTCTCCGGCGACACGCTAATCGTCGAGCCAGTGCGCGGTTTCTCTTGGCGCGGACGTCAGGCCAACGTTCGCGTGAGCATGCCGCGCGCTGAGGGCTTCTCCGCCTCTAGCGGTGCAGATCTGATCGCCACCGGCGTCAACGGCGGCGACATTTCGCTCGACTCATCCTCCGGCGCCGATCTTCGCGTCAGCGGCACATGCGCCACTTTCACCGCTGATGCGTCGAGTGGCGCTGACATCGACGCCCGGAATCTGCGCTGCGAGAACGGCAGCGTCGACGTTTCCTCCGGCGCCGACGCGCGTGTCTACGCAACGGGCCGTCTGAACGTTGACGCCTCGAGCGGCGGCGGTGTCGTCGCCTACGGCAACCCGGGCATTGGCAACATCGATCTTTCCTCCGGCGGTTCGCTCCGCCGCGCCGACTAAGGAGCGCCAGACATGCGTATTGCTTTGTTCACCGCGGCCGCGCTCGTCGCGCTCGCCGGCGCCGCCAGCGCCGAAATCCGCAACGTCAGCAACTTTACCGGCGTCTCCGCCGCCGACCGCATTCGCGTCGAAGTCACCACCGGCGACTCCTATCGCGTTGAGGTCACCGGTTCGGAAGCCGATAAGGTTTCAACCCGCGTCAATGATGGTCAGCTCATCATCCGCCGCGCCAATCGACCGTTCTGGGGCGGCACGCCGGCGATCGACGCCACCGTGCGCGTGACCATGCCCGCAATCGCGAGCCTTGCATCTTCAAGAGGGGCCGAACTCATCGCCGCAAACGTCAACACCGAAGATATGTCCATCGCCGCATCGATGGGCGGCGAACTTGTTGTGAGCGGCGCCTGCACGACGCTCAACGCCGCTGTCTCGATGGGCGGCATGATCCGCGCCGAAGAGCTGCAGTGCCAGAACGCCAACGTCGCCGCATCGATGGGTGGCGATGCCCGTGTTTTCGCCTCCAACAGTTTCGATGCCGCCGCCTCCATGGGCGGTGCGGTCAACGTCGCCGGCGGCGGCCGCGGCGACGATATCTCCACATCGATGGGCGGCTCGGTCGACCGCCGCTAAGGGAACTTCGGCGGCGGAACCGCGTTGGTTCCCGCCATGCAACCCGCCGCCGACACCTCCCCCGCGCCAGAGCCGCCGCGCCCAGCACGCGTGCGTAAGGCGCTCATTCTTCTGAATGAAAAAGCAGGAAGCGTCGGTCCCAAGGCCGGCGCTGAGCTTGTTGAGTTGTTGACTGCTTCGGGCGTTGAACAATTCACCATCGTCGATGCGACGCGTATGGCGCGCAGGCATTTTCGGCGCGCCTCTCAGTTTGACGCGATCATCGTTCTCGGCGGTGATGGCACAGCGCGCGCGGCCGCGGAGCTCGCTCCGCGCGACGGTCCGCCGCTCATTCTCTTGCCCGGCGGCACGCTGAACATTCTGCCGAAAGCGCTCTACGGCGATCTCACATGGCCGGAAGCGATCACGGCGGCGCTTGAACGCGGGTTCGAACGGCGCTTGCCGGTGGGGCGCGCCAATGGCGAAGCCTTCTACGTCGCAGGTCTCTTCGGGCCGACCACGCTGCTCGCGCTCGCGCGGGAATCTGTCCGCGAAGGTAAGCCGCTCAAAGCGCTACAACGCTTACGTCACGCGCTGAACCGCTCTTTCACGCGCTCCATCCGGGCGCGCGCGGGAAAGGGTAAGATGCGCAAGGCGGAAGGCATTGGCGTGCTCTGCCCCAGTTTCTCGGGCGGCATCGAATCCGATCACCTCGAATGGGTGCGTCTCGATGCGAAGGATATTGTGGATCTGGCGCGCGTTAGCCTGCGGGCGGTGACCGCCGATTGGCGCAATGACAGCACGATCGAGATCACGAACACCGACACCGGCGACATCTATGCCTCCGGCATCATTCCCGCCACACTGGATGGCGAGCCGCGCACGTTCCTTTCCTATGTGCGCATTACCTTCGACAAGCGTGGCCCCAAAGTGCTGGCGCTTGATGGGGAGTAGAGCGGTTGCAGCTTGTCCATTTCACGGATCTCCACTTCGGCTGTGAAGATACACACGCACTCACCGCCGCAACGAAATACGTTCGCGACCTAAAGCCGGACGCCGTCATCGTCACCGGCGACATCAGCAAAGACGGCCTGCAAAGCGAACTGAGCGACGCCTGCGATTGGATTCGCAGTCTGGAAGCGCCGGCGATGCTGACGCCCGGCAATCATGATGTTCCATACTACGAAATGTGGGGCAGGCTGTTTTACCCATGGGATCGCATTCGCCGCGCTCAGAAAGGCATCCGGCACGAAGCTTGGCACACCGATGAGTGGAGCATTGTGCCGGTCAACACAGCGCGCGCTTGGCAATTTCGCCTGAACTGGGCGCAAGGCGAAATCTCGCGCGGCCAAACCGCCATCGCCGCCGCCGAATTGCAGCGCGCAAAACCCGGCGCGCTGCGCATCATCATCAGCCACCATCCACTCGATTGGCCCAATGATGCGCCGATCAAAGGCGTCACGCGCGGCGGCCTCCGTGGCCTTCGCAAGCTGGCGGACGCCGGCGCCGAACTCTTCCTCAGCGGGCACTTGCATTTCGCTTCCGCGCGCCTGTTTGAAACCCGCGCGCTTGCAGTCACCAGCGGCACGCTCTCGCAACGCGTGCGCCACGAACCGTGCGCGTTCACGGTGATCCGGCGCCCGGCGCCGAAAACCATTGAGACAGAGGTGGTTCACATAAATCAGGGCGTCTGCGAAACGGCTAGTGTCCGACGGTTTCAGCTGGACGCGCCGCAGGAGCCGGGGGAACCAGCCGAGGTTCACGCAGAGACAAGTTCAGCGACCATGCATGCGCGCGACGACAATTGATGGCGTGACCGCGCCTAAGCGCGCCCTTCGATCGATTGGCTTCGCGCTCCGCCGGGCCGTGTGATGCCTTCGAGCGCTTCGCCGGCTTCATCAGCGCGCGCGTCTGCGATGTCGGCCAAAGAAATAATGCCCACGAGGCGCTTATCGACGTCTACCACCGGCAACCGCCGCACTTGGTTCTCCGCCAGGTTCAGCGCGATGTGGCCGATGTCTTCGTCTTCGTGGCAATAGAGCACATCGTGGGTCATTACTTCGCCGACCGTTGTGTCTGGCCCTTTGCCGATGGCGATAGCCCGCACCACAATGTCGCGATCCGTCACCATGCCTGCGAGTTGGTCTCCAGCCGCAACAGGAAGCGCGCCGACATCGGCGTCCGCCATGATGCGCGCGGCTTCTCTGACGGTGGTTTCCGGCGCGACCGTTTTCACGTCACGGCTCATCGCTTCTCGTACCAGCATGAAGTGCTCCTCGCAGCCCCCGCACGCCCCATCGGCCAACGGCGCTCCGGTCCGTGTGGTTCCCGTTACTGGGCGGTGATCCAGGTCACGTGCGTTGGCGTAGCCCCGGCCCAACATCTCCCTTCCGAGGAGAGCCATGAGCGAAGGAACCAACCCGCGACGCACGCGAGGACCGGTCCTGGGCCTGATCGCCGCCCTGGCGTTTGCTGTCGCGATCTTTTGCCTGGTCTCCTTTGTGGTTTTTGGCGCCTGATACCCGCCGGGGAGGGGGCTTGGACCTTGCCCCAAGCCCGCCTTTGGCCTATCAGCCCCGCTTTCCCGCGTGGGCCGACCCACGCCGGGACCCAGGAGTTTTCCGGCCATGGCCGTTCCGAAGCGAAAAACCACCCCGTCCCGCCGCGGTATGCGTCGCGCCCACGATAAGCTGGGCAAGAACACCTACGTCGCCGACGCTGAGTCCGGCGAACTGCGCCGCCCGCACCACATCGACCTGAAGACCGGCCGCTATCGCGGCAAGCAAATCCGAAAGCCCAAGGAAGATTGAGCGTGCGCGCTAGCGCTCGCTGCGGGCGCGCCCTCGTTGACACTCTAAAGGCTCGGCGCAAAACTCCGTTGTTCCGCGAGTGATGTGAGCTTGCGGCGGGGGAGAACTTTTACATGCGTAGTCTAGTCGTCGCGGCCCTTGTGGCCGCGCTGGGTGCGTGCGCGACCGCCACACCCAATCCATCCATGCGCCCGCTGACCCAAGCGCACATCGACACGATGGGGCCAACCAGCGTTGTCGTTGCCGAGAATAACTCCGGCATTGAGAAGAGCTGGTTTTACACCTCGACGGCTTCCGCTGGCGCGGCCTACGGCCTCGTCGGCGTACTCGTCTCCGCCGCCATGGACGCCATCATCAACGCCGGGCCCTCGCGCCGCGCACAGAAGGCCGCCAACGAAATGGCGGAAGAAATTTCGGTCGAACATCTCAACGCGTCGCTCGCCGCGCACCTGAGCCGTAATATTCCCGGCAATGAGCCGGTGGTTGTCGCCACCGTCACGGAGACGGCTCTCGTGGCAGAACCGGCGCCGGACGGGTCGGCGCCCGCACCAACGGAAGCCGCGGTCATTCCGGTTGCGGCGCCGCCGCCACCGCCGAGCGGGGTCTACTACAGCGACGTCCGCACCGAGCAGCGTATGATGGCGCGCGACCACATCGAGGACGCGATCACGGTTTCCGCGCGCTACACCCTTTCGGAAGATTCCAGCACGCTGCGTGTCGTCGCTGTCGCCAGCTATCAGAGCGCACAGACACCCTACGCGACGCCCTATACATTCCGCGGTTCAGTGCCGCGCGCCGAACGCGAGGGCCCGGCCTATCGCAACACGTTCACCTATTACTCGCAGCAACTGCCAGTGCCGACGCTAACGCCGGAACTGCGTGAGCGCCTCATTGCGTCCGTCCAAGACAGCGCCCGCAACGATGCCGGCGAACTGCCCGCTGAAGGCACTGACGAATATCGCGCCATGGAGCGCGAACTCGATAATGCCCGCGATGATCGCCTTACCAAGGACGAAATCGCGATCTTCCTCACCCGTGAGTGGCTGCGTGACGACGGCGCGTTGCTGCGCCAGGAAATCGAGCAAGCACACGCATTCATAGCCCGCCAGATCGCCCTAGACATGAACCGCACCAGCGTGCCGAGCATGACGGGTCAAGATGAACTGCTCGAAACCGCCGCAAATGACCGCACCGTCCGACGCATCGGCGCAGGCCTGGAGGCCGGTTCTTATGTGTCTTCGGCTGGCAACGTCACCTCGTTCTCGACTTACGGCAATACGATCAGCATTTCGCGCAGCAACAGCGAACGTGCTGAAGCGATCCGCGAAGCGGCGCGTCCGGCGCGTCGCCGTTGATGGAGGTCTGGAACTCGCACACGGCGGCGCGCGTTTGCGCGGCCGCCGTGCTGCTGGCCCTGGTCGGCTGCGTGACGCCGCCGACCTATGGCCCGATCGGTCACGTTGAGAACCAATACGGCTACCGCGACAGCCAAAACGCCGACGGCAGCCACACTATTCTCGTCGTCGCCGCCAGCCCGGCGATGGCGCACGAGTTCTGGGATCGCCGCGCCGCCGAGATTTGCGGCAGCACGACCTTCGACAAGAACATCTTCCGCGCCCAACGCCCGATCGTTCAAGTGAGCGGCTACGTCTCAAACGGCTACGGCGGCGGCGGCAGCTACACTCAGGATGCGTACGGCGACTTCATCATGGAAGGCTATCTGCGCTGCGAAGCGCCGGCGCCAACCGCTGACGCTGCGCCTGCCGAGGAACTCACACCAACACCCACGCCGTAGCCCGGCCCACCCATTTCCGTTGAGCGCCAATGCAGCGCTGGATGCCGGTGCTCACCCTGTGAGCGAAGCGCGCACGCTGGCGCCAGAAATGACGGCGCAGTTGGCCGAATGATGCGCGCGTGGGCGGACGATCGCCGCGTTTCCGTGCGCGGCGCCCATCGCTTAGCAGCCGTGCACGGCGGCGCCTCCCTTGAGTTTTGCGCCGCATCGGCGGAAGAAGCGGCCACATTTTCTCTATTTGCCAGCGAGACAATCCCATGACCGGCATCGCCGACATCACCGGCCGCGAAATCCTCGACAGCCGCGGCAACCCCACCGTTGAAGTCGATGTCTGGCTCGAAGACGGCGCCATGGGCCGCGCCGCGGTGCCGTCCGGCGCCTCCACCGGCGCGCATGAAGCCGTCGAAAAACGCGATGGCGAACCGGATCGTTATCTCGGCAAAGGCGTCCGCGACGCCTGCGAAGCCGTGAGCGGCGAAATCGCCAATGCGCTGCTCGGCATGGATGCCGAAGATCAGCGCCGCATCGACAATGTGATGATCGAACTCGACGGCACCGAGAACAAAGCCCGCCTCGGGGCGAACGCTATCCTCGGCGTCTCGCTCGCCGTCGCCAAAGCCGCTGCACAAAGCGCCGCCCAGCCGCTCTATCGCTACATTGGCGGCGTGCAGGCCCGCGTGCTGCCGACGCCGATGATGAACATCATCAATGGCGGCGCTCACGCCGACAACCCGATCGATATCCAGGAATTCATGATCATGCCGGTCGGCGCCGACACCATCGCCGACGCCGTGCGGATGGGGTCGGAAGTCTTTCACACGCTCAAGAAGCAGCTCAAGGAAGCCGGCCACGCCACCAATGTCGGCGACGAAGGCGGCTTCGCCCCGAACCTCGCCAGCGCCGATGAAGCCATCGGCTTCATCCTGAAATCGATCGAGAAAGCCGGCTACACGCCGGGCGAGGACGTCGCGCTGGCGCTCGATTGCGCCGCGACCGAATATTTCAAGAACGGCAAGTACGAGCTCGCCGGCGAAGGCAAATCGCTCTCACCGCAAGCCAACGCCGAATACCTCGCCGATCTCGTCAACCGCTTCCCGATCGTCTCGATCGAAGACGGCATGTCCGAAGATGATTTCGAAGGCTGGCGCGCGCTCACCGAACTCATCGGCGACAAATGCCAACTCGTCGGCGACGATCTCTTCGTCACCAACATGAAGCGTCTCGAAATCGGCTTCGAGAAGGGCCTCGGCAACGCCATTCTGATCAAGGTCAATCAGATCGGCACGCTGACGGAGACGCTTGACGTCGTCGATATGGCCCAGCGCGCCGGCTACAGCGCCGTCATGAGCCACCGCAGCGGCGAAACCGAAGACTCAACCATCGCCGATCTCGCCGTCGCCACAAATTGCGGCCAGATCAAAACCGGCTCGCTCGCCCGTTCCGATCGCACGGCAAAGTACAACCAGCTCATCCGCATCGCCGAAATGCTGGACGATTCCGCCGAATACGCCCGCACCACCACCATCGTCGGCCGCTAAACGCCGTCATTCCGGGGCAAATATCGACTCGGTGCGCGGCAGGGGCACAACCGTCACAATCACATTGCCCCGCGCATAGCGCCCGATCTATCCGGCGGATACGCACCGGCCCCTACAGGTTGGAGCGCGGGCCTCCGGCCCGCATTTCCCTTGATGTTTCAGCATCAAGCACCGATGCGGGCCAGGAGGCCCGCGCTCCAAATTTGTGGGATACGCGCCAATCAATCCGGTGGGCTTCAAACCGTGAGATACTTTCCCCGTTCCGCATCACGGAGGGGCTCAACGGAATTCCAGCCCGGGTTTGCGAAGCGGAATGCGATCGAAGCGAGGTTTGCTGGCGGGGAATTGAAACCGTCAGGTCCGTGATCCTGGAAGATCACGCTCGCCGTTGGCCGCCGCACGACGGAGCAAAGAACTCCCCCCGGACGGAAGCTGACGAAAAATTGGTCGCGGGAACGTGGAGACGCGAGCGTCTTTCCTTTCTTCCCAACACCACGCGAACGTCTCTGCGTTCCCACCCTCCGCCTGGAGGCGCAATGAAAGAAAAGTGCAAACACGGCCACAACCGGCGGGAGCGAACGCGCGCGCTCGGCGCAGTCAATCGTGCTCTAGACGCGTTTGATCAGAGCCACCGGCTCGCGCGCGCTGGCAATCTGTCAGCTGCCGAGCGCGCCGTGCGTCTCGCTGAACGCCAAGCCAAGCTTGCCGCGCAGCTGCTCGATCTCAAAGCATCGCTGAGGAGGATCGCCCTGGCGCGGATTGAGTCAGAGCGCGCCGTGCGAGCCGAAGCGGACTCCCGCGAAACCGCACTCAAGCAACGCCAACGGGAACTCGAACTCGCTGAGATCGCGCTAGAGCATCGCCGGCGCCACGCGCCGCCGCTCGATCCCGAGGCGGAGCGTTGGAAAGAACGTCTCGCCCGCGTCCTCAACGACGTCTAGATCGAAAGCGCCGTCCGCGACGCAGCCGTCAGCGTATCCTCGCGCACATAGCCCGTGCGTCCGTCCGCGAGCGTCACCCGCAGCCACCAATGTTCGCCTTCGCGCACCTTGCCCGTCGCCTGCATCTCCGCCGCGGCGGCGACACGCACAATCACCGTCGCGCTGCGCCGCGGCGCCGTGCGCACTTTGGCGCCGGCGCGGCCCGCTTCGATCACCACCGCCGGCGCAATATCCGTCACGCCGGCGACGGCTTCCGCCTGCGGCGGGGCCGAGAACGTCGCTACGTCCTCGCGAACGAAACCGACGCGGCCATCCTCAAGCTCAACGCGGAACCACCATTGGCCCTGCACCATGCGCCGCCCGGTCACGCGCATCGGCGTGCGCGCCGGCGCTTCAAAGATCAGTTCGCCGGTGGTCAGCGGATAGTCGCGCACATTGGCGCCGTTGCGCCCGGCATAAAGCGGCCGCTCTGGCGTGTAATCTTCAACCGAGACATCCATGGGCGAATAGGGTGCGTCCTCTTCGGTCAGCGCCGCGGCGGCGGTTGTCATGTTCGCCCAAGCGCTGCGCGCATCGGTCAGCAAATCCGGCTTGGCGATGACAGCGACAACAGCGGCGGCGACGAGCCCAAGAAACGCGACGCGGGCGGTTGGAAAACGCGGACCAGCGACGCGGCGGATCTGGCGCTCCAGTTCTTTCTGCTCGGCTTTACGCATCTTCCGTTCCTGCTTGCGCGCCTGCGCTTCGATACGGCGGGCCTCGCGCGCCTCATCTTGCGGCGAAGGACGTGGCGGCGCAGCAGGGGCGCGCACATGCCCGGCGCCGCGCAGTGCGGCCTCAAGCCTGCGCTGGCCGTCATAGAAGCCGGAGTTCGCAATCGCCGGGTCAGAGTAGAAGTAGATCGTATTCAGTCCGGCCAACGCCCGCGCTACGCCACGCAGCGGCTCTGGCAAAACCAAAACAACGCGCTTGTTCAGGCGTTGCGCCTCCTCGACCTCCCACGCGCACATGTCCGAATTCGCGGAAGCTTCTGTCAGCACCAGCACCAGCGCGTCCGCGTCTTCGATCAGACGGCCGATGCGATCTTCCCAGCCATCGCCGCCGCTTTCGTAGCGATCGAGCAGCGGTTGGAAGCCCGCATTGTGCAGAAAGGCGCCGATCTGATCGGCAAATCCGGTGTCAGTGCGGGCATGGGAGACAAAAACCCTGATCCGGTTGTCAGCCGCAAAGCCGCGCGCGTTCGCCATGGCGCCCATTTTAGGCTGCTCCTCCAGTCCAGGGAAACGCTCGAAGCTCAATTATGGGCCAGCCAACCTGAACGGCGGTGTAGCGCCGGTCACTGCGGCCCAAGTGAGACAGCGCCATCTTCAGCTCATCGCTCACGCGGCGAAGTAAGGAGCCCCGCCAATGTTGATCCGCTTCAGCTGCCTCATGCTTGCCCTGACGGCCTTCGTGCCGGGCGCCTTCGCGACCCTTACTCAGGCCGCCCAGATCGTCGCCTGAGCGTTCCTTCCTCCCCGAACCCTGGCCGCCGGGCCTTTCCGCGGCCTTTCTTTCGGCCCTTACTGCAAAAAAAATTTCTCGCCGAGCAGGGGACTCCATCTGGGAGTCCTCGGACTCGGGCCCCACCACATCTTGCGCCATTTTCCTAAGTTGCTGATTCTGCGCGACTCTTTGGACTCGTTTTGTTCCGCAAGCTCCTGATTCCGTAAAGATTTCATTAAGGATCGGGACTCATTTTGCCGCCTCCTTTGGGGTCGGTACGATGTCGAAACATGGTTCCGCAGCACTCAGCATCGGCCTGGGCGCAGCGATCCTTTATCTCGGCGCGCAAGCCGTCACGGGCCGTCAGGGCCTCGTGGCGTACGTCGACCTGCAAGCCCAGGAGCGCGCGCTCGAACAGCGGGTCGCCGAACTGACGGAACAGGAAGCGCAACTGCAAGCCCGCGCCGCTCGCCTGCAACCGGGCGAGCATTTCGATCGCGACTATCTCGACGAACGCGCCCGCGTCACGCTCGCCGCCGGCGACAGCGATGAGATCGTGTTCGACCTGAACTGACCTCTGCTGCAATGCAGCATCGCAAAGCTTCCTAGCGAGCCAAGTCATTCCCGCATAAGAGGAACGCGCCGTTCGGCGTGGACACTGCGCGCGCGTGCAGCGTTACCTAACGGCGGAGGACATTCAGAATGGCCAAAGGCAACGGCAAGCAGCAAAGCGCTGAAGCGACGAAAGACGAGCTGCTTCAGTACTACCGCGACATGCTGCTGATCCGCCGTTTCGAAGAGCGCGCCGGCCAGCTCTACGGCATGGGTCTGATCGGTGGATTCTGCCACCTCTATATCGGCCAGGAAGCTGTCGTCGTCGGCATGCAGGCCGCGCTGAACGAGGGCGACCAAGTCATCACCGCCTATCGCGATCACGGCCACATGCTGGCCGCCGGCATGACCGCGAACGGTGTCATGGCTGAACTCACCGGCCGCAGCGGCGGCTATTCGAAAGGCAAGGGCGGCTCGATGCACATGTTCAGCATCGAGAAGGCGTTCTACGGCGGCCACGGCATCGTCGGCGCGCAGGTCTCGCTCGGCACCGGCCTCGCCTTCGCCAATAAATATCGCAAGGACGGCAAAGTCTGCCTCACCTATTTCGGCGACGGCGCGGCCAACCAGGGCCAAGTCTACGAAAGCTTCAACATGGCGAGCTTATGGAAGCTGCCGGTTGTCTACATCATCGAAAACAACCAGTACGCGATGGGCACATCGATCCAGCGTTCATCGTCGGAAACGCATCTGCACAAGCGCGGCATTAGCTTCAATATTCCGGGCGAAGAAGTGGACGGCATGGACGTCCTCGCGGTCCGCGAAGCCGGCAAACGCGCTGTCGAGCGCGCCCGCGCCGGTGAAGGCCCGTATCTACTCGAAATGAAAACCTACCGCTACCGCGGCCACTCGATGTCCGACCCGGCGAAATATCGCACCAAGGAAGAGGTCGACGAACAAAAGGCCAAGCGCGATCCGATCGAGCATGTGAAAAAACTGATCATCGACGCGGGCTACGCCAGCGAAGACGAACTCAAGACCATCGATCGCGACATCCGCGCCGTCGTCACCGAGAGCGCGACGTTTGCACAGGAAAGCCCTGAGCCGGATCCGAGCGAGTTGATGACCGACATATATTTGGACGCTTGAACCAAAGCGCGGGGGAGGAACCACACCAATGACGCCAGAACTTACATATCTCGCATACTCGATCATCCTGCTGTTCGTGATCGTGTTCATCCAAGCCAGCGCCGGCATTCGCCAGCACGGCGGCCTCGTGCTTGCGAACAGTCGTGACAACCTGCCGGCGGATGGGACGTTCCTGGCGCGCGCCAAACGTAACGTCGCCAACATGCGTGAGAACCTATGGTTCTTCGCGCCGGGCATCCTCATCGCCGCGATCATCGGCCTCAGCAATCAGTGGACGATCCTCGGCGCGCAAATCTTCTTCTTCGCCCGCGTGCTGCACGCCATCACCTATCTCGCCGGCTGGCCGATCATCCGTCCGCTGTTCTGGTTCGCAGGCATTATCGGCTGCGCGCTTATCTATCTTGCTCTGTTTGGGATCCTCGTCTGATGACGCAAATCCTCATGCCCGCTCTGTCTCCGACGATGGAGGAGGGCAATCTCACCAAGTGGCTCGTCAAAGTCGGCGACACGATCGAACCCGGCCAAGTCATCGCCGAGATCGAGACCGACAAGGCGACGATGGAAGTCGAAGCCGTCGACGAAGGCACGGTGACGGAGCTGCTCGTCGAAGAAGGCGCGCAAGGCGTGAAGGTGAACACGCCGATCGCGGTGTTGAGTGGTGAAGGCGAAGCTGCCTCCCCGCCCCCTCGCGGGGCGGGGGTAGGGGGTGGGGGGCGTTCCGACGCGCCAACGCCCGCGAACACACGCTCGTCTGAACGCCCCCCCTCCCAACCCTCCCCCGCAAGGGGGGAGGGCTCAAGCGCGCAAGCCGACCCCGAAATTCCCGCCGGCACGCAGATGATCAAGATCACGGTGCGTGACGCACTGCGCGACGCCATGGCCGAAGAGATGCGGCGTGACGATCGCGTCTTCGTCATGGGCGAGGAAGTCGCCGAGTATCAAGGCGCCTACAAAGTCACGCGCGAGCTGCTGCAAGAGTTCGGCGCGCAACGTGTCGTCGATACGCCGATCACCGAGCATGGCTTCGCCGGCCTAGGTGTTGGCGCGGCGATGGCAGGGCTTAAGCCGATCGTCGAGTTCATGACCTGGAATTTCGGCATGCAAGCCATCGACCAGATCATCAACTCCGCCGCCAAGACGCTCTACATGTCCGGCGGCCAGATCAAATCTTCGATCGTCTTCCGCGGTCCCAACGGCGCGGCTAGCCGTGTCGCCGCGCAGCACAGCCAGGATTATTCCTCCTGGTACTCCCATATCCCCGGCCTCATCGTCATCGCGCCGTACGACGCCGCCGACGCAAAGGGCTTGCTGAAAGCCGCGATCCGCAATCCAAACCCGGTCGTCTTCCTGGAGCACGAGATGCTCTACGGGACGGAGTTCGAAGTTCCGGACGTGAAGGATTGGATCGTCCCGATCGGCAAGGCGAAAGTCCGCCGCCAAGGCGCCGACGTCACCATCACCGCGCACTCGCGTATGGTCGGCCATGCGCTCAAGGCCGCGGACGAACTCTCGAAGCAAGACATCGAAGCCGAAGTCATCGATCTGCGCACTTTGCGCCCGCTCGACACCGACACGATCCTCGAAAGCGTCCGCAAAACCAACCGCATCGTCACGGTGGAAGAAGGCTGGGGCCAATCCGGCGTCGGCGCCGAAATCTGTGCGCGCGTGACCGCTGATGCGTTTGATTATCTCGATGCCCCGCCAACCCGTGTCCATCAAGTCGACGCGCCGCTCGCCTACGCCGCCAACCTTGAAGCGTTGGCGCTGCCAAGTGTTGAGAAGATCGTCGATGCCGTGAAAGCGGTGACGTACCGATGATCTACCGCGGCGCATGCCATTGCGGCGTGGTCAGCGCCGAGTATGAGACGAATGAACCCGTGCGCCTTCGCGCCGATGGCTGCGGCTTCTGTTCGTCGCGCGGTGTGAAATCCGCCAGCGATCCGGAAGGGCGTCTCGAACTCACCAGCACAAAGCGCCTCACACGCTATCGCTTCGGCCACAAGACGGCGGACTTCCTCATCTGTCCTGATTGCGGGACGTACGTCGCCACGCAAATGGAAGGCCCGCGCGGCGCCATCGGCGTGATCAATGTCGTCGGCCTGCAAATCAGCGCGCTCAAGCATCTGCCTGTGACTATGACCTCGCTTGAAGGCGAATCCACCGAAGAGCGCCTTCAACGCCGCATCTCGCGTTGGACGCCCATGACCGTGACCGAGGCCGCAGCATGACCGAGGGCGAAGTCATGGAGCAGGTGGTCAGCTATATGAG
>CALBST010000302.1 GCA_937967425.1 uncultured Caulobacteraceae bacterium
TCGGCCATGCGGCGCGCGGCTTTGTGAAGCGCAACGACGACATTCACGCCGCTATCGCGCAAGTTTAGCGCGTGGGCATGGCCTTGGGCGCCGTAGCCGATGACGGCGACGCGCCTGGCGGCGATGAGAGACGCGTCGGCGTCGCGTTCGTAAAGCACGCGCATGGGTTTCCTTGGTTCTGCTTGCGTCTCTAGCGCCTACGACACACATAGGCAAAGAGGAGACGTTCGATGGCGAGTGCGGCTGAGATTGTCAGGTTCTGGCGCGATGCGGGCTACAAGGCCTGGTTCACCAAGGACGAGACCTTCGATGGGCGCTGCCGCGGCTTCGAGACCGAGCACCACGAGGCCGCGCGCGGCGAGTTGGCGCACTGGGAACAGGATGCCGAAGGCGCGTTGGCGCTGATGATATTGCTCGATCAGCTGCCGCGAAACATCTTCCGCGGCTCGCCGCACGCGTTCGCCACGGATGGATTAGCGCAAGCAGCGGCGGCGCGGGCGATCGAGCGTCAATTCGATGCCGCGACCGACACTGATATGCGGTTGTTTTTCTACTTGCCGTTCGAGCACGCCGAGGATTTGGCGCTGCAGGAGCGCTGCGTACAGCTATTCACGAATTTGGGCGACGCCAATTACCTGAAACACGCGATCGCACATCGCGACATCATCGGTAGGTTCGGTCGCTTCCCGCATCGCAACGCCATTCTTGGCCGCAGAAGCACGGCGGAGGAATTGCAGTTTCTGGCTGACGGCGGGTTTGCCGGCTAGCGGATCGGCGCGTCGAACGAATAGCGCCAATTGCCTTCGTAATCGCGGGTCCAGATCGACACGTACCGGCCCGGCGTACGCGTGCCGTCCGGCGCGGTATAGGTGGACGTGCCCCAGGTCCAGCCCATGTCGCCGCGCGCGGAAACGCGGCCGGTTTGCGGCGCCCATTCGAGGCGCGCGTTTTCCGGCCAGCTTTGGTAGCTGGCGGCGATACCGGCACGGCCGGTCAGCGTTTCGCGGCTGGTCACAATCAGCGCATCTTCGGCGGCGAAGTGATTGAATGCCGCGCGAACACCCTCGGTCTGGGCCATCGTGTTGAAGGCGCGATCCGCCTCGAGCAATTCGGCGACGGCGTCGCGGGCAAGCTCTTCCTCCGTGCGCGAGCCGGCTATCTCGGAGAGGCGCAGCGCGAGCCGGCCAGCCGGATCGGTGGTCGCAACGCAGTTGCGCGACAGGCTGGTTGCGCGGCCACCGGATGAAACTTCGATATAGGCGCGCTCGCCGTTGGCGCAGGCGTCCTCAGTGTCGCCGCCAAGCGAACCACTGACTCCCATGACGGCGCGGACGAGCGTCGCGATCTCCGCGCGCTGCGCGGCGGTCACTTGCGTCACGCGCGGCGCGTCACCGCCCCAGAGCCACCAGCCGGTGGATGGGTGACCGGTGAAGCGACGCAGCACCAAGCTCCCCTCTTCACCGCGTAGATCGTAGCGGATGACGCGGCCGACGCCGCCATTGGGTGACGAGATCGTCACGCGCACGGCAGGGTCGATGCCTTCGGCGGTGATGATGGCGCGGCCGCCGGTTGTCGGCGTCACGTCGGCGGAAAGCATGGCCTGAGCCCATTGCGGCGCGCGAAGCGACAAATTTTGCGCAGCGGCCGGCGCGGCCAACAGAAGCGCCAAGCCGCAGGCGGCCAGCGTGCGAAGCATCGACATGATCTCCCCGAGGATCTGATCTTGGGAAAGCTTAGGGCGCCGTGCGTGGAGGCGGAAGCCTCAGTGGGCCGGCGGCGTCCGCACGGGTTGACCGTCGCGCAGCACCCATTGCGCGGTTCCCGCAACACGATCCACCTCATCCTGCAGTTCGCGGACACTGGCCGGCATGCCCACGCCCGTCCCGCCATAATCCACAACCGTCTTGGTGCGGCCGTCACGGGTTAGGCTGAGCGTGTAGGTGGGCAGGTCGGTCACGCGGGCGCGATAGGCGTCCTGCAACTGATCGAAGTTTATTTCGTCGAAGCGCGCAACGAGACGGGCGACATCTTCGCGCGGGATCGTCGATGTGCGCTCGCCAACGGCGTCGACAAAACGGCGGCCTTCGTAGCGGACTTGCCCTTCGCTGTTTATGGTGACTGTGTAGTCTGGGCAGAATCCGAAGCAAACGCCGCGATTAAGGCGGATCTCAACATTTTCCATCGGTTGCTCCGCTGTCGTTTCGACCGGCGCACACGCGGCAAGCAGCAGCGCCGCAAGGCTAAGAAGAGATCTGCGTCCAATGGTCATCGCTTAGCTCCGCGTACGCTGTCCTGCGCCTCTCGCCACATCTTCATGACAGGCAAGTCGGGGTAGCGGCCGTCGAACGCCATCCCGAGCTCATAAGCCACATCAAAGTTCGACTTTTTGTCGTCTTTTCGACCATCATCCAATCGTTCCAACATGGTGCTGCGGCGACGCGGGTCTACTGCGTTTTGCGCTTCGGAGACCAGAAGCCGCCGGCATTTAATCAGAAAGTCGGCAGCAGGCTCGTAGGTCTGATCTCGCGGCTGCGCCGCGACCTGCGCCATCTGGCAACTTGCGAACACAATCGCATCAAGGACGGGCGGACGGATGCCCTGAAAGGCGCCCTCCTTCTCGCGGCCCGTGAGGTGCGGGTGGTCATTCGGAAACAAGAGGCGCCCGCGATCGGCGATAGCAGACAATTTGTGTTCCGCCTCGATCGCCAAGCGTTGAAACTCTTCGGCGGGACGCAAGTGCGCGGTTCGCACCAGAGCGACGCCTTCGGACAACACGTCCATCGCTTCGTGGGACCAGGCGAACACCTCCGAATCCATCTCGACCTTCAACGTCTCGAACTGGAGCTTTGTCTGCCGGTTGACGACACGCAGGTTTAAAACGAACGAGATCACCGCGATCACCGCGGAAACGGCCGCCACCCATTCATTCACACCCCAAGCCATGGGCTTCCCCCTTGCCGCAGGCGATAGCACAAGACGCTGTCGCGACGAAACGCGCTAACGCAATAGCGCCCGCGCGGCGGCAACGCGCCGGTCTAGCGGCGCGTCACTGATGCGGGGCCAATCTGGCATTTGGTTGGCGATCCAGGTGAACTGGCGCTTGGCGTAGCGGCGGGTATCGCGTTGGCCGATCTCTGTGGCGGCGGCGAGCGATATCTCGCCGCGCAGATAGGCGCCGAGCGCTGGCGCGCCGTGAGCCTTGGTCGCGGGCAAAGTCGGATCGAGATTGCGCGCGGCGAAAGCGCGGACTTCGTCGAGGGCGCCCTGCTCCAGCATTCTTTCGAAGCGCGTGTTAATTGCCGCGTAGAGCGCTTCGCGATCAGGCGTGAGCGCAAGGCCGCGCCACTCGTGGGCAGCGAGTGCTGGCCTGGTGTTGGCTTGGAATGACGTGATGCTCTCGCCGGTGGTTTCGAGGACTTCGAGGGCGCGGATGATGCGGGGCGCGTCGTTCGGTTCGAGGCGCGCGGCGGTTTGCGGATCGAGGGTTGCGAGTTCGGCGTGGAGCGTGGGCGCACCTTCGCTGGCGGCGCGTTGCGTGAGCGCGGCGCGGAGGTCTGGATCGACGCTTGGCATTTCGGCCAGGCCTTGCGTCAGCGCTTTGAAGTAGAGGCCGGTGCCGCCGACGAGGATCGGTGTCTTGTCTCGTGCGCGAACGTCAGCGATCGCGGTGAGCGCGTCGGTGAGCCAACGGCCGGTGGAGTAGCGCTCGGCGGCGTCGACGCGGCCATAGAGGTGATGAGGCGCCTGGGCCTCCTCTTCTATCGTTGGGCGCGCGGTGAGAACGCGGAAATCGCGATAGACCTGCATGCTATCGGCGTTGACGATTTCGCCGCCGATACGCTCAGCCAGCGCCAGCGCCAACGCGGACTTGCCGCTGGCGGTAGGGCCCATGATGAGAAGGGTCGGGATTGGGGATTGAGGGTTGGGGATTGGAGGTGTCCTGCGCCAATACCGAAGCAATATAGATTGCCCCCCTCATCCCCAATCCCTAATCCCCAATCCCAATGACCGCTCACGCTCTCGTTTTTGTCGCCTCGCCTGAGGATAAGGCCGCCTATCGCGAGGCGTTATTGATGCTGGGGCGCGTGGCGCTGAACCGGAAGCTGCCGCCGCCGGAGGTGCTGTCGGGCTGGGAAAGCGCGCAGTGGATTTATGAAAGCGTCGATAGCGAGCTGCGGCAGGAAGCGGCGGCGGCGGTCGCGGAGCTGCCGGTCGATTGGGCGCTCGTGCCGGTGGAGGGGCGGCGCAAGAAACTCCTCGTCGCCGACATGGATTCGACAATCATCAACGTAGAATGTCTCGATGAGCTGGCGGACTTCGCCGGGATCAAAGAGGAAATCGCGGCGATCACTGAGCGCGCGATGCGAGGTGAGTTGGAATTCGAACCGGCATTGCGCGAGCGGGTGAGCAAGCTGAAGGGCTTGGCGCTGGACGCCTTGCAGAAAACGTATGACGAGCGCGTGCGGCTCAATCCCGGCGCGGCGACGTTCGTGAAAACGATGGCGGCGTATGGCGCGCGCTGCGTGCTGGTGTCGGGCGGGTTCACGTTCTTTACCTCGCGCGTCGCGGATGCGGCTGGGTTTCACGCGAACCGGGCGAACGTGCTGATCGATGATGGCGCGACGCTGACGGGCGACGTGCAAGAGCCCATCTTGGGGCGCAAAGCCAAGCTCGAAGCGATGCGCGCCGAGGCGGCGGCGCTGCGGATCAATGACAAGGATGCTCTCGCCATCGGCGACGGCGCCAACGATCTGGATATGATCAAGGC
>CALBST010000303.1 GCA_937967425.1 uncultured Caulobacteraceae bacterium
CTCTCGGTTTGGAATGTAATTAACCAGCGGCGGTATGCAACTAAATGGTCGACGTTATCAGTCATGTTCAACCCTCCTATGTAGCATTAAACTAGGAGTGCTTTGTTGATTATGCAAGTCTCAGTATACATAAATATGCAATATTCGCTGGTTAGGCGCTTGGCTCATCTGAGATCGTCTGGCATAGGTTGCCGTGAACGTCGTTCAGACGAGTGCTCCCGGGTTCGACACCTACGCCGCCTAAATAGTTGATTCGTATCGGATCCATTGGGCCGGATTGCCACTACAAATTGCTATTTGGTCACGCGCCGAGATGTTTTGGGTCTGGGAGCGGGAGGTCCAGTTGCTGGAAAATGGAGCGAGTTTCAGCGCTGGTGGCGGTCAGGCCGCTCACGGTTTTCCCGGCTGCGGCAACCCGGTGCAGCTGAACACCTTTGAGCTTACGCAGTGCTGCGCCCGGACTGAAGTCGGTGAGCTTAGGCCGCATCACGCGATGCAGCAGGAGCGCCAGAAAGCAGATCAACGCATGCGCGCGGATGCGTTCGGGCAGACGGTGATAGACCGGCGCAAGGGCGATGTCTTGTTTGAGCACACGGAAGCCCCGCTCGATATCGGCAAGGCGTTTGTAGCGGTCGACGACATCGGCGCTACTCAGATCGCGCACGTTGGTCATCAGGATCAGTTTGCCGTCGAAGGCTTCCTGGCGCTTGAGTGCGGTCTCGTCGAGACTCCAACTGAAGCTATCAGCGGCTAGATCGGCTTTCAGAACCTTCGAGAGATGCGCTTCCTTGACGGCCTCGACGAAGCGCAGATAAGCGCCGCGATCGCTGGCTTTGCGACCACGTTCGTTTTGGCCTTGATCCTGCCGTTCCAACTTGTCGACCGAAGCTTGCGCATGCGCTTCGATGTCCTCGATCTTGGCGCGGCGTGCAGCGGTCTGCTCGGCAGCCACCGCGGGGTCGTAAGCGACCACCAGTCGGTGATTTCCGCTCTGCGTTTCCGCCACAGTGGGTGCTGTGGCTTGCGCCAGCGTGCTCGACAGCGCCACCACCGGATCCATGAAGTCCTGGTAGCGCCTTGCTGGCACCGCGATGATCCAGGACAGCTCGACACCCTTGGGCAGCTTCAGCGCCTCCAGTGCCTCGATCTGGTCCAGACTCAACATGCCACGATCAGCCACCAGCACCACACGCTTGACGGCATAGCGCGCCAGACAGCGCTGGATCATCGGCAACAGCGTCGTCACCTCGCCGATATTGCCGGGGAATACCTCGAAATCCAACGGCATGCCGCAGCCACTTTGCACCAATCCCAGCGAGAACTGGCGCGCGATTCCGCCCGTGTCCTTGCTCATTCCATAGGCGCGAAGATCACCCTCCAAATGGGTTTCGCCGTGGCTGCGCACATTGGTCAGATCGTAGAACACCAGGTTCAGATCCTGATCGAGCAGTGGCCGCACCAAGCCAGCTAGGCGCGACAGAATCGTGCTCTGGTTGGCCTCCAGAATGTCCATCGCCCGCAACAGTCGCTGATGCGTCACCGACTCCGGTGATACACCCGGAACGATCACTTCCTCCAGCCAGCGCAACACCCCGAGCTTGGAGTCAGCGTCGCACAAGCGGTTGATCACCATCACCCGCGTCAGGGCATCGAGGTCCAACTTGGCATCGGCACGCGTCAAACCCCGCAGACAACGCGAAAGCCCCAGGCGATTCCACAACGACGACAGCACCCATGGGCCACCCACCTCCATTGAGCGTTCAAACGTCGGCGCCTCAGGAGGCGCTCGCCCGGCCACCCGACTCAAGCCGTCGATCAATCGATCGAGCTTGCCTTTGGCTTCATCCACCCGCCCAAGATTGGCGACGTGCCGATGGCGAGTCGTTCCATCGCCATCGCGATAGGCCTCAACCAGCTGAATGTACTGGCGAGGGCCGGACTTGGTGACCTTGATGAACATGCCGCCACGCTATCACGCCAATATGGCGTATTCCATGGTGCCCACGCTGAATGGCGTGCCACTACAGACGTGAGCGGAATTGAGCCGCCAAAAGGACTCAAGTTGTTGATTACACGAATGGCCGTCGGCCGAAACCGAGCGCGGGGAGCTCAAAAGGTGTCGAACTCGGGAGTGCTGTCGTTCCCTGTCCGATGTTCGGGGATGAGTCTGGCGCGCTTGGCCGGCATTCCGGCCAAGGCTGCGAACGCGCGGCGGCTTGCCGCCCTAGCCGGATGAGTTGTGCGCGGAAGGACTGTGGAAAGGGTTGTGCCTGCGACCTAAGACGCGATTCGCGCAATTTTCCGTCTTGCACACGTAGTGCCACCGACCAGTCTGCGCATGGGGTCACGGCTGCCTACTAGCTATGACCAGCATTTCTAGTACCAAAGTACACTACGCGGAAGGAACAAAATGACGTACGTT
>CALBST010000304.1 GCA_937967425.1 uncultured Caulobacteraceae bacterium
ACTGGCGCGCGGCGCTGGCGGTCGGCCTGATCGAGCCAGCGGTGCAAACCGTGGCGTTCGTGCTGCACGATCGAGTGTGGGCGCAGATCGAGGCGAAAGAGCCTGCTCAGAATACGCGGGCGTGATTTTCCCAAACCGAGATGCGACCGTCTTGGGAGCCAGCGGCCAAGTACTTGCCGCTCGATGAAAATGCGACCGCAGTCAGTGCGCCGTCATGCCACCCCTTCCGCCGCTCCAGCGGAAGGTCTTCAAGCATCTGGTAATCGAACAACTTAGGTTGCACGGCATTCGACGCAATGGCGATCACCGGCGCGGTCGGATGAATAGCGATGCCGCGGATCGGCGGTGTATCTATGCTCACCACGCCAGGGCGTGGTTCTGCGAACGCGCCCATCTTTCGACCCGGCAGCGTGTTCCAATAGTGAAACTTGATATCTGAATCCATGGCGCTCTCGGAGACGATCGCGAGGACGCCGTCCGCTGGCATGCCATCAACGAGAGTACGTCCGAGCGCGAGATGAACATTCGTATCCTCGCGATCATCAATTTGATATCCGATCTCACCGACTTCGGGATCGAGCACGCGGACCTTTCCTAGACGATCGCCGAGTATAACGCCTTCCAGGACATCGCAGTACAGCGCACGCACAAGAATTGCTTTCGCGCCATCGGGCATTGTCGTTGGCTGCGCACGGATCGGCTTACCCTCGGCATCCCACGTAACGGCGCAATCGCCACCAACCGTGACAATATGGCCGTTTGGCAAGAAACAAGCGTCCTGCACGCCATCTCTGAACCGTCCGCGACCTCTATTGGCAAAAGCCATTCTGGACTGCCCACACGCTTCGTTATGTGGAAGTTCCAATAGTGGTCGTTCGAGCAACCAATTGTAAACGCGCGCCACTCCGTCGCGACATGCAAGCACAATACGGTCACCAGCTGGTGAGAATTGGCTCCGCCAGATCGACGTACGCTGATAGTCGGCCAGTGGCTTCGGCGCCTCAACACGAGTTGGCCCGATCCTATCTGTTGGCAATGGATCGCTGCCGTCGGACGAGCGCTTACCGCGACCAGGCTCTGCCATCGTCGCGAGCCAAAGTGCGGCGGTCCCCTCAGAGCCAGTTGAGATAAGACGTCCGTCTTCGCTTGGGTGAAAGGCGAGCGATGTTACTTCCTCATGAACCGGCGCGCCTCCGAGCCATCCCTTGAAGCGATACTCCGGCAGCTTTCCGCATTTGGTATGCACTGCTCGTGAGATGTTCAGCCAACCGTTGTGCTGAAGATCGTCAGGCGAATTCCAACCGCGAAGGCTTGTGATCTGCTGGTCAGTCAACCACGTGGGCAACTCGTCTGCCTTGATCGGGTCAAACGTGACCGCGACGAGCTTGCCCTCTTGTTGAGCGCGAAACGCTTCGTAATTGACCCAACCACTTGTCGATGCCTTCTTCGACCAAATCGCCACCACACATCGCGACCGGTGCAGCTTGCGCTCAATATCTGCGCGCCACTTCGCATCCGAACTTAGCTTCAGATCGATGAAGACGTCGCGGTTGTCTCTTCTGAGGGCTTCGGCAAGCTTTCTTGCTTTGTCGGCCGTATCGCGCTGATACGAGATGAAGATGTCGGCATCACGGTCTTGGCCGCCTTTGCCCGCTCTACTTGCCATCGCCCAACCTCCGGGCGCATTGGCAAACATGGTTAACAAAACGTCAAGACGCTATCGTACGCCGCGGCTAACCGAAGCGCTGCAGGCACTCTATCCCACACCCCACGCCCAAAAATCCCAACGCCATCAACGCTCCGCACAAAATCTATCCAACACCTTCCAAGCACCCGTATCATGCGCGCATCCCTCGCACGGGAGGCTCACCGGCTAGCCGAGCCA
>CALBST010000305.1 GCA_937967425.1 uncultured Caulobacteraceae bacterium
TCAGGGCCGCATACCGAAGCTGCTGGGGCCGGCCTCGTTCATGCGCTGCGCCAGGTTGGCCCACTCGCAGAGCAGTTTGCGGGTGTCGCGCGGATCGATGATTTCTTCGGCGTAAAAGCTTTCGGCCGTGCGGAAGGGCGAGCGCAAGGCTTCGGCCCAGGCGCGGATTTCGGCGAGGCGCGTCTCGGGATCGGGATGCGCTTCGAGTTCGGCCTTGAACGCGGCCTCGATGCCGCCTTCGAGCGGCAGCGAGCCCCAATCGCCGCTGGGCCAGCAATAGCGGAGCTTTGTACGCGTTGGGTTCATCATGGCGGAGCCCGCGAGGCCAAAGGCTTGGCGCACGACGATAGAACACCACGGCACGCGCGCTTGATAAACCGCCGCCATGGCTTGCACGCCGAGCTTCACCGTCGCCGCGCGCTCGTGCTTCACGCCGACCGCAAAGCCCGGGCAATCGACAAAATGCACGACCGGCAGGTGGAACGTCTGCGCCAGATCGACGTGCTTGATCAGCTTGCGGCACACGTCCGCCGTCCAGGCGCCGCCCATGAAGTGCGGATCGCCGGCGAGCACGGCGACGCTATAGCCATCGATGCGGGCAAAGCCGGTGACGAGGCCGCGGCCCCATTGGCGGCCGGTTTCGAAGAACGTGCCGCTATCGACGCAGGCTTCAACGATGCGGCGCATACGATAGGGCACGCGGCGATCGCGCGGCACCGCGTTGATCAGCGTTTCATCGCGACGGTCAGTCGGATCACCTGTCTCCACCCGCGCGGGCAGTTCGTGAATGGACGCGGGCAGATAGGACAGAAACTTGCGCGCCGCCGCGAACGCTTCCGCCTCGCTGGCGACGATATCATCGACGACGCCATTCTTGCCGTTGATGTCGGCGCCGCCGAGGCCTTCCTTGTCGATGTCCTCGCCGATCGCCTTCGCAACCGGAGGGCCCGCGACGAACACCTGGCTTAAGCCCTGAACCATCACGCTGTAATGGCTGGCCGCAACACGCCCCGCGCCGAGGCCGGCGCACGGTCCGAGCGCCAGCGCCACCACCGGCACTGTCGCCATGTTCGCGACCACCCATTCCCAGCCCGGCGTTTGCGGAATGTAGGTGCGCGGGTCGTTCTGCAGCATTTTCACCGAGCCGCCGCCGCCGGTGCCGTCGACCATCCGCACAAGCGGCATGCGATATTCGTTCGCCATCTGCTCGGCGAAGACGAGCTTCTGCCAAATGCCCGCATCGGCCGCGCCGCCGCGCACGGAGAAATCATCCGACTGCACGCACACGGGCCGTCCATCGATCTCGCCGCGGCCGATCACGAAGGGCGTTGCACGGAATGAGGCGAGCTGGTTATCGGCGCCATAGGCGGCCTTGCCCGCGATCTTGCCGGTCTCGTGAAACGAACCGCGATCGAGCAATGCATCGACGCGCTCGCGCGCCGTCAGCTTGCCCTGCGCCTTCTGCCGCGCCACGCGTTCTTCGCCGCCCATCTGCTCGGCCATCGCCTCGCGGCGGCGGAGTTCTTCGATGTCTTTGTCCCAGCTCATGCGGGGCTGAGCCTAGTGAGGCGCGGCGCAAAGAAAAAGGGCCGCGGCGTGAACCGCGGCCCTGAAGAGGTTGACCGTTGCGTATCAGAAGTTGCGGCGAACCGTGAGGCCGATGGTCCGCGGCTGGTTGGTGTGGAACGCCAAGCGGGCGCGGCCGCCGCGCTCGCGATCGAAGGCGAGGTTGGCGTTCTCATCGGTGACGTTGTTGACGAAGAGCGTGACGCCCCAATCGTCGTTCTGGATGCCGGCGTTCAGATTCACGAGCGTGTAGGGCTCGAGTTCCAGATCGAGCGCGGTGACATCCGTACCCGAAGCGCCGCCAAACGGCAGGTTCGAGACGAAGTTGCCGGCGCCCGGGACCTGATCGCCAGGTTGCGTGAAGCGGCTGCCCAGATGCTGCACCGAGCCCGCGACGAAGGCTTCCATGCCTTCACCCCAGCTGATCGGCCAGTAATAAGCGGCGGTCGCGGCGGCCTGCCATTCCGGCACGGAGGCGAGGCGGTTGCCCTTCTCGATGCCGCCGAGAACGTTGCCGCCGCCGTCGCGAACGGTCGAGTCGAACTCAGCCTCAGTGAAGCCGCCGGCGAAGGTCAGTTGCAGACCGTCGATCGGCTCCCAGCCGAACTCGATTTCAACACCGGACGCGTGCGCCTCCGGAACGTTGAAGACCACGCGTGACGAGCAGCTGCCGGCATCGAGCGTCACCTGAAGATCGGTGATGTCGTTGTAGTAGGCGGCCGCATTGAAGGTGTAGCGCGAACGCGTGACCTTCACGCCGGCTTCGTAGTTCCACGAGGTTTCGTCCTCGTAGGTCTGGTAGCCGCCGAAGATGGCTTCGTCGGCCGGCGAGCAGAGCGGCAAGTTCAACGGATCGTTGACGCCGCCGAGACGGAAGCCCTGGCTCGCTTGAACGTTCAAGGCGATAGCGGGCGACAGCTCGTAGCTGGCGATGATGCGCGGCGTGATGCCGTTCGACGAGGTTTCATCCTGGCGGTTGTCGCCGTTGGCAAAGAGGCCGCCGGAGACGAACCGGCGGGATTCGTCAAACTGGTAATAGCGCGCGCCGGCCGTCACCGTGAAACGATCGGTGACGTCGTAGCTCGCTTCGCCGAACAGCGCCCACTGGCGGATCTCGTAGGGGAGATCCGAATTGTAGGGCGAGTCAGCCGGAAAGCCGTTGGCGACCGCAGCCGAGGTGCCGGCGCCGAGCGTGGCGTCGGTGAACGCGTCATAGCCAGGGGTCGGCAGGCGCTGGCGATAGAAGCGGTCGACGTTCGAGTAGAACGCGCCGATCAGCCATTGCAGGCGTGACTCGTAATCCGAGGCCAGGCGCACTTCTTGTGAGAATTGCTCAAGGTCGGTGGTGTCGCGCAGGTTCGATGGCAGCAGCACCGCCGCATCCGGGAAGCCCAAATCGACCGAGACGCTGCCGGTGAGGGCGCTGGCGTCGCGGCTCGCGAGGATGCTGCGGTTGATGTAGCTGGTGACCGACGTCAGCTGAACGTTGCCGAAATCGTAGTTCACGTTGAGATCGGCGAGGAACATCTCGTCGCTGAATTCTTCGTCGAGCAGCAGGAATTGCTGGCGCTCGTCGAAGGTCACCGGCGTGCGGCCGCCCGGCACGGTATCGTCCGTGTACGGGTTGGCGAAGAGGTTGAAGACCTCCTGACGATTGAAGCCGTTCACTTCGGTGTGCTGGTAGAGGAAGCGCGGCGTGATCGAGAGGTTCGGTGTTGGCTGCATCGCAAAGGCGAGGCGCAGACCCGAACGTTGGCCATCGTTCACGTCTTCGGTGATGCCGCCGCCTTCGCGCAGCGCATCGATGAAGCCGCCATACTCGGTGTGATAGCCGACAGCGCGCATCGCGAGGACGCCCGGCACCAGCGGCACGTTGACCATGCCTCTGAGATGGCCGCCTTCGCCGCCATCATCGATCATGTTCACTTGCGCTTCGAGCGAGCCTTCGAACACGTCGAGGTCCGGCTGATTGGTAATGTAGCGAACCGTGCCGCCGACATTGCCCGAACCGAACAGCGTGCCTTGCGGACCACGCAGGGTCTCGACGCGGTTGAGATCATAAAGATCGAGATCAGGCGTGAACAGCGAAAGCGAGATGACCGAGTCATCGAGATAGACGCCGACTTGCTCTTTAACGCCCGGCTGGTCGCGCACGATCTGACCGGCGGAAACGCCGCGCAGCGCAACCTGGCTCTGACCCGGGCCAAGGTTCTGCACCGACATGCCGGCGACGTTGCGGCTCAAATCTTCGAGATTTGTCGCGCCCGTGCGCTGAATGTCTTCTTCGGTTTGTGCGTTCACGGAGAACGGCACTTCTTGAATGGTCGATGCGCGGTGCGTCGCGGTGACGACGATTTCCTCGTCCTCTTGAACCGTTGCATCCTGCGCCGACACTGGCGTTGCCATCAGGGCGATTGCGATCGCGCTGACCGCATAAGCCCACTTACGTCTACGAGCCATGTTTGCTCCCCTCGCGCGGCGCGCCTCTCCCTGACGCGCCGAGCCGTTAGGATTAACCGGGGAGCGCCATGCCGCCGTCACAAACGCCTGAGCGGGGAAAAATTTCGCGCTCCCGCTGCGGAATACGCCTGATCAGACAGCCATGTTGTCGATCAGCCGCGTCTTGCCGAGCCATGCCGCCGCTAGAATGCGCGCGGGGCGGGCGAGATCGCTGATCGGCGCGAGCGTTTCGGCGTCGCGGATGGCGATGTAGTCGACGCTCGTAAACCCCGCCGCCATGAGATGGCGCGCTGCGTCAGCCTCGACCGCAGCAATGAGTGCGCCGCCGTGCGCGGCCTTGATCGCATCATGCATAATCTGATTGAGGCGCGCGGCGATGCGGCGTTCATCTGCGTTCAAATAGGCGTTGCGTGAACTCATCGCGAGGCCATCGGCTTCGCGAACGGTGGCGCAGCCTTCGATCGCGACCGGAATATCGAGATCGCGCGTCATCCGCTTGATCACTTGCAGTTGCTGATAATCCTTCTCGCCGAAGAAGGCGGCGTCGGGCAGCGCTTGCAGAAGCAGCTTCGTGACGACAGTGGCGACGCCGCCGAAGAAGTGCGGACGAAACTCGCCCTCAAGCGGCGTCGAGACATCGCTGACGATGACGTTGGTGGCGAAGCCTTCCGGGTACATCACAGCACGGTCCGGCGCGTAGAGCAGATCACAGCCGGCGCCGGCGAGCATTGCGGCATCGCCAGCTTCGTCACGGGGGTAGCGTTCGAAGTCTTCGTGCGGCGCGAACTGGCGCGGGTTCACGAATAGGGTGGCGACGACGCGATCGCATTTTTCTTTCGCGGCCCGAACGAGCGAGAGGTGCCCCTCGTGCAGCGCCCCCATCGTCGGCACGAGGCCAACGCGCAAGCCGGCTTTGCGCCAGGCGCCGATGTCGTTTCGGAGCGCGGCGACGTCGCGGACGACGGGGAGAGGTGTGCTCATCGGGCTTCGCATCCATGCGCGCCGCGCAGGCGTCAAGCGGTTTAAGCGGGCCTTAACCTCGATCAACGAGGTTTAACGCATGTGTGTCGGCGCAGCGGTCAGATTCAAGTCCGCAGCGCCCGTCCAGCTGGGCGGGGCGCGCCGATGAGTCTTGCCTACGCCGAAGCCCCTGAAAACCTACCGCGGCGTGCGCATGTGATCGTGGTCGGAAACCAAAAAGGCGGCGCCGGCAAATCGACGGTGGCGATGCATGTGATCGTCGCCCTGATGCGGATGGGGCGGCGCACCGGCGTGCTCGACCTCGATGTCCGCCAACGCTCGCTCACCCGCTATATCGAGAACCGCGCCCGCTGGATCGTTGCGCGCGGCGCGCAATTGCCGTCACCGCAGATCTTAGAATTGCAGGAAAGCGCCCAGCGTTCGCTCGATGCGGCCGAGGCTGAGGAGGACGCGGCCTTCCGCGCGGCCCTGAAGCGCCTCGGCGAAACCTGCGATTTCATCGTCATTGATAGCCCGGGCGGGGACTCCTACCTCGCGCGCCTTGCCCACGCCTGGGCCGACACGCTGATCACGCCGCTGAACGACAGCTTCGTCGATTTCGACCTGTTGGGCGACGTGGACGAGAATTGCGCGGAGATCGTGCGCCCGTCGATCTACAGCGAGATGGTCTGGGAGAGCCGCAAGAAGAAGGCGCTCGCCGAACGCACCCCGATCGACTGGGTGGTGCTGCGTAACCGCACAGCGACCTCCAAGATCGAAGCCAAGAACAAGCAAAAGGTCGGCAAGGCGCTCTCGACGCTTTCGAGCCGCATCGGCTTCCGCCTCGCGCCGGGGCTCTCGGAGCGGGTCATTTACCGCGAGCTCTTCCCGCAGGGGCTGACGCTGCTCGACCTCGACGGCGAGGGTGTGCCGGTGGACATGCGCATGGCGCATGTGGCGGCGCGCCAGGAGCTGCGGGACCTGTTCATCACCCTGAAGCTGCCCGGCTTCGACGGCGAAGCGCTGAAATTCTGACGCCGCCGTGCTAACGGCAGCGTTCTGGCCGGCCCCGCGCGCGGTCGCGGAGGTGGCGTGGTTCTCGTTCTTCTTGGGCTGACCCTGATTTTTGGGGTGCTGTTCTTCACACGTCTGGGCGGCGTTTACCGCGCGGAGCTCAAGCGCCGCTGGCCGGCGGTTTTGTTCGCGCTTGCAGCATTCGGTTGCCTGCTACGCGGCCTCATTGGCCCCGCGATCACCTTCGCCTGCTTGGCGGCGCTGACGTGGGTGATGTGGCCGCAAATCGAGCGGTGGCGGCAGCCGGCGCCGGTGTCGCCGCCGGAGGACACGCCCGAAGATTTTGCAGCGCGGCGGCTATTGGGCGTGGGGCCTGACGCGACGCGCGACGAGATTCGACAGGCTTACCGAACCAAGATGGCGCAAGCGCATCCCGATCGGGGTGGCTCGCATAACGAAGCCGCGCGGCTCACGGCCGCGCGGGATCGTCTTCTCAAGAAGAAGCGCTAGGCGCTCACTCCATTTCCTCGGTCATGCCTTCGTCGCCCTGGCCGACCGGCTCGTTGAGCGGCGCGCGGACCGGGGACAGCGTCTCGATGACCATGCCTTGGTACATCTGATAGGGCGACGGCGGCAGCGGCCGCGGGCTATTCGCTTGCAGCGTGCCCGGCGCCAGCTGGACGTCCAAGCGGCGGGTCGGCAGCGAGGCGAACTGCGCGGCGTTCGGATCTTCGCGGCGCGCGTACTCTTGGTAGGCGCCTTCGATCAGATATGCGACTTGCGCGTCGCGCGCTGCGGAGGTTTCGCCGCCAAGCACGACGACGATGACACGGCGACCGTTGCGCTCGGTCATGGTCGCGAGGTTGAAGCCCGATGCGCGGGTGTAGCCGGTCTTGATGCCATCAACGCCTTCAACTTGGCCGAGCAGGCGGTTGTGGTTGCGGCCCGATGAGCGCCGCCATGAGAAGTTGGGCGTCTGGAAGTAATGGTAATACTGAGGGAAATCGCGCCATAGAGCGAGCGAGAGCGTGGCCATATCACGCGCGGTGGTGCGGTGGCGCGTGTCCGGCAGGCCGCTCGCATTGGCGAAGCGGGTGTTGGTCAGGCCGAGTTCACGGGCGCGGGCCGTCATGTTGGCGGCGAAGCGGGCTTCGGTGCCGCCGAGGCGTTCGCCAACCAGCGTGGCGACATCGTTGGCCGATTGGACGACGAGCGCCCGGATGGCTTGTTCAACGGTGATGGAATCGCAGCCACGGCGCGAGCAGGCGAGGCCCAGGCGGGAGGGCGGCTGGCGCGCGGCGTTCCGGGACGCCGTCATCCGCGTGTCCATGGAGATGTCGCCGCGTTCGATGGCTTCGAACAGCATGTAAAGCGTCATCATCTTGGTGAGCGAAGCGGGGAACCTGATTTCGTCGGCTTGATCCTCGAGCAGCACCTCGTTGGTGCGCGCATCCATGACGATGGCCGCGTAGCGATCCTGAGCCATGGCCGGCGCCGCCGCGCCCATTGCAAAGAGCGCCATGAAGGCGCCTGCCGCTATCCGCATCGTCGAAAATCCCGCTGACGTCATCGGCGTCCAATCCCGCACAAACACGGACTATTTCAGGCAATTCGCGTGCCGTGCAGCTTACAGATTCATTAGAGCCCGTTAAGGCGCAGTTGCAGCCTAGGGTTAATGTCTCCGGTCTGGCGAAGCCGAGTCAGTCCTACACGTTGAGGGTGTGGAAAACGTGGTTAACGTCAGATGAACGAAACCGCCTTGTCCTGCGAGAACAAGGGGTCACACCTGCATGCTGCACTGCAACAAAATTATCGTTGACTTCGCAGGTGCAGCATAACATATAGGTCCACAGAGTCGCTGCCTCCCCAGCGCTCGATCTGTCAATTGTGGGCCGGCTCGGCCCCTGGGAACTGAACGGAGACCATAATGGCCACTGCGAAGACCGCCCCCCGCGCCGCCAAGACGGCCACGGAAGCGTTTGAAACCTTTACCGCCGGCTCGACCGAAGCCGTCCGCGAAAACCTGGATCGCGGCATCGCCGCGTTCTCGGAAGCCACGGCTTTCGGCAAGCAGAACATCGAAGCCTGGGTTGCTTCGGCTACCGCCGCCCAGAAGGGCTTCGAAGCTCTCTCGGCCCGCGCCGTCGCCTTCCAAAAGGCCGCGCTTGAGAATCATGTCGCCGCCGCGAAGTCGCTGATGACCTCGAAGTCAGTGCAAGAGTTCGCCGAGAAGCAAAACGACTACGCGAAGGCTTCGTTCGAAGCCTATGTCGCGGAAGTCACGGAAGTTTCCGAACTCGTCCAAGGTCTCGCCAAGGAAACCTTCCAGCCGATCAACGAGCGCGTGAACGCCGTAGGCCAGCTGATCCAGACCGCGGGTCGCTAAGAACGAAGCTTCGGGAGCGTTGCTCCCGAGGGGCTGAATAGGGATGGGCCTGGCTCTGGCGAGCCGGGCCCATTTCTTTTGCAGCCGCCCCTTAGTCTGCAGCCGCGGGCGCGCAAGGCCTTCCATACGCGCCAGCGATCCATAAATTGTTCAGCATGTGAGCGAAGGCTCATGCGTGAACGAGTCGATTTGGTTCCAGGGCTTCAATGAGCGGCGGCGGTTGGGATGACAACGAGGACGGGGAAGGCGGGGCTGAGGGCCGCGCCGGCGCCCAGACTGTCACCCGCACAAAAAAGCCATCCCTCTACCGTGTGCTGCTGCTGAACGACGATTACACGCCGATGGAATTCGTCGTCTACGTCTTGGAGCGCTTCTTCCAGAAGAGCCACGAAGAGGCGACCACGATTATGCTGCACGTCCATCAGAACGGTGTCGGGATGTGCGGCGTCTACACTTACGAGGTGGCCGAGACGAAGGTCGCCCAAGTCCTGGATCTCGCGCGGCGGCATGAACACCCGCTGCAATGCACGATGGAAAAGGAATAGGCTCGAATGGCGACATTCTCCCGTACGCTTGAGCACACGCTGCGCCGTGCGCTGTCGTTAGCGACAGATCACAGCCACGAATACGTGACGCTCGAGCACTTGCTGTTGTCGCTAGTCGATGACGACGACGCCTCAGGCGTGATGCACGCCTGCAAGGTCGATCTCGATAAGCTCCGGCAGAATCTGGAATCTTATCTTGAGAACGAACTCGACTCGCTGCGCGTGAACAATCGCGAGCACGAAGAGCCGCGCCCCACCGCCGGCTTCCAGCGCGTGCTGCAGCGCGCGATGCTGCACGTCGATTCAAGCGGCGGCCGCGAAGTGACTGGCGCGAATGTTCTCGTCGCGCTGTTCAGCGAGCGCGAGAGCCATGCCGCTTACTTCCTGCAAGAGCAGGACATGACCCGCTATGACGCGGTGAACTTCATCGCCCATGGCATGCCGAAGCGCGCCGGCGCCGCGCAACCGCGCCCGGTCCGCGGCGCCCAAGAAGGCGAAGACGGCGAACGCGTGGTGAAGCAGGGCAGCGAAGCGCTCGCCGCCTACTGCGTGAACCTCAACAAGAAGGCGAAGGAAGGGAAGATCGATCCGCTCATCGGCCGTGAAGCCGAAGTGCTTCGCGCGATCCAGATCCTCTGCCGCCGCCAGAAGAACAACCCGCTGCTGGTTGGCGATCCCGGCGTCGGCAAAACGGCGATCGCCGAAGGCCTGGCGCGCAAGATCAATGAAAAGCAGGTCCCGGAAATTCTCCAGGACGCGACGATCTTCTCGCTCGACATGGGCTCGCTCCTGGCCGGCACGCGCTATCGCGGCGACTTCGAAGAGCGCCTGAAGAGCGTGATGAAGGAACTCGAGAACCACCCGAAGGCGGTGCTGTTCATCGATGAGATTCACACCGTGATCGGCGCTGGCGCCACCAGCGGCGGCGCTATGGATGCGTCCAACCTGCTGAAGCCGGCGCTGCAGAGCGGCCAGCTGCGCTGCATGGGTTCGACCACCTACAAAGAGTATCGCCAGCATTTCGAGAAGGACCGCGCCCTCGCGCGCCGCTTCCAGAAGATCGACGTCGCCGAGCCGTCCATCCCGGATACGATCAAGATCCTGATGGGTCTGAAGCCGTACTTCGAAGACTATCACAAGGTGAAGTACAGTGACGACGCGGTGAAGTCGGCGGTGGAGCTCTCGGCGCGCCATATCGGCGATCGGAAGCTCCCCGACAAAGCCATCGACGTGATCGATGAGACCGGCGCGTCCATGATGCTGCTCGCCCCGAAGGACCGGAAGCAGGTCATCGACGTTGATGACGTTGAAGCGGTGGTCGCGCGCATGGCGCGCATCCCCCCGAAATCGGTCACCAAGAACGATGCGGAAATGCTGGCGTCGCTCACCAGCGATCTGAAGCGCGTGGTGTTCGGTCAGGACGATGCGATCGATCAGCTTGCCGCCGCCATCAAGATGGCGCGCGCGGGTCTGCGCGAACCGCAAAAACCGATCGGCTCGTATCTGTTCGCGGGCCCAACGGGCGTCGGCAAGACCGAAGTTGCGCGTTCGCTGGCCAACATCATGGGCATTGAACTGCTGCGCTTCGATATGTCGGAGTACATGGAGCGCCATACCGTGAGCCGCCTCATCGGCGCGCCTCCGGGCTACGTCGGCTACGATCAGGGCGGCCTGCTCACAGACGGCGTCGATCAGCATCCGCATTGCGTGCTGTTGCTCGACGAAATCGAGAAGGCGCACCAGGATCTCTACAACATCCTGTTGCAGGTGATGGACCACGGCTCGCTCACCGACGCGAACGGCAAGAAGGTCGATTTCAGGAACGTCATCCTGATCATGACCACCAATGCCGGCGCGGCGGATGCGGCCAAGCAGGGCATCGGCTTCGGCGCGGGCAAGAAGGATCACATGAATGATGAGGCGATCAAAAACCTCTTCACGCCTGAGTTCCGCAACCGCCTCGACGCCACCATCCACTTCAACGGCCTGCCGCCGGAAGTGGTGCGCAACGTCGTGCAGAAGTTCATCATCCAACTCGAAGGCCAACTGGCCGAGCGCAACGTCCAGATCGAGATCACCGACAAAGCCGCTGACTGGCTCGCCAAGCGTGGTTACGACGAAAGCTTCGGCGCTCGCCCGCTGTCGCGCGTGATCAACGAGCAGGTGAAGAAGCCGATGGCGGACGAGTTGCTGTTCGGCAAGCTGAAGGATGGCGGCATCGTCAAGATCGACATCGATCCCGCCGATCCGGAGAAGCTCAAATTCACCTACACGCAAGAGCCGCGTGGGTTGCTGAGCTTCGGGCGTAAGCCTGAGAAGGCTTAAGCGCCTCGCAAAAGACGTGCTAGTAAAACGGCGGCCAGAGATGGCCGCCGTTTTTGTCTGGGGGACGCATGAGGGTGGTTCTCACTGCAGTGTTGCTCGGCGCCTGCGCTTCTGCATCAGCCCAAGTAGAGCCGCTGCCAATGGCGCTTTGCGCCGGTTGGGAGGGTGAGCGCGTCTGCGAAGTGTTGCAGGAGGACGCGCAAATCCGCGTGCTTCGCTGCACCTTCCCGCCCGGCGTCGGCCACGAGATGCACTACCACCCGCCGCACTTCGGCTATGTGCTCGAAGGCAACAGCGTGATGCGGATCACGACAGCGTCCGGGGTCGTCGATCGGCCGGTAAGCGCCGGCTCATCCTTCTCGAACGACGCGGAAATTCAGCACGCCGCGCTGAATGTGGGCGAAGAGACGACGCGCTATCTGATCATCGAGAAGAAATACGCCGATGAGCGCCCGCCTGAAGCGGTCGCGCACGGTTTGTGTTCGCCCTAGAGCGCCGCCGCGATTTGCGCCGCGATCTGCTGCAACTCCGCGATATCGGCTTGTTTGCCGTGATTGTGGCCGGCGAGGCGTTGGCCGGCGTAGCGCGGGATGATGTGGAAGTGCAGGTGGAAGATGGTTTGGCCTGCATCCTCGCCGTTGAACTGCGTCACCGTAATGCCGTCAGGCTTCAGCGCCTTCTCGGTGGCGATCGTGAGCTTGTGGACCCGCTCCATTAGAGGGCCAACGCGGTTCGCGGGCAGTTCCAGAAAATTGCGCGCTTTGACGTCCTTCGGCACGACCAGCAGGTGGCCGCGCGTTTGCGGGAAAATGTCCATGAAGGCGAGAACCTCATCATCCTCATAGACCTTCACCGACGGGATCTCGCCGCGCAGAATCTTCGCGAAGAGATTATTGTCGTCATAGGTTCCGTGCAGGCTCATGGGGGCTCCTA
>CALBST010000306.1 GCA_937967425.1 uncultured Caulobacteraceae bacterium
AACGCAAGCTCCTCGACAAGCAGAAAGAGGGCAAGAAGCGGATGCGCCAGTTCGGCAAAGTCGACATCCCGCAGGAAGCGTTCATTGCGGCGTTGAAGATGGATGGCGATTAGGGTCTGCTTCTGGCCCTAAGCGGACGGCCCGCCGAACCACCAAGGCGTCTTGAGCGCTGCGTCTACTAGTTTCTTCCCACGCACAGGCGCCCACACGCTGATTGTCGCGAGCAAGCTAAGAAGAGCGAGCACCACCCAAACGGTCACCACTGGGTAGATCACAAAATTTGGGGCGTGCAGCGTGGCGAGCAGCCAAGTCAGCGGCAGAAACAACCCGACCATCGCGCCAAAGATCAGCAACATGACGAGTCGCGCGGCCCAGTTCGTGCGTTGCTTCGGCAGAGGCATGATAGCTGTCTAACTCTAAGTGACGCTCCCTGCCAACGTCCGTTCTCGGCGAATACCGGACGTTCGTGAAGTGTCGCGCTGTTACCCCTCATCCGTCTCGGCGCTTTGCGCCGAGCCACCTTCTCCCACAGGGGGAGAAGGACGAGGGTGTTGATCGAGTGCACATGCTGGGCCTCTCCCCTTGTGGGAGAGGGAGCGCGGGCGCGGTGGTTCGGTGGCGTTGTTGTGGGTGAGGGGTGATTGCGCGGTGGTGAGGTGGTTGTGTTGGCACCCCTCATCCGTCTCGGCGCTTTGCGCCGAGCCACCTTCTCCCACAGGGGGAGAAGGACGAGGGTGTTGATCGAGTGCACATGCTGGGCCTCTCCCCTTGTGGGAGAGGGAGCGCGGGCGCGGTGGTTCGGTGGCGTTGCTGTGGGTGAGGGGTAATTGCGCGGTGGTGGGTGTTGCGCTCACCCCCTCATCCGTCTCGGCGCTTTGCGCCGAGCCACCTTCTCCCACGAGGGGAGAAGGGCGATGGTGCTAGCGGTCGTGCAGCGCGTTCCAGATTTGAGTCATTGCGGCTTCGCGGTTTTTGAAGAGATCGCTGCACCAGATGCGCGTGACGCGGAAGCCGGCGGCTTCGAGGTGTTGGGTGCGGATGGCGTCGAACTTGGCTTGTTCGGGATCGGCGTGTTGTGAGCCGTCGAGTTCGAGAACGAGTTTGGCGCCGAAGCAGACGAAGTCGACGACGTAATCGCCGAGTGGGACTTGGCGGCGGAATTTGAAATCGGCGAAGCGGCGATCGCGGAGCAGCATCCAGAGGATGCGTTCTTCGTCGCCCATCTCGGCGCGGAGCTTGCGGGCGCGGGTGAGCGTGCGGTCGGATTTGATTAGGCGCTTCATTGGGTAGCCCCCTCATCCGTCCCGGCGCGTTGCGCCGAGACACCTTCTCCCACAAGGGGAGAAGGACGAGAAGTGGGGATTTGGGGGGAGCTTATCCTACACCCATGTCTACCGCTGAGCCTTGTCTCACTTGGGATTTGTGTTTCTCAAAGGTCAATCAATCCGACCGGGTTCTCTCAGCGCTTACAATGCGCGCATGACGAAGAGACATCCTGACGATCCCAAGCCAACCTGGTTCCGGCTTTCAGCTGAAAGCTGGGCGATGATCCGGACCGAGTATCTCAACGGCGCCACCGCGCGAGCGCTGGCGAAGAAGTATCGCGTCTCGCCGACGAGCATCTATCGCCATGCGTGTCAGGAGGGCTGGACGAAGGAGGCGATGGCGGAGGCGGTGTCGCGGAAATCGGTTGCTGACGCTGAGCGCGTTGCGTCGGAGGCGGCGGCTGCCAACAAGCAATGCGAAGATGAGATGCGCGCGCTGGTCGAGCAAATCGCGTCGCAGGAAGACGCTTCCGATATCGCGGCGGCGATTGAGCGGCGGGCGTTGGCGCAGGCGAGCGCGGCGATGGTGCAGGGGCGGTCGAAAGAGGCGCAGGCGTTGGCGTCGATGGCGGAGATGATGAGGAAGCGCGTGGCGTCTGCGGCGGCGGTGAAGGCGCCGGAACGCGCGGCGCTCGAAACATTGACGCCGGCGGAGTTGGAGCAGCGGGCGTTGGCGCAGGCGGGGCAGGCGTTGTCGCGTGGCGAGGCGGCGGGCGCGAAGGCGCTGACGGCGGTGGCTGAGCAAATGCGCAGGCGCGTCGAGGACGAGCGGCAGCGCGACGCGGCGTTGCAGGCGCAGGCGGCGTCGCAAGTGGCGGAGGTGCGGCGGTGTCGTGAGTTGGAGCTGGCGGAAAAGTTTCGATACGCGGCGTTCTTGGCCTATTGCATGGTCCATAATCCCAAAGGCGCGCCGGCGATATTCGTCGATCTTGTTGCGGGCATTCGCCGCGAGGCCTTTGGCGAAGGCGATGAGGAATCGCTCGCGGCGGCGCGACGGAGTGCGCAGGACTCGCGGCGCTATTTCGGGCTTGATGAAGATACGTGGGATGCGGCGTTTATGTTGACGTTTCCGGGTGAGGACGAGGAGCTGGTGCGTGATCCTTCTCCCGCATGGGCGGGAGAAGGTGTCAGCGAAGCTGACGGATGAGGGTGGGAGTTGGATGAGAGAGGCTCACCTTCATGCACGCCCCCTCATCCGTCCCTTCGGGACACCTTCTCCCCCTCGCGGCGGAGAAGGAAGGATTCAAACTAAGCCGCCTTCTTCTCGGGCGGCGCCAGATCTTCCGGTTTGATGTCGAGCGCTTTCATCAGCGCGTCGTGGACGAGGAGGTTGACGGCGTTGCGGTCAACGGTCTGGGCCGCGAAGGTTTCGCGGAGTTGCTCGGCCAGGGCGAGGACTTGGTTTGCGTGTGGCATCTCGAATTCTCCGGCGCCGCCTCTAGGCGATTCGAGTGACCAGGGCGTGACGCCGCGATGGCAGTTTTTCCACGGGTTCCCGAGGCTTAGTCCGGCTAGGCGCGGGCTTTCGCGTGACGGTGGGCACAGCCTTGCTTTAGGGGGTGCGGGAGACGTGGACAGGTGCGGCGCCTGGGTTTAGGCGGGGTCGCGGAACGGAGGAGGGAATATTGATGCGTCAGCTTTTGATCGCCGCAGCGGCGGCGTTTGCGCTCGCGGCGTGCGGGCAGGGAGGCGCCGATGGGCCGCCGCTGCCGCCGTTGCAGGCAGGCGCCACGCCGCCGTCGACGCAGTCCCCGGCTTCGCCGACGGAACAGACGACGGTCACCGATGAAGTGCGCCAGCAGCTGATCGAGGGCATGAGCACGCAGCTGACGCAGCTGCAAGGCGCCAACGCCCCGAACTACACGCAAGTCGGCTCGGATACGGCGGTGCCGATGCAGCCGGGGCGCGATTTCCGCTTCCTGGTCGATCTCAACGCCGGCCAGGAATACGGCTTTATCGGCACCTGTGACGGCGATTGCTCGAACGTCGATATGGAGCTGATCAGCATGACGACGGGCGGCGTTGTCGCCAACGATATGCTGCCGGACAATTATCCGATCTTCCCGTACACGCCGACTGAAACCGGCCAGT
>CALBST010000307.1 GCA_937967425.1 uncultured Caulobacteraceae bacterium
TGGCGTCGAGCTTCAGCTGCTTCGCGTCCGTGACCCATTCTTCGCCAAAGCTCTCCCAGGCGAAAATATCGACGGGTCGAGCCCCCAGCATCGACCACATCGCCATCTCGACGGCGCCCGTATCGGAAGCTGGTACGATCGCAATCTTGTGGCTATCCGGCACGCCGAGAATGGCGCGGGTCCGATCAATCGCTTCCTTGAGTTTGGCTTTGCCCGGCTTAGCGCGGTGCGAACGACCAAGCGCCGCGTCCTTCAACGCGTCTGTGCTCCAGCCAGGACGTTTTTTGGTGGGACCCGAAGAAAATCGGGGATCAGCCGGGCGCACTGCCGGCTTCGCGGTACCTGTCATCAACTAACCTCCCATCCTCACAGATGGGCGTCCGCCGTTGGGAGCGGATGGCCCGCTAACCGTGGTGCGCTGGTTCGGGAGATATGTCCACTGCGGCGCATTCCTTGACCGCAGTGTCGGTGAATTACTCGGTCACCACGATCCGCGGCGCGGGCGGCGTGTGCTCATCCAACTCCGGCGGCGTGGGATGGGAGGTGGGCGGCGGCGGCGGCGCGGCCGGTTCGAGGCCTGGGATCAACGGCTCCTCGAAGATCGCGGGCAATTGTTTGGCCGTGCGCGCGCGGCGCTTCTTGCGCTTTGGCGCTTCCGGATGCTCGTCCATCCGATTGTGCAGACGCGCCAGCGAGCTATCGAGTTCGCCACGCAGATAAACAGAAACCTGCCCCAGCAACCGCACGCTGGAGAGCGTTTGCACCGCCCGCATGTAGCCGCCGCGCTTGGAGGCTTGGAAGCCCACGACACTTTCAAGATCGAAGCGGTCGCACCAATACGGCGCCAGATCCGCAAACGACGAGCCCGTCACGGGATCTTCGTCAATGCCGACGCCGGGGCAGAAGAAGCGCGAGACGAAATCGTAGGGCTGGCCCTCATCGGCCGGCGCGGTGACCCCGATCATGCCTTGGCGCGGGCCGCGAACGGCCACATTGAGCGCCGCGAAGTCCGGCTTCAGGTTGCGCAACGTGGCTTCGTCTTCAACGACGACATTGGCGTATTCGCCTATGAACGCATCGACGATCTCGACGCCGCCAAGCGCGGCGCTGATGCTCTCATCCGGCGTCCACGGCGTGCGCTGACGGCGCGGCAGATCGAGTGTGTAGCCTTCCGGCGTCGTGCGCACGATCAGGGCGCCGGCATGGGTGTCGAACACAACCACTTCCAGGCTCGGATCAATCTCGCTCAGCAACATCGCGCCGGCGGCAAGCGTGGCATGGCCGCAGAGCGGCACTTCGGTCGCGGGCGTGAACCAGCGCAGCTGGTAATTGCCCTTGAGCCCCGTAGGCACGACGAAGGCAGTCTCGCTCAGCTTGTTCTCAGTCGCGATCGCTTGCAGCACGGCGTCAGGCAGCCAGCGTTCAAGCGGCACCACGGCGGCCGGGTTGCCGGTGAACAGGCGGTCCGTGAAGGCATGCACGATCCAGATTTTCATCGCTTTCAGCTATGGCCGCTCGGACCCGCGCGCGCCAGCATCTGCGCGGTTAGGGGTGAGCGCCGTTCGCCTCCTAGGCGAGCTTGCACGGCCAGTTGTGGCCAAGCGGCTGGTGGCCCTGCCCGAA
>CALBST010000308.1 GCA_937967425.1 uncultured Caulobacteraceae bacterium
GGACCGGCTTAGAAAGGCGGCCGCACTACAAAAACTTGCGGCTGGTGAAAACGTCGCAATTCCGTGGAAGGACGCAGCCTTGCTCGGCGCGGTCACCAAAGAGGGTGCCGCGGAGCGCCCTTACGTCAACCTGAAATACTATCACTCGGGCTACGAGTGTTTCTCGGCTTGGAGCTTTGACGAGCTGAGGGCTTTCAGCGCATTCATCAGAAAACTGGGACAAACAAAGTGGAACGACATTTACAAAACCGGCGGCGCTCCCGGTTACAAAGCGGGGCTAGGCTACACAGTTCATAAAGATCCAACGCAGCTGCCTGCGCATCCCGACGTGGCGACGCTAAGCCCTGACATTACTTTTTTTGAGCTACGCGTTACGCAGGAGGTTCGCGTACATGGGTTTCGCGCAGGCGCGGCATTCTTCCTTATGTGGCTTGACCACGAACATCGCGTTTATCCGGAATAGAGCAAGACGCGGACCGCGAACCACACATGCCTAGCGCCCAATTGTTGCTGGAAAACCGAGCACCCGCGCCTGCAGGTTCCAGGCAATTGGGATGGGCTTGAGTATGGCGTTCAGCTCAAGTGCCTGCGGCTGCCGACCATCCAGGATGGCTTCGACGACGTCGGGCGCAAGAAGGTTCAGGCGCAGTATCCGGCTCACGTAGGAGTCGTTGATCTTCTCAGCCGCTGCGATCTCTTCCACAGTGCCGTAGACGCCGGTCTCTAGGAGCTTTCGCCACCGAAACGCGCGAGCGATTGCCTTGACCATGGCGTTGTCCACGCGCTTGCGCATCGGCGCCCAGGAAACTGCGCCTTCGGGGGCTAGCACCAACTTCCGCCCGCCGCGATTGCGAAACGAGAGGGGGATCCGGATCGTGACGGTCCGACCATCAGCGCTCATCTGCGCGCGGGCCTTCACGCCGCCCTCCGCGTATCGAGCTGGCTAGCGCTCAAATCCGCGACGATGCTCGCCAACCCTTCCGTGCGAAGGCGGATATCAACGCCGTCCAAGCTAATATCGACTCGCTCGACGAGCAGATGAACGATGCGCGCCTGCTCGGCCGGGAACAGTTCGTCCCATAAGGGATCGAGCCGTTCGAGGGCCTCGCGAACGTCCGTCTCCGTCAGGCCGCCGTCCGACGTCCTCGCGGCTCGCCACGTGCGAATGAGGATTTCTGGCGCGCGCAGCAAACCGCGAATCTGATCGATCACTGCCGTTTCAATCTCCGCGGCAGGTACGCGCCGGATCGGACACGCCTCGGGCCCGCGCTTAAGCACGCTGTTACTGACATAGTAGCGGTACTGCTTGCCTTTGCGACGAGTGTGGCTGGGCGACATCGCACCGCCCGTCGGCCCGAATATCAGCCCCTTCAGCAGCGCTGGCGTCTGTGCCCGCGTACGGGCTGCGCGACGCCGCGGGCTCTCACGCAGGATCGCCTGCACCTTATCCCAAAGAGCCCGACTCACGATGGCCGCGTGCTCGCCGGGGTATGCGACGCCCTTGTGCACCGCCTCGCCGAGATACGTCCGGTTCCGAAGCAGACGGTAAAGGAATCCTTTGTCGACGGGACTGCCCTGCTTCGTCTTCATGCATTCGTCTGAGAGCGTCCGCGCGAGCGTTGTGATGGATCCGACTCGAACAAAACGCTCGAAGATCTTCCGGACAGTCGCCGCCTCCGCCTCGTTCACGACCAGCTTGCGATCCTTCACCACGTACCCAAGCACGGGATTGCCGCCCATCCACATGCCCTTGCGGCGCGAAGCGGCGATCTTGTCTCGGATGCGCTCGCCGATGACCTCGCGCTCGAACTGCGCGAACGACAGCAGCACGTTGAGCGTGAGCCGCCCCATCGACGTCGTGGTGTTGAACGACTGGGTCACGCTCACGAAGGTGACGTTGCGCCGATCGAAAACCTCGACCAGCTTGGCAAAATCCATCAGCGACCGGCTGAGTCGGTCGATCTTGTAGACCACCACCACATCGGCGCGGCCGGACTCGATGTCCATGAGCAAGCGCTTCAGCCCCGGCCGCTCCAGCGTGCCGCCAGAAAACCCGCCGTCATCGTAGCGGTCCGGCACGAGGATCCAGCCTTCGGGCTTCTGGCTGGCGATGTAGGCCTCGCACGCCTCGCGCTGGGCATCGAGGCTGTTGAACTCCATGTCGAGGCCTTCGTCGGTCGATTTGCGCGTGTAGA
>CALBST010000309.1 GCA_937967425.1 uncultured Caulobacteraceae bacterium
TCGGCGTGCGCGTCCGGCAAATGTTCCTTGATCACGCCCTCGCCCGGCCCGCGCCCAAAGACGCCGCCGGAGGCAATCGCGTCGAGCGCGCGGTTCACCTGGTATGCGGCGTCGCCTTCGGGATTGAGGAATGTGTCCACGCGTTCGCGCGCGTGCGGGTAGAAATTGTAGATCGCCCAAGCGCCGACAGCCGCGAGCACGCCGCCGCCGAGGACGTAGCGCAATGCAACGCCGGACAGGATCAGCATGGGCCCCAGACAAAGGCCGAGCAGCGCGGTCTGGCCGATGTCAGGCTGTGAAAGCAGAACCGCGGCTGTGATCGCATAAAGCGTAATCGCGACGGCGCGACCGGGGAAACCTGGCTGCTTCATCGCCTCGCCCAGCATCCATGCCCAGACGACGATGAGCGCGGGCTTCAGAATCTCTGAGGGCTGAAACGAGGTGAAGCCAAGATCGAACCAACGCTGTGCGCCCTTGATCTCAGGACCGAAGATTGAGGCGATCAAACAGAGGGGCAAGAAAATCGCCGCCGTGATGACGGCGCCGCGCCGCAATTGGCGCGGGTCGAGCGAGGCGGCGGCGAGCATGACGAGAATACCCAACGCAGCGTACGCAGCTTGCCGGCCAGCAAAGTAGAACGCCTCGCCGATCTGGATGCGTGCGGTCGCGGCTGGGCTCGCGGACATCGAAAACAGAATGCCGAGCGCAAAGAGGATCGCGGCGATAATCAACAGCGGGCGGTCATAGGTCCGCGCCCGCTCGATCGCCGCGCTGAAGCGCTCGGCGATCGCCGAACTCAAGCCGCGCCTCCGTTGCGTTTGCCGCCCGCGGCCTCGCTGAGCGCTGCGACGAATTTCTTGAACTGATCGCCACGATCTTCGTAGCTCTTGAACTGATCGAACGACGCGCACGCCGGCGAGAGCAATACAACCGGATGGGGCTCGCCGGACGCCTTGGCGTCAGCAAACGCCATTTTCACAGCGGCTTCGAGATGGCCAGCCATGGCGACCGCAACCTTGCCGCGCAGCACATCCGAGAAGTCGCCCGCTGACTGACCGATAAGGTAGGCCTTGGCCATGCGCGGGAAGAACGGCTCAAGGTCCTCGATGCCGCCCTCTTTTGCGACGCCGCCCGCGATCCAGTAGACGCGCGGATAAACGGCGAGCGCTTGGGCTGCAGCATTGGCGTTGGTGGCCTTGCTGTCGTTGATGAAGCGCACGCCATCGATCGCGCCGGCGCGTTCAAGGCGATGCGGCAAGCCGCCAAACGTTGTGAACGCCTGCGCGATGATGCGCGGATCGACGCCCAGCGCGCGCGTCGCCGCATAGGCGGCGGCGGCGTTCTGAGCGTTATGCTTGCCTTGCAAAGCGGGCGCGGCGCTAAGTTCGGCGACGGTTTCGGCGCGGCCCGAGAGGCTATCGATAACCTTGCCGTTCAGCGCCGCGACGCCGCGTCCGAGCGCTTGGCCGGATGAGATGGGCGCGACGTGCTGCACGGCCGCGCGCGTGAGCTCCGTGCAGACCATGGCGCAATAGCTATCGTCGACGCCGATGACGGCCCAATCGGCCGCGCCTTGGTTCAGGAAGATACGCTTCTTGGCGGCGACGTAAGCGGCCATGTCGCCGTGGCGATCAAGATGATCCGGCGTCGTGTTGAGCCACACAGCGACATCAAGGCGTAGGCTGGAGGTGAGATCGAGCTGGAACGAACTCAGCTCGATCACATAATACGCGCCCGCGTGCAGCGGCGGCTGCTCGAGGATCGCCTCGCCGATATTGCCGCCGAGGCGGACATCCTTGCCCGCCTCCTTCAGAATATGTGCGATGAGCGCTGAGGTGGTGCTCTTACCGTTTGTGCCTGTGACGCCGATCACCTTCGGCCGCTGCGTCGCCGGCAGCGCGTTGACGGCGCGAGCGAAGAGTTCGATGTCGCTGACGATCGGCACGCCGGTCGCTTCGGCCAGCGTGACGACACGATGCGGCTCCGGGAACGTCAGCGGCACGCCGGGCGAGAGCACAAGCGCTGCGAACGTCCGCCAATCGCGGCTGTTGATGTCGGATACAGGCACGCCGGCCGCTTCGGCTTTGGCGCGCGTGACGTCGTTATCGTCCCAGGCATGCACGCGTGCGCCACCGGCAGCGAGCGCGCGCGCTGCGGCGAGACCCGTTCGCGCTAAGCCAAACACCGCGACGTCGCGGCCTTTGAATTCCGTGATCGGAATCATCCGATCGCCTCCAACCCGTCGTGAGCGTGCGGGTGTGCGCCGCTTCGCGCCGTTAACGCAACTGTTAACGCAGCTTCAGCGTGGCAAGCCCTGCGAGCGCGAAAATCACCGAGATGATCCAGAAGCGAATGACGATTGTCGGTTCCTGCCAGCCGAGCTTTTCAAAGTGGTGGTGGATCGGCGCCATCAGGAAAAGCCGCTTGCCGGTGCGCTTGAACA
>CALBST010000310.1 GCA_937967425.1 uncultured Caulobacteraceae bacterium
CGGTAGGCGTCGAAGCAATCGGCGCCGCATTGCAGGCGCATGAGCGCGCCTTCCGCGATGTAGGTTGCGGCTTCCGGCGTCTCGACGACGATCGAGGCGAACACTTCGCGGTTCCAGGCTGCCGAGTGCTTGATGTCGAGCACGGCATGGAGATCGAAATAGTGGCGCGCCTTGGCTGACACCTTGAGGCGGCGCAACGCTTCGCTCACTTTCACCGCGCGTCCCGGCGCTGTGAGCTCAATGACGCCCAGCGCGCCGAGCGCGTGATAGGCGTAAGCGCGATGTGTCGCGAGCGCGGCCATGGTGTTGCCGAGCGCGAGTGAAGGCGCGAGCGTCGTCTCGATCCGCGGCGCCACACTTAATGCCTGCACCAAAGCATCGAGCATCGGGCCGTGCATGCCCTTGGCGTTGCCGCGGCCCATTTCGTCCCAGTAGTTGCGCGCCAATTCGAGCTTGGCTTGGACCGGCATCTTGATCTGCGCCAGCGCAACAAGATCGTCGAACCCGGCTTCGCCCGCCGCTTCCTGTTCGATGAACCAGCGCATCTCTGGCAGGGTCGCGCGCTCGGCGAGCCACGGGAACAGCGCGTCGCCTTGGCCGGGACCGTTCTCTTTCAGCGCCTCGAACCAAGCGACAAAAGCTTCCGGCTCGCGCGGCGCGGTCGCCGCGCGTGCGGATTGGGCTTTGCGTGTCTGTTCGATGAATGCGCGTTCAACGACGCGAAGTTCGTAATCTTGCTCCAAATCGCCGCGCCAGTTCGCGTTCGGCGTTTGCGGCGCGAGACGCACGCGGTTCCAGCGCGCGAGGCGAGCCTGCAAATCGTGGTCCAGGTGGGGGTGCGGGCGCAGCTGCCCAACTAAAGTCCCATCCGGCATGTTTGCCTCCTGGCGTTCGCGCCCACTTGGACCTCAGCCGCTTGACGCCCAAGTCCAGCCGAGCCTTGATCAATACGCAACTCAATTTCACTTCGTAGGTTTCATGTCCGTTCTGCTCGACCCCGCTCTTCGCCGTGATCTGGCCCGCGCCGCGTTGTCGCTGGCGGCATCGGGGTCTTGGCGCGAAGTGACGCTGACGAAGCTGGCGGACGCCGCCAATAGGCCGGTGTCGGACTATTACGGCGCCAGCGTCGGCGAGGCGGTGGATTGTGTCGAAGAGGCGTTCGATCGCGCCATCGCCGACAATCTGGACAAGCTCGACGATAGCCAGAGCGTGCGCGACCGGTTGTTCGAACTGATCATGCGCCGCTTCGAGGCGATGGAGCCGCATCGCGCTGCGGTGATGGCCATGGAGCAGGGCCAGGATCGCGATCCCACCCTGATGGCGGCGGCGCACCAGCGCCACGTCCGCTGCGCCCGCTGGGTGCTGGCGATCGCCGGCCTGGAAGCGGACGGCATGACGGGCCAAGCCCGCGCGCAGGGGCTGGGCGTCATCATCGGCCAAGCCCGCGCCGCGTGGCGCGGCGATAGCGCCGGCGACTTCGCCAAGACCATGGCCTCGCTCGATCGCAATCTCCGCCGCGCCGAAGAGATGTTTGGCCGCTGGGCTGGGTTCGAAGCAAAGCCGAAGCCGGACGAGGCTCCGCCGCAATGACCAAGATCGTTGCGATCGCAGGCGGCGGGCCGCGTGAGGAGAAGGCGGTCGAGGCGGACCGGCTGGTCGAAGGCTCGCCGCGCACCGTTTCGACGCTGGATTACGCCCGCGACGATAAAATCTTTGCCGGCGAGTGGAGCGCAACGGCGGGCGCCTGGCGGGTAAAGTACGAAGAATGGGAATTTTGCCATGTGCTCGAAGGCGCCTGCGAGCTTGTTCCGGATGGCGGCGAAGCCGTCCGCTATGGCGCTGGTGATAGCTTCATCATCGAGCCCGGATTCAGCGGCGTGTGGCGCGTGATCGAGCCGATGAAGAAGCGCTACGTGGTTCGCTACGACTGATCTGCACTTTCACTGCAAAACATCTGCGTCGCGCGCTTGTATTAACTTCTCGGTTAGCACTTGTTTACGGTTGAAGCGCAAAGATTGATGCGCATTAGCCAAGAAGGCGCGCTCGATGTTCAAGATCGCTTTGATTGAACTGAAGCAGAAGCTGCGCTCCGCATTCGATACGCAATGGCGCGGCCTCGCCGGTGTGGCCTTCATGGTCATGGCGATGGCGGCGATCCAGTACGACGAGCGCCTGGCCCCGGAACTGAACCGGCTGAACGACGGCTTCTCCCACGCGGCCACCGATTTCTCGAAGAAGCTGGCCAGCTTCACGCTGTAGGCG
>CALBST010000311.1 GCA_937967425.1 uncultured Caulobacteraceae bacterium
CTCTTGCGCCAGCGGAGCAAGAGCCAGACGAGCGGGATCAGCACGATCGCGAACGGGATGAGCGCGGCGATGATGGTGATGATGGCGGCAAAGCCCGCGACGATGATGCCGAGGAAGTTCGCGAACGCCTGACGCAGCGGCTCAAGCGTGTTGCTGCCCGCGGCGCGCGGTGACGAACGGTACGTCAAGGTGAGTTCGGACATTGAAACGCGGGTGCGCATCACCGCGAGAGCGGACTGCACAGCGTCGATCTCCCCCTGCACGCGCGCCAGTTCGCGTTCGACTTCAAGCAGGTCTGCCAAGCGGCCGGGACGGGAGCGCAGCAATTCCTGCAAGCGATCGCGCAGAGCGGTTTGTGCGCGCAGGCGCGCTTCGGTGTCGACGATCTGGCGCGTCAGGTCTTCGGAACTGGTGTTCTCGGAGACGATGCGGCCGCCGGCGTCGTCAGCTTGCTGCGCCATGCCGGCTTTGAAAGTGTTGAGCCAGTTCGGCTCGCCGCGAAGCGAGACGTAGCCTTCCATGTAGCTTTGCGGGTCGCCGCTGCGGTTTGAGGTGATGAGCTGGCAGAGGCGCGGGCCGGCGGTTTGGCAAGCCTCGATATGGCGGTCCATGACGCCGGTGAGTCGGTCGCTCGGAATTTCGAGGCCAAGCGAATAGCTGTAGGCGAGATAGAGGATCGGCGCCGGCCCGGCGGGTTGGCTGGGGGATGTCGCAGTGTTTTGGCTGCCGGCGTCGACGGGTGCGGGCGGCGCGGCGGGCGCAGCGCTTTCCTCGGCCATTTCGGCGCGGCCTTGGGCCATGTCGGCCATACCTTCATAGGCGGCGCCGGCCGGCGCTTCCGCTGTCATCTCGGCCTGACCGCAGGCGGTCAGCGCCGCAGCGCAGACCAATCCAATCCACAAACGACGCATAGCCGCACCTCCCTCCGCTCCACCAAGCGCGGCTTGGCGGATCGTGCAACCCTTTCTAGAACCGGGGCCGCATTATGAGCGCCCGCGGACCTTTCCAAGACAGAGCATCGCTCCGCGTTGAAGCGCTGACGCTTTCGCGTGGCGGGCGGGCGCTGTTTGAAGATCTGAGCTTTGCAGCCGACCCTGGCGCCTATGTCGAAGTGCAAGGCTCGAACGGTTCGGGGAAGACGAGCCTGCTGCGTGCGATCGCAGGATTGCTACGGCCCCGCGCCGGCGTGATCGCCATCGAGGGTGTCGATGAGCCGTCCATCGCGCTGCATTACATCGGCCACGCCAACGCGCTGAAGCGCGAAGCGAAGGTGCGCGAACATCTCCATTATTGGGCGGGTTTGTTCGGTGGTGCGCCGAGCGAGGACTTCGCTTCGAAGATGCTCGATCTAGGCCGCGTGCTGAATCTGCCGGTGCGGGTGCTGAGCCAGGGGCAAGCGCGGCGGCTGGCGCTCGCACGCTTGATCGTGGCGCCGCGGCCGATTTGGCTGCTGGATGAACCCGCGGCCGCTCTCGATGCTTCAGGCAAGGCCGTGCTGAACGAATTGATCGCCTCGCACCGCGCAAGCGGCGGGATTGTCGTGGCGGCTTTGCATGAGCCGCTTGGCGCGCCGCCATCGCAAACGCTCCGCGTGTCGCAATGAGCCCCTTCGCTGCGACCTTCCGGCGCGAGCTTGCTTTGCTTTGGGCCGGCGGCGGTGCGTTGGCGCCGTTGGGCTATTTCTTCGGCGCGACCATGCTGGTGCCGCTGGCGATGGGACCGGATCGCGCTTTGCTGGAGGTAGCCGGGCCGCCGCTTGTTTGGATTGCGGCGGCGCTGGCGATGCTGGCGATGTTGGAGCGGCTGTTTCAGGCGGACCTCGAAGACGGCTCGCTTGACCAGATGCTGCTATCTCCCGCGCCGCTGGAATTGATCGTGTTCGCCAAAGGCGCAGCGCTTTGGGTGGCGATCGGATTGCCGTTGGCGATCGCCGGGGCGCCGGTGGCGATTGCGTTGCAGGCGCCACTGGAGCGCGTGCCGCTGATTGTGGCGAGCTTGGCGCTGGGAACGGCGGCATTTGCGGGGGCAGGGCTCATCGGCGCGGCGCTGACGGCGAGCGTAAAACGCGCGGGCGTCTTGCTGGCGCTGATCGTGCTGCCGCTGTTTGCGCCGCCGATCATCTTCGGGGCCTCAGTCGCCTCCGGCGAGGAGGTCGCGGCGGCGTTTTCGATCCTGGCAGGCTGTGCTCTTGCGGGCGTGGCGCTCGGGCCAATCGCTGCAGCTGCAGCCCTGAGGCTACAGGCCGAATGACCGCATTGCCTTTGGCCTCGAACCGCGATTGGTAGCGCCCGCGATGTTTGCCTTCCTCGCCAATCCCGCGCGCTTCATGGCGTTTTCGGCTTGGGCCGCGCCGGTGCTGTTTGCCGGCGCCCTCATTTTGTTCGCGACCGGCATCCCGTGGGCGCTGTTCTATTCGCCGCCAGACTACCAAATGGGTGACACGGCGCGGATCATGTACATCCACGTGCCTGCCGCTTGGTGGTCGATGGGCGTGTTCGCGTTCATGGCCGGCGCGAGTTTTATCAGCATCGTGTGGCGCCATGTGCTCGCCGATGTCGCCGCGCGTGCTGCGGCGCCTGTGGGCGCGGTGTTTGCCGGGATCTGTCTCATCACTGGATCGCTTTGGGGAGCGCCCACATGGGGCACTTGGTGGGAGTGGGACGGGCGCATGACGTCGATGCTCGTGCTGTTCGTCACCTATCTCGGTTACATCGCGCTTTGGTCAGCGATTGAGGATGAGGAGCGGGCTGCGCGATTGGCGGCGATCCTCTGCCTCGTTGGCGCGATCAATCTGCCGATCGTGAAGTTCTCCGTCGATTGGTGGAGCACGCTGCATCAACCGGCCAGCATCATGCGCAGCGGCGGCTCGGCTATTCATGCTGAAATGCTTGGCCCATTGCTGACGATGGCAGGCGCCTACCTGCTGCTGTTTGGCGCGCTGACCTTGATGAACATGCGCTCCGCCATTTTTCGCCGCCGCGTTGAGAACGCCGAACTGCGCAAGGCGCAATCATGATCGAGGGCGGCTGGGAATTTATCTGGCCCGCTTACGGCGTGGCGCTGGGGTCGCTGGCGGTGCTTGCGGTCGTCGTCCTCGCGCGTTTGCGGGCTTGGGAGCGCCGCGCGCGCGACCTGGAAAAGAAGCCGTGAGGCTGATCGCGTTCGTCCCGCTTGCGGCGCTGTTGGCGCTTGTGGGCGTCAGCATTTTCCTGCTGACCCGCGAGGGCGAGCGCAATCGATTCACCGAGGGCATGATCGGCCAACAGGCGCCCGCCTATGCGCTGGCGCGCCTTGATAGCGAGGCGCCGCCGCTGACAGGCGAAGAGCGGCAGGGGCGCGCGTACGTCATCAACCTCTTTGCGTCCTGGTGCACGCCATGCCGCGCCGAGCACGCCCAGCTGATGGCCCTGCAGCGCCAGGGCGTTGATATTGTCGGCATCGCCTACAAGGATCGGCCCGAGGCGTCGGCTGCATTCCTTGCGGAATTGGGCAATCCGTTCGCCGACGTAGGGCTTGACCCTGAGGGGCGCTTCGGCCTCGAGATCGGCGTCACCGGCGTGCCGGAGACGTTCGTCATCGGCCCAGACGGCGTGATCCGCGCCGCCTACCGGGGCCCTCTCACTGATGAAGCGGTGCGCGACGTGATCTTACCAGCGTTGCGTTAGCCGCGTTGCTTTCGCCCGCGCGCTTTTCCGCCTTCCTTGGCTTTCTCCGCGGCTTTCTCACGTGAACGCCGTTTCGCGAGTTTCTTCTGCTCACGCTCGGCTTTCGTCGCGGCTTTAGCCGCAGCGTCGTCGGCGAGTTTCGTGAGCTTGGTCAACGTGCCGACTAGCGAGCGCGCTTTCGTGCGTGGCAGCAAATCGAGGATGGCGGCGTCGGCGGCGCGCGCGTGTTGTGCGGTGGCGGAGAGCATCGTACCGCCGGCTTGGCCAAGCAGCACCGAATAAGCGCGCCCGTCTGAGGTTGATGGCGTGCGCACAACCCAACCTCGCGCCTCCATCTTTGCCATCGTGTCAGCGAAGGTCGAGCGATCGACGCCGACGATGCGGCCCAAGTCACTTTGGCTGAGGCCGGGCTGCTCGGATATTGCAGCGAGGATGATGAACTCGCGCAGTTTGATCGTATCGCCGACCAATTGCGTGAAGCGGTCGGCCGCAAGCTGCTCCGCGCGATGCAGCAGATGGCTGGGCGAGCCTGCCAACTTGAACTGTTCGGATTCGCCGGAATCCGGTGTCGACCGCGCCATTGTGTGCCGCCCCAAACGCGAGCGGAGATTAACGGCGCGATCAGCGCGATCAATCATGCGTTCGAGCATTGTTCGCCATAGAGGCGAAATTCAGCCGGAAATCGGCGCCGTTAGGCGCCAGGCGCCTCCGTCGCGGCCTTCTCCTCTTCGTCCTCTTCCTTGTGGTGCTTCAGCACAATCGGCGTGTTCAGCGCGGCGAAGGCGATGAAGGCGGGATAGGTGAGGATGGTGCGGACGTTCAGCCAGACGTCAAAATTACCATTGGCTTCGTTGTAGTAGTAGCGCAGCACTTCGTTCAGCACGGCGACGAGCACATAAAAGGCGGCCCAACGCAGCGCGAGAATATTCCAGATCTTGTCGGGCAGATTGAAAATGTGGCGGAAGAAGAGCTTCCAGACGTTCTGCCCGATCGCGAGCGAGAACAGAATTGCTGCCGCGTAGAAGAGGAACGTGAAGGTGAACTTGATCTGGATGATCGCCGGATCGTGCAGCAGGATGGTGAGGCCGCCAAAGCCGGTCACCAGCACGCCGGTGACGATCAGGATCGGCGGGATCTTGCCGCGCCGGAATTTGCAGTATGCGATCGCCGTCAGCACCGCGACGATAAACACGCCTGTCGCGATGTAGATCGCTTCCGCTTTCGTCGCTTCGATGCGGAAGAGCACGTTATAGGTGACGACGAAGACCAGGATCGGCCCTAGGTCGATCCAGAGTTGGCCGGCGCTGTCGGTCGCCCTTTTTGGCTTGGTTGCGTCGAGGGCGGTCAGGTCTTCGCTCATGGCTCCTGATACGCGGAAACCGGGGCGGCGGACTAGCGGCTTGCGCTGAAGCGGTTTCCCGGGCGAAATCAGGCCTTGGAGGAGGGGATTATGCGGGGAACAATGATCGTGGCGGCGCTGCTGCTCAGCGCGTGCGCCAGTGCGCCAGCAGCCACCGGTGAGGCCGCGCCAGCGCTTTCGCCGCAGGAAATCCTGGATCAGTCACCCGCCTCCGATTGGCGCCCGCTCGATCCTGAGAACACGCTCTACATGGATTTGCCGCAGGGACGCGTGATCATCGAACTCGCGCCGCAATTCGCGCCGAACCACGCCGCCAACATCCGCACGCTGATCCGCGCCGGTTTCTTCGACAACAGCGCCATCCTGCGCTCGCAGGACAATTACGTCGTGCAATGGGGCCGGCCCGATGGCGACGAAGCGCCACGCGGAGCGGCTGCCGAGACTGTCGCGGGTGAGATCAGCGTGCCGTCAGGCAGTGTGCCGTTTTCGCGTTTCGTCGATCCGGACACCTATGCAGCGCAGGTCGGTTACAGTGATGGTTTCCCAGTCGCGCGCGGCGGGGGCCGCACTTGGCTCGTGCACTGCTACGGCATCGTCGGCGTTGGACGTGGCGAGGGATTGGATAGCGGCAGTGGTGACTCGCTCTACGCCGTGAACGGTCAGATGACGCGCAACCTCGATCGCAACATCACGCTTGTCGGGCGCGTCGTTCAGGGCATGGAGATTCTCTCGACGATGAAGCGCGGCACGGGGCCGCTCGGCTTTTACGAAACGGCGGAAGAGCGCACGCCAATCCGCACTGTCCGCTTGGCGGCTGATGTGCCGGCGGCGGAGCGCACCAATCTTGAGACGTTGCGGACCGATAGCGCGACGTGGGCGCGGCTGGTGGATTCACGCCGCACGCGCCGGGACTCATTCTTCAGCGCGAACCCGGTGAACCGGCTCGGCGTCTGCAACATCTCGGCGCCGGTGCGCGCGGTGCGGGCGGGTTAGTTCAAGCCGACCAGCGCGCGCGAGAAGCTTGCGGCGTCGAATGGCTGCAGGTCTTCGGCTTTCTCGCCGACGCCGATGAAATGAATCGGAATCGCATGACGCTGGGCGACGGCGACCAGCACGCCGCCCTTGGCGGTGCCGTCGAGCTTGGTCATGACGAGGCCGGTGATTTCCGTCACTGAGCGGAAGTTTTCGACTTGGCTGAGCGCGTTCTGGCCGACTGTGGCGTCGAGCACGAGCAGCGTTTCGTGGGGGGCGTCTTCATCGATCTTGCGCATGACGCGGATGATCTTGGCCAGTTCGGCCATTAACTCGGCTTTGTTCTGAAGCCGGCCGGCGGTGTCTATGAGCGCCACATCCGCGTTTTCTTCCTTTGCGCGCTTCACGGTTTCGAACGCGACCCCGGCGGCGTCGGCGCCCTGGGTTGAGGCGACAAAGCTCGCGCCGGAGCGATCGGCCCAAACCTTGAGTTGTTCGATGGCCGCGGCGCGGAAGGTGTCGGCGGCGCCTATGACAACCTTGGCGCCCGCATCAGTCAGGTTCTTCGCGAGCTTGCCGATTGTGGTGGTCTTGCCGGAGCCATTGACCCCGATGACCAGCACGATCCGCGGCTTCACGCCATCGGTGAGATCGAGCGTGGCTTCGCGTGGTTTCAGGATGCGCGCGACTTCGCCAGCAAGCGCTTCGCGCGCTTCGGCGTCGCCGTTTTCCTTGCTGAAACGCTGATCGGCGAGGGCAGCCGAAATGCGCGCCGCAGCCGCCGCGCCCATGTCGGAGGCTATCAGCGTTTCTTCGAGGTCGGCGATATCGTCAGCGTCGAGTTTCTCCTTGGTGAAAACCGAGGTGATGCTCTCCGCGAGTTTGTTCGATGATTTGCGCAGACCATCGAACAAACCTTTGGCTTGTTCGGGCTGTTGCTGGCCCGGCTTATCCTTCTTACCGAAAAGTCCCCAGATCATGCCGCGGCGCCAATCAAATGTTGGCCGTCATGACCGATGAAGCGCAGGCGTTGGAAGCCTTCGCCGCCGCCGTTGAAGTGAACGGGCGTGAAATCCGGCAGGCGGGCGAAACCATCGCGCTCGATGATGCCGGTCTCCTCGCGGCCAATCCAAGCGGCGAGGTGACGCCGTAGCGCGGCTGCCCCAACCTCGCGCAACTGGGCTGCGCGCGCCTTCACGATGCGGCGATCGACTTGCGGCATGCGCGCGGCGGGCGTGCCTTCGCGCGGGCTGAACGGAAAGACGTGGACGTAAGCTAGGCCGCATTCATCGACGATCGAGATGAGATTGGCAAAGTGCTCCTCGGTTTCAGTTGGAAAGCCTGCGATGAGATCGGCGCCGAGCGCGATCTCGGGGCGCGCCGCCTTGACGCGCTGGCAAAGTTCGATCGCTTGCGTGCGCGTATGGCGGCGCTTCATGCGCTTCAGGATCATGTCGTCGCCATGTTGCAGCGAAAGATGGAGGTAAGGCGCAACGCGCTCGTTCTGCGTGACCAGTTCGAAGAGCTGATCGTCCATCTCGATTGCATCGAGCGAAGAGAGGCGGAGCATCGGCAGATTCGGAACCAGCTTGAGTATGCGTGCGACAAGCGCGCCCAGCGGCGGCTGGCCGGGGAGGTCAGCGCCCCAGGAGGTGAGATCAACGCCGGTGAGCACAACTTCCGGCACGCCATTATCGGCTAGGCGGCGGACTTGTTCGACGATCTCGCCTGCGGGCGATGAGCGCGAATTTCCTCGGCCATAGGGGATGATGCAGAATGTGCAGCGGTGATCGCAGCCATTTTGTACTTGAACATAGACGCGGGTGCGTTCGCTGAACCCGTCGATCAGATGTGATGCGGTTTCACGCACACTCATGATGTCCGCGACGGCGACGCGTTCATGCGCCGGCGCGAAACTCTCGGCGCGCATCTTTTCAGCGTTGCCTATGACGCGGCTCACTTCCGGCATCTGGGCAAAGCTCTGCGGATCGATCTGCGCGGCGCAGCCGGTGACGATGATCTCGGCGCCGGGGCGTTCGCGCCGAGCGCGGCGGATCGCTTGGCGCGCCTGGCGCACGGCCTCGCCGGTGACGGCGCAAGTGTTGATGATCACCGCGTCGGAAAGCTCGGCCTCCGCTGCGAGCGCGCGCATGGCTTCGCTCTCGTAAGCGTTGAGGCGGCAGCCGAGCGTCAGGATCTCGACATCCGCGCGCGGTGGTTTGGTCGGCGCGTTCATGTGGCTTCGGTCAGGTGAGCGTGTGAGAGGCGGAGGTCAAGCGCGGCAAAGAAAAAGCCCCGCGAGAGACCCGCGGGGCTTTGAAAACTCACAGCGGAAAAGCTTACTTCGCCGCTTCGCCGCCAGCATCCGCAGCTTCGCCGACGAAATCTTCTTCGCGGGCGCCGCCGGCGCGTTCGCTGATCCGGGCCGACTTACCGCGACGATCACGGAGATAATAAAGCTTCGCACGACGCACAGCGCCGCGACGGACGACTTCGATTGAATCGAGCGTCGGCGAGAACAGCGGGAACACGCGCTCCACGCCTTCGCCGAACGAAATCTTGCGGACCGTGAAGTTCGCGTTGAGACCCGAGCCGGAGCGGGCGATGCAGATGCCTTCATAGGCTTGCACGCGCTCACGATCGCCTTCCTTGATCTTCACGTTGACGCGCAGCGTGTCGCCCGGATCGAACGAGGGAACGGTCTTGCCCTTGGTGATGCGGGCGATTTCTTCTTTCTCAAGCGTATCGATCAGATTCATGGACGCACTCTAGGGGGCCGCGAACGCTCGCGCCCTCCTCCAGAAAACCGGAAAGCGGGGCGTATAGGGGAAGCGCGCGCCCGTGTCGAGGGGGTAAAGGGTTACTCTAGGGGTGCGATCGGCTGGCAGCCGGCCAGTGTCACGATCTCTCCCGAAGGGCCGCGGATGCGAAGCATCGGGTTGTTGCCCGCCCGACCGACCTGGAACGCCAATTCCTGGCCGCCAGCGTCGCGTACGCCGATGAACCCCTCCGCCTCGTTGAGCACCGAAAAGCCGCCCAGGCCGCTGTTGAACCAAGTCATGGTCAGAGGCGGAAAAAAGTAGGCCGCCCCGGGCGTGCTGGCGATCGGAATGACGTGAAGGCCGCGAAGGCCGCGGACCCGCGAAGCGCTCTCATCGGTCAACTCGGCCGGCATGGCGGCGTCCAAAGCCAGCATTTCCTGTTCGGCGCCGGCGCAGGCCGCGCGAATGCTCTCGCCGCTCAGCGGACCTTCGATCGGCCGCCACATCGCGCCTATGGCTTGAGTGGCGCGCGTGAGCTCCGGCGTCGCGGCCGGCGTCTGAGCGGCTGCGGGCGAGGCGGCGAGACACAAGAGGGCGATAAGGGCGGGTTTCATGTGTCCTTGCCGTTGCGCTTCAATTCGGGCCGTCTTTGGGCGGTGATCCGTTCGCGCTCGGCCTTGCGCCAGGCTTCGACCTTTGCGTGATCACCGGAGGTGAGCACGTCCGGTATGGCGCGCCCCTCCCACTCGCGCGGGCGGGTGTATTGCGGATGTTCGAGCAGGCCGTCGCTGAAGCTCTCTTCAACGGTGGAGCTTTCGTTGCCGAGCACGCCGGGGATGAGGCGCACGCAAGCTTCCAGCAGCACCATCGCCGCCGCTTCGCCGCCCGCGAGCACGGCTTCGCCGACGGCGACCTCCTGCATGCCGCGCGCTTCGATGACCCGTTCGTCCAAACCTTCAAAGCGGCCGCAGAAGAGAATGACGCCGGGCCCGGCGGCCCACGCCTGAACCATCTCTTGGCTGAGCTGCTTGCCGCGCGGCGAGAGGTAGATCACCGGGCGATTGTCCCGCTCGATGCTGTCGATCGCCGCCGCCGCCACATCGGCGCGGAGCACCATGCCGGCGCCGCCGCCCGCGGGCGTATCGTCGACGTTCTTGTGCGGACCCACGCCGAAGTCGCGCAGTTGCGTCGTCTCAAGCGACCACAAACCATCACGCAGCGCTTTGCCGATCAGCGAGACGCCGAGCACGCCCGGAAATGCTTCCGGGAAGAGGGTGATGATCGAGGCCTTAAACATCGCCTCGCTTCGTAACCCGAAGCGTTACTTCTCGATAGGCTCAGGCGCCGGGGGATCGAGAACGACGCGCTTGGCGGCGAGGTCGACGTGCGGGACAGCCTCTTTCGTGAACGTGACGCGCACGTTCGGACCGCCGTTCGGCGGCTTGTATTCGAGGATGTCGCCAGCGCCGAAATTCCACACCGCGACGATGTCGCCGAGCAACGTGCCGTCCAGGCTTTCAGCGCGTGAGCCGAGCAAATCGACGACGTAGAACTCATCCTTCGCCGGCGCCGGAAGATTGGCGCGCGGCACGTAGAGCTTCACGCCTTTCATCTTGTCCGCTTGCTCCTTGGATTTGATCTCAGGAGCAACAACGGCAACGCCGTCCTTCAATTCGCGCCAGCTCTTCGGCTTCAGCAAGACTTTGCCGGCTTCGTCATGAAGCGGGCCGTAGGCGATCACGCCTTCCTTTTTCTCGGTGAAGGCGCGCAGGCGCACTTCGCCCTTAACGCCGAAAGCGCCCGCGATGGCGCCGACGAGAACCATGCCCTTCGCCGATGAGCCCTTGCCCTTGAAGGCGGGGACGTCTTTCAGGTCGCCGACGACTTCCGGCTCGTTCACCGGCTTCGGTGCGGCAAGCGGCTTCGGTGCGGCGCGAACGGGTGTTGCCAGTGGCGCGCGCGTGATCGGTTGGGCGCGGCCGGCGGCGACAGCCATGGGCTTCGCCGGCATTGGCTTAGCCAGCGCGGCGGCGACAGGAGCGAGCTTCGGCGGCTTGGGCGCTTTGGGAGCCTTCGGCGGCTTCTCAGGCTTCGGTGGCTTTTCCGCTTTGGCGGGGGCGACCTTCGCAGGTTTCGGCTCTGGCGCGGGCTTCGCGGCCTTGACCGGCTTCTTCGGCTCTGGCGCGGGCTTTGCCGCCTTGGCGGGCTTCGGCGGCGGCGCGGCTTTGGCTTTGGGCTCGGGCTTGGCGGCCTTCGGCGCCGGTTTAGCGGCGGTCTTAACGTCCGGCTTCTTCTCCGGCTTGGCCGCGGCCTTCGGCGCGGCTTTTGCGGCCGGCTTGGGCGGAGGGGCTTTGGCGACCGGCTTGGCCGCCTTAGCAGGGGCCTTTGGGGCTGGCGCCGCGGCTTTCGCCTTCGGCTCCGGCTTGACCGCTTTCGCCGCCGCCTTGGCGGGCGGGGCCACCGCCTTCTTCGGTGCGGGCTCGCCACGGCGAGGCGCCGGCGCTGCCTTCTTGGCGGCTGCCGGCGCTGCCTTGGCGGCGGCCTTCGGTTTGGTCAGGGCGGATTTCTTCTCGGCCACTTTAAGTTCCTTATGCCTCCGGAGCGGCCTCGGCAGCTGGGGCCGACTTCGCGGCCTCTGCTTCGGCGCGCTCGGTCATCTTCTTGCCGGGCTTAGCTTTATTCGGGTTGTTCTTGGCTTCGCGCTTCATAACGCCCGCCTGGTCAAGGAACCGTGCGACACGGTCCGTCGGCAGGGCGCCTTTCTTCATCCAGTCTTGAATCCGCTCCAGCTTAAGGAGGACCCGGTTCGGATCGTCGGACTTCAAGATAGGGTTGTAAGTTCCAACTTTCTCGATGAAACGCCCATCACGAGGGCTACGGCTGTCGGCCACAACGATCGAGTAGAACGGACGCTTCTTCGCGCCGCCACGGGCCAGACGGATTTTCAGGGACATTTCTATGCTTCTCCTTTGAACTCTTAGCTTTTTTTGTTGCTTCCGGGAAGCCCCGGCAGGCCGCCAGGAAGCCCTGGGAGCCCAGATTGAGGGTTAAGGCCCGGTAGCGCTTTGCCGGAGCCGAGCTGTTTCAGTGCTTCGGGGTTGGGCATCCCCCCGCCCATACCGGGCATCCCGCCGAAGGGCATTTTGCCCTTGCCCATGGCCTTCGCCATGTCGGCCATGTTCCGATGCATTTTCAGAAGGCGGTTTACCTCCACGACCTCGACACCGGCGCCCTTGGCGATGCGGGCGCGGCGGCGGCCATTGATCAGGTCGGGCTTCTGGCGCTCGGCTTTGGTCATCGAGCGGATGATGCCGATCTGGCGGTGGATCTGGCGGTCGTCGAGCTGGGCGTCCGAAATCTGGTTCTTCATCTTCTGGACGCCGGGCAGCATGCCCATGACGCCCTTCAGCCCGCCAATCTGAAGAACTTGGCTCAGCTGCTTTTCCAGGTCGTCAAAGTCGAAGCGGCCTTTGGCCATCTTCGCGGCCATCTTCTCGGCCTCTGCCCGATCGACTTGCTCGACCGCTTTCTCGACGAGGCCGACGATGTCGCCTTGCCCAAGGATGCGGCCAGCGATCCGGCGGGCGTCGAAGACCTCGAGCGCATCGGCGCGTTCGCCCGCGCCAAGGAACTTGATCGGCAGACCGGTGACAGCGCGCATCGAGAGCGCGGCGCCGCCGCGGCCATCGCCGTCCGCGCGCGTGAGCACGAGACCGGTAAGCGGCAGCCGCTCATGGAAGCGCTTGGCGGTCTCGACGGCGTCTTGACCAGTGAGGCTGTCGGCCACGAGCAGAACTTCGCCAGGCTTCGCGATCTGCGCGATCGAAGCGGCCTCATCCATCATCTCGTCGTCGAGCGTGGTGCGGCCGGCGGTATCGAGGATGAGAACGTCGTGACCGCCGGTGCGCGCCTGTTGGAGCGCACGCTTGGCGATATCTTGCGGGCTTTGGCCGGCGACGATCGGCAGCACATCGACGTTGATGCTTTTGCCGAGCGTGGCGAGTTGCTCCATCGCCGCCGGACGGCGGGTGTCGAGCGAGGCCATCAGCACGCGCTTCTTGTCCGTCTTGGTCAGACGGTTCGCGATCTTGGCGGTGGTCGTGGTTTTACCGGAGCCCTGGAGGCCGGCCATCATGATGACGTTGGGCGGTTCGCCCGCGACCCGGAGCGGCTCTGGCGGGCCATCGCCCCCGAGTGTGGCCACCAGCTGATCGTGGACGATCTTGATGACTTGCTGGCCGGGCTTCACCGACTTGATGACGCTTTCGCCGACCGCCTCGATCTTCACTTTGGCGATGAAGTCCTTGACCACCGGCAGTGCGACGTCGGCTTCCAACAGCGCCACGCGCACTTCGCGCAGGGCAGCCTCGACGTCCGCTTCACTGAGCGCGCCACGCCCGGTGAGCTTGTCGAAGACGCCTGATAGGCGGTCTGTTAGGGCTTCAAACATTCCATCTCCTTTTCCTCACCCGCGTGCGGGGGAGGTCGCGAGCGAAGCGAGCGGGAGGGGGGTAAGTCTGGCAGACGCCAGCGCCCGCCCCCTCAGTCATCGCGCTTCGCGCGCTGACAGCTCCCCCGTGAACGGGTGAGCAGCTATGCGCCAAAAGCAGTTTTACCCCGCCGGACGATCACGTCGGGCGGGGTGCCTCGCCAGCCTCC
>CALBST010000312.1 GCA_937967425.1 uncultured Caulobacteraceae bacterium
AAGCAGTTTTACCCCGCCGGACGATCACGTCGGGCGGGGTGCCTCGCCAGCCTCCGGACCCAAATATGGGGCCTGTGCCGGTCAAAGCGCAGCTCAAAGCTGGCGCATGCGCGGGCTTGTAGCGAGGCGGACGGTGGGCGTCAAACACACGATTTGTCACGCGCCCGGGCAAGTTTGGGCCTAGCTTGCCCTAGGAGGTGCTCATGCGGAGACTGTTTGTCGTGACGATATTGGCCGGCGGCATTGCTGCGGCGTGCGCACAAACCGGTTTGCCGCCAGCCGCGCCGGTCGCCGCGGCCATGAGCTGCCCGGCGCTCGCGGAAGCGATGGAGGGCTGCGCGCCAGCGACGTGCAGGCAGCAGCACCCGTTCATGCGGTCGTTCCAGATCGAGCACCGGGTGGCTGGGCCGGACGGCGACCGCTGCGCCTATTCGCAGACCATGCCCGGCGACATGCTTATGACTTGCCGCTTCACGCCCGAAGGACGCGCCGAGATGGCGGGGCTCATTCGCGAGATGGAGCGCGGAAATCTCTCGGGCGGAACCGGCCGCGAAAGCGCGATGACGCGAGAGTGCGAAGTGCGCGATAGCAAAGGTGAGGTCATCCCGTGGGGCTAGCCAAGCCGCCGGGTCACCTCGGCGCCGATAGCAAGTGATGACGTGAGGCCAGGGCTTTCGATGCCGAAGAGGCAGACGAGCCCTTCCATGCCGTGATGCTCGGGGCTGTCGAGAACGAAATCCGGCTGCGGTTCGTTCTGCGCGTGGATCTTCGGACGGATGCCGGCGTAATCGGCGGTCAGCGCGCCGTCGGGAAGGCCGGGCCAAAACTTGCGGATGGCCTCGTAGAATTCTTCGGCGCGCTTGGGATCGACGACGTAATTCTCTTCCGTGATCCACTCGATGTCGGGGCCGAAGCGGGCCGCGCCGCCGAGATCGCGGCGATAGTGGGTGCCGAGTGCGCCCGGTACGGGCGGCGGATAGATGAGGCGCGCGAACGGCGCCTTCATGCTGATGGTGAAGTAATTGCCCTTCGCGAGGTATTGCTTCGGGATGCGTTCCTTTGGGAAGCCCTCAATCGTGTCAGCGCACTTTTGCGCGCTCAAGCCGGCGGAGATGACGAGCTTCTTCGTTGTGATCGTCATCGGGCTCTCGCCGCCGACGCGGACTTCATAGCCTTCCGGGCTTGGCGTCGCGCCTAGGAAGGGCGAGTTCAACACGACATCGCCGTGATGCGCTTCAATCTCACCTTCGAGCGCGTCCATGTAGCCGTGCGCGTCCATGACGCCGCTTTCGAGGTATTCGACAGCACGAACACAACGCAGCTGCGGCTCAAGCAGGCGCGCTTCGGCGCCGCTGATCCAGCGCGCATTTTCGACGCCGTTGATCTGCCCCTGCTTGTAGTACTTTTCGATCGCCGGGATTTCACTCTCTTCGGTGGCGACAAAGAGTTTGCCGCATTTCTGGAAGGCGACGTTGTGATCAGCCAGGAACTGGTAGAGCGCACGCCGGCCCTCGACGCAGAACTTCGCCTTCAGCGAGCCGCTCGGATAGTAGAAGCCGGAGTGGATGACTTCGGAATTGCGTGAGGAGACGCCGGAGCCGATGCGGTTGGCGCTTTCAAGGACCAGTACGTTGTCGCCGGCCTTCGCCAGCTGATAGCCGCAAGCCAAGCCGACGGCCCCCGCGCCGACCACTACCGCATCGAAATCACTCATGACGCCATGATCTAGGGCCCAATTCTTAAAGGCCAATAACGTTTCCGAAAATTCCAAGTCTGCAAACGCTCGGTTAATCCAACTGAACGAATTTGAGCATGGGGTGAGTCTCGTGCTTGCGGAGCGCTGGTGATCAATCTGCGGGATCCATCAATGCTGGCGGCTGCCAGGGGCCAGGTGAAGAGCCTGCGCTGGCGCCTCGCGATTGGCGCGATCTTCGCGACGGGCGCTGCACTCGTGTTGGAAAGCGCCGCGGCCGGTTTCGGCTGGTACCTCGTCCTCGCGCTTTCAATGTGTTTCGACTACATGCTCGGGAATTCCTATCTTGAGCAACGCGGTGACGCCGACCGCAAAACCGCCGGCGTGCTCTTCATCTGGGGCAGCCTGTTCAGCATCGCGATCTATGCGGCGATGCCAGTTGCGTTGGCGGCGCTGGGCGGCGGGCCGGGCCGTGTGCTTGGCGTTCTGATCGCGGCGAGTTCGCTGGTGAGCGTGATGATGTTCACGTTCCAAGCGCCACGCTTCATGTATCTCACCGCCATTCCGCCGACGGTCGCGCTGATGGCGATGCCGCTGATCCCATTCGACGCGGTGGCCCTCAATGCAGGCCAAGCCGCCATCGGCGTAGGGTGTGGTGTTGTTGGCTTTCTGGCCTATGTGACGCGCTCGGCGCTCAACAACGGCAAGATGGTCGCGGGCTGGAAGGCGGCGCACCAGGCGGCGAAGGACCGTCAACTCGAAGCCGAAGTGAAGCGTGCCGAGGCGGAAGAAGCAAACCGCGCCAAATCCGAGTTTTTGGCGGTGATGACGCACGAATTGCGCACGCCGCTCAATGCCGTGATCGGTTACGCTGAGATCATCCAAGAGGATCTGGACGCCGAGGGGCGAAAGGAGCTCTCGGATGACGCCGGGCGCATCAGCGCGTCGGCGCGGCATCTGCTTGGCCTGATCGATCAGATCTTGAACCTCTCGAGCATGGATGCTGGCGTCGATGGCCTGCAGCCGCGCGACGTCGATGTGCGCAAACTTATCGAAGAAGCGATTCACGCCGTTCAAGACGATGCGCGCGAAGCCGGTAACCGGATTTCGATGCGCGTCGCGCCCGAGGCTGAGCGCGCCTATACGGACGGCGGCAAGCTTGCCGTCTGCTTGTCGGCGCTGCTGTCCAACGCTGTGAAGTTCACCTCGAAGGGCCTGATCGCGGTGACCGCTGATCATGAGCAGCTTGAACACGAGATGCTGGTGATCTCGGTGTCCGACACGGGCATCGGGATTGCGGCGGACGACATGCCGAAATTGTTCAAGGCCTTTACCCAGCTCGACAGCACCGCGACGCGGGAGAAGGGCGGCATGGGCCTCGGCCTCTCCATCGTGCAGCGTATGGCGACGACACTCGGCGGTGACGTTCGCGTCACCAGTGAAGTCGGCGCCGGTTCTACATTCGTTGTGCGTGTGCCGTTGAAGCTCGCGCCTGTCATGAGTGCGCGCGCCGCGGCTTGATCTGCTGAAGAAGCTCGCCCCGCCCTCTCCCCTCTCAGGAGGGGCAGAGGAACGCGCCTTATGCGGGGGAGGGTCTCGGCGCGCGGGGCTTGCCTGAGAAACGCCCGCCGTGCTTGAGCGTTCCGCCTTGCGACCTTTCGCGTTATCCCTATGTGCGTGCGCGTAAGAATAGGGTGTGTCTATGGATGAGCGGCTGCCTGCCTCCTCGATGCCGACTTTGCGGCAGTTGCAGTTCCTCACTGCGCTGCGGGCGGAGGGGAGCTTTGTCGCGGCGGCGGAGGCGGTCGGGGTCACGCAGCCGACGCTCTCGGCCGGGATCAAGGATTTGGAGACGGCGCTTGGGCAGATGCTGGTCGAGCGCGGCCGGCTGGGGGCGGTGCTGACGCCGGCCGGCGAGGAAGCAGCGGAGCGCGCGGCGCGTGCGCTGGCTGAGGTGGAAGATCTCGTTCGCGCCGTACAGGCGGCGGGAGAGCCCTTCTCCGGCGTGTTCCGCTTGGGCGCCATTCCAACCATCGCACCGTTTCTGCTGCCGCGCGTGTTGCCGCTTCTGAAAAAGAAGTTTCCGAAGCTGCGGCTGCAGCTGCGTGAGGATTTGACGGGACGTCTTGTCGAAGCGTTGCGCGCGCGCACTGTCGACGCTGCGCTGATCGCGCTTCCCTATGAGGCGCACGGCATTGCGACCGCGCCGATCGCGGAAGATGAGTTCTTGTTTCTCTGCCCAGAGGACCATCCGCTCGCGAAGCGCAACGACCTTTCGCCAGAGCATCTGAAGGGCGAGGAAGTGCTGTTGCTCGAAGATGGTCACTGCCTGCGCGATCACGCACTCGCGGCGTGCCGGTTGCCGAGCGGGAAACGTTCAACCGATGTCGGCGCTACGAGCTTGCATACTTTGGTGCAGATGGTGGGCGGGGGGTTGGGCGTGACTCTGCTTCCGAAAATAGCGGCCGAAGCCGGCGCGGCAGTCGGCGCGCATGTCGCGGTGCGGCAGTTTGCGGAGCCGCTTGTCGGGCGATCGATCGGGGTTGCGTGGCGCGAGGGCGGTCAGCGCGAGGATGAGGCGCGCATGTTGGCGGGCGTGCTGCGCGAGTTGTTCTAAGAGGTCGGCCAGTCCGGCTTTGACAATTGCTTCGCCAGATGCGGCAGGCGAATGACCAGCCAGACCGCTGACCAGATGTGTCCCAATACAAAAATCGGCACGGCCCAGAGTGCTGCGACTACCCAAGAGCGCTCGGTCAAGAAGACGATGACGCTGAAAAAGACGAAGCCGACATAGAGATCGACCAAGCTCACAATGCCCCACGGCAGGGTTGAGACGACGCCGAACTGATCGAGGAACGAGCCGTGCAAATCCTGCATGGCGAAAGCAGCCCAGATCACCAGACCCAGCAGGGCCAGACCCAGTATGCCTATGACTGCGCGCAGAACGTTCATGGAGCTACCCTCTCCCGCGCTTGTCTCCGGGCAGCAGCGCAAAATCAAGGCGTGGGCGACAGCGGGCAAGGGGCCGCGTCCGGGCTTGGGCCCGGGCGGCGAATTTCAATGTTGGCGTTCAGGACGTTATCGGCGAAGCGTCGGCGCCCTCGCCGGCAATAGTGGCGGGAAGCCCAATAGCTCGCCGTCGAGACGCCGGCGGTCCAAGAGGGATGGAGCGCGGCTATGAGGTATCGAGCGCGGGTTGGGGAGACGACGTGATCGCCGAGAGGATCGATTCCGCGACAGGCGCGGCGATGACGAGCCTTCGCGCGCGCAAGCCTCTGCGTATGCGCTTCAGGAAATAGGCGATGGCGCGTTCGGGATTTTGGAGTGCGTCGAGCAGCGCGAAGACGCGATCGATGATGTGCGCTTTGCGGACGCGGATGTTGGCGCGTTTGTAGAAAAGCTGGCCGCGTGAGTGCGCGACGCGAAAGCCGCGTGGCGCCGATGCAGGGCGCGGCGGCTGTCTCTTTGGAAGCGGGCCGAAGCGGGCGACGGCGTGTAGGAAGAGCGTGCTTTCCACGGCGCGCTCGGCGATGCGCAACACGTCGCGCAGTTTGCGGCTCTGGCCGCTGAAGCCGTGGCGGGCGATAAGGCCGAACAGCCAGCAAACAAAACGCAGCGCCGAAGCGGTGAACGCTTCGATGCGGGTTTCAGTCAGGAGGGGCGGCAGATGCTTCAAGGCGCGGCAAGTTTACGGCCGTTGTTGAGCTGTAGGATAAGTTTTGCGCGTATCCAACAAAGTTGGAGTGCGGGCCTCCGGCCCGCATTGGCGCTTGATCGTTGATGCATTTGAAGAAATGCGGGGCGGAGCGCTGCGCGCCAACTTGCACATGGCGGTGTGTATGCTCTGGATTGAACGCGCGGAGTGCGCGTATCCCTCAGAGTCGGACCGCTTAACGCCCCTCGCCCCCCTAACCCCCTCTCCGCGAGGGAGAGGGGGAATCGGTGGGCGTTAGTCCATCAGACGCTGCATCAAATACGTGTACTCGAGCGCGCGGCGGCGGGCGGCTTCGTTGAGGTTGGCGGCGGCGGCGTGGCCGCCGTCGACGTTCTCGTAATAGAGCACCGGCATGCCGAGTTCCTGCAAGCGCGCGACGTATTTTCGGGCGTGGCCGGGATGGACGCGGTCGTCTTTCGTTGACGTGACGACGAACGGCACCGGGAAATCATCGCGGCGGCGCAGGTTCTGATACGGCGTGATGGTTTCGAGGAAGGCGCGTTCTTCCGCGTTCGACGGCGAGCCGTATTCATCGACCCATGACGCGCCGGCGAGCAGCTGGTCGTAGCGCAGCATGTCCAAGAGCGGCACTTGCACGACGGCGGCGTTGATCATCTCCGGATGCTGATTGAGCATCACGCCCATCAACAAGCCGCCGTTGGAGCCGCCCATGATGCCGAGGCGGCGCGGGCTGGTGATGCGGCGCTCAACGAGATCGCGTTCGACCGCGTAGAAATCGTCATAGATGACTTGGCGGTTGGTGCGCAGGCCCGCTTGGTGCCAAGCGGGGCCGAATTCGCCGCCGCCGCGGATGTTGGCCAGCACATAGACGCCGCCGCGATCAAGCCAAAGCTTGCCGACATTGGGCGAATAGGCCGGCGTCATCGAGACCTGGAAGCCGCCATAAGCGTAGAGCAGCGTTGGGTTCTCGCCGTTGAACGCGACGTCGCGGCGGCGCAGCACGAAATACGGCACGCGCGTGCCATCGGCGCTCACCGCTTCGAATTGCTCCGAGATGTAGGGCGAAGAGTCGAATTGCGCCGGCAGTGATCGAAGCGCGCGCGCCGTGGTGGCGCGGTTGTCGAGCGCGTAGACGGTGTCCGGGGTGAGGAAATCCTCGAACACGGCGAACGCCCGGCTTTCCGTCGGCGAAGAACCCGCCATTGTCACGGAGCCATTTTCCGGCAGCGCGATCGTCGTCGTGGCCCAGGCATTGCCGTTGCGGGCAATACGCAGCAGGCGGCCGCGCACGTTCTCGTAGCCGGCGACGATGATGGCGTCGCGCGTGATCGAAACGCCCTCAATCGATTGGCGCGCGTTCGGCGCGAACAGAACGGTGATGTTCGGATTTTCGCTGCCGGTTTCGCTCAGCGGATACGCAATCAGCGCGCCTTGCGGATGGCCGCGCCATGCTTCTTGCAGCGTCGCGATCAGATAGCCTTGATAGAGGCCTTGGATTGAAGATTTGGCCGGCAGATTGATGCGCTGAGGCGTTGCGCCGTCGAGGCGATAATTGGTGGACTCAAAGAACGTGTCGGCTTCAACCGCGATCGGTACGCGGCGGCCGTCGGTATCCTGCAAGACGCCGCCGAAGACGCCGACATCGGTGGGCTGGCCGCGCATCAACTCGGTGGCGGAGGCGAGCGGCGTGCCGCGCGTCCAGCGCTTCACCACGAACGGGTAGCCGCTTTCAGTCATCGTGCTGGAACCGTTTTCCTGGCCCCAATCGGTGGCGACGAGCAGATTGTTGCGATCAAGCCATGTCACGCCTGACTTCGCTTCCGGCACGACGAAGCCGTTGGGCACGAAGCTGCGCGTCGCGAGATCGTACTCGCGATATGTGGTTGCGTCCTTGCCGCCATCGGAGAGCGAGACGAGGCAGAGCGTCGTGCCTTCCAAACAGTCGATGCCCTTGAACACCCAATTGGCGTTTTCGGCGGCGGCGATGGCGTCGATGTCGAGCACGGTTTCCCATTGCGGGTTGCCGTCGCGTGCAAAAGCGTCGAGCCGTGCGCGGCGATAGATGCCGCGCACGTGGTTCTCGTCCTGCCAAAAATTATAATAGTAACCTTCGAAAATGCCGCCGAGCGGCAGACGATCGCGGCTCGTCGCGAGTGCGGTGGCGTCCGCCAGCAATTGCGGATAGCGCGGATCGTTCTCAAGCGTCGGTAGCGAGCGCGCGTTTTGCTCTCGCACCCAAGCCAGCGCGCGTTCACCTTCAACCTCTTCCAGCCAGAGGTAAGGGTCTTCACCGGTCATGGCTATGGATGTCTCCGTGTTGGCGGCGGATGTGGTCGATGTGCTGGAGCAGGCCGTGATGGCAAGCGCCGAAAGCGCGATGGCGGCGAGAGCGATGATACGCATGATTGGTCCCTCAATCCCCGATTTGGCGCCACCCAAGCAGATTGCGTCCGGTCGGGAAAGGCCTTCACGACGGCTGGGGCGCCATGGCGCGGAACCGCGAAACCCCTTACATTGCCGCTGATGCGCTATTTCAAGATGAACGGCTGCGGCAACGACTTCGTCATAATCGACGCGCGGTCGCGCGGCTCGCTGCCGCTATCACAGGCGCAGGCGCAAGCGATCGCCGACCGCGAGACCGGCCTCGGCTGCGATCAGGTGATTGCGGTCGAACGTTCGATTCGCGGCGATGCCTATATGCGCATCTGGAACGCCAATGGCGGCGAGGTGGAGGCGTGCGGGAACGCCACGCGCTGTGTGGCGTGGCTGCTGATGGAAGAAGGCGGCGCCGCGTCACGCAGGATCGAAACGCCGGCGGGCATGCTCTATGCGGAACGCCGCGGTGAAAAGCAGATCACCGTCGACATGGGTTCGCCGCTCTTGCGCTGGGAGGAGATTCCCCTCTCGCGCGCCATGGACACAACGCGGCTCGACTTCGAAGCGGGCGGGTTGGGCGAGCCCGGCGCGGTGAGCATGGGCAATCCGCATGTCGTATTCTTCGTCAATGATGTGCGGGCGGTCCCGATCGAAAGCCTCGGACCGAAGGTGGAGCATGACCCACTGTTCCCGCAGCGTGTGAATGTCGGTTTCGCCGAAGTCCGCACGCCAAACCAAATCCGTCTGCGGACGTGGGAGCGCGGCACGGGGTTGACCAAAGCGTGCGGCACCGGCGCCTGCGCGGCGGTGGTGGCGGCGCATCGCCAGGGCCGCACCGGCCGGCAGGTGGAAGTGCTCGTGGACGGCGGTTCACTTGAGATTGAATGGCGCGCGGGCGATGACCGGGTTCTTATGACCGGGCCGATCGAGCTGGAAGGAACGGGGGACTTGCCCGCCACATGAGACGAGCCGCCGCCTCTCTGCTGTTTGTCGCCGCCTGCGCCACCTCGCCCTCCGACAGGTCGCCGGAGGAGCAATTGCGCGGTTGCTGGATCAACCGCGATGTCGGCGCCACCACCATGCGCTGGCTGCCGGACCGCACCCGGCCGGAGGTTCTGGCTGGCTCGCGGCTGGTTTATCGCCAAGTCGGTTCGCCGATTTCCACGCGCTACACGCTGGAGCCATCCGATCAGGGCCATTCGTTGTGCGAACTCGGCGCCGATGGCGCGGCGACCAGATGCTGGCGGGTGGCGCGCGGCGAAGGCGGCTCGCTCGAAGGCGGACGGGTGTTCATCGACTCGCACGGCGAACGTCTGCGCATTGCGGTCGTTGGCGATGGGCCTGAGCGCGTGATTTTTCAGGGCCGCAGGGACGGCTGCGATTGATCACCGGCCTTGACCATGTCGTGATCGCCACGCGCGACATCGCGGCAGGCGTGGCGGCCTATGAGACTTTGCTCGGCGCTAAGGCGAGGCCGGTCGTAACGCGAGATGACGTGGCGAACGCGCTTGTTGTCACCAGCAATCTGACGGTTGAGTTGATGGCGCCGGCTGGGCCGGGCGCTACACGTTTACAGGCGGCGCTCGATGACGGCGGCGAGGGACTCAAGAGTCTGGTTTTCGCAACGTCTAGTATCGAGCGCCTGCACACACGCTTTCAGCGCGTTGGTTTGGAGCCAGAAGACATTGTGCGCCGGGATGAGGCGCAGAGCTTTCGTGCCAGCACTGAACGCACGAACGGTGCGAGACTGTTCTTCATGGAGCGCGCCGAGCGGATGGCGACAGACACCAGCGTGCTCGGGTTGGATCATGTCGTCGTCCGCACGTCGGACACCGAGCGCGCGGCTGCGCTTTACGGCGCGCGGCTTGGGCTGGATATGCGGCTGGATCGCG
>CALBST010000313.1 GCA_937967425.1 uncultured Caulobacteraceae bacterium
TATGTCGCGACCGCGTCCATTAGATGTGCGTGATGCCGTCTGGAATTTTGTAGAAAGTGGGGTGGCGATAGACCTTATCTTCCGCCGGCTCGAACAGCGGCCCCGCATCGCCCGGATCGGAGGCCACGATTTGCGCGGAAGGAAGCACCCATAGGCTCACGCCTTCCATGCGCCGCGTGTAGGTGTCGCGTGCGTGCTCAAGCGCCATCTTGGCGTCGACCGCGTGCACGCTGCCGACATGGCGGTGTGAAAGCCCGCCCTTGCCGCGCACGAACACTTCCCACAGCGGCCATTCCTTGCTCGGATCGCTCATGGCGTTACTCCGCCGCCAGCTTTGCTGCGGCGCGCTTTTCGGCATGCACGCGCGCCGCTTCGCGCACCCAGGCGCCTTCGTCCCAAGCTTTCTGGCGCGCTTGCAGGCGCTCCTTCGCGACCGGGCCTTCGCCGCGCACGACAGCCGCGAACTCTTCCCAGTCTACCTCGCCGAAATCGTAGGCGCCGCGCTCCTCGTTCCACTTCAGCGCCGGGTCCGGCACCTTCAGCCCGATCGCTTCCGCTTGCGGCACAGTGATATCGACGAACTTTTGCCGTAGCTCGTCATTGGTATCGCGCTTGATCCGCCAGCGCATGCTCTGCGCGGTGTTGGGTGACTTATCGTCCGGCGGGCCGAACATCATCAGCGACGGCCACCACCAGCGGTTCAGCGCATCTTGCGCCATCCGCTTCTGTTCCGGCGTGCCGGCGGCGAGATGCATCATGATCTCGTAGCCCTGACGCTGGTGGAAGCTTTCTTCCTTGCAGATGCGCACCATCGCCCGCGCATAGGGGCCGTACGACGTGCGCTGCAATGGCACTTGGTTCATGATCGCCGCGCCATCGACCAGCCAGCCGATGGCGCCGATGTCGGCCCAGGTGAGGGTCGGGTAGTTGAAGATGGTGGAATACTTGGCTTTGCCGCTGAGCAGTGCTTCCGTCATCTCATCGCGCGAAGTACCGAGCGTTTCAGCCGCGGCATAAAGATATAGACCGTGCCCGCCTTCATCCTGCACCTTCGCCAGCAGGATCGCCTTGCGCCGCAGGTTCGGCGCGCGCGAGATCCAATTGCCTTCCGGCAACATGCCGACGATCTCGCTATGCGCGTGTTGCGACATCTGCCGCACCAGCGTCTTGCGATACGCCTCCGGCATCCAATCCTTCGGCTCGATGAACTCGTCATTGGCGACGCGGGCTTCGAACGCGGCTATCAGCGCAGGATCTTCGGTAACGGCTTCGGCTTTCTTTTTGCCGCTCATATCGGTCGTGTACACGGGCGCACCTCTGGAACTTGTCTACCATAGCATTCGCTGACCGATCGGTCAATCAATTACGGCTCCGCCTATCGTCCGCGAAAGCCCGGTAAATTCAGCGATGACGCGGTCGTCGGCAGTGCGGACGCTCACTTGATAGACGCCGCTGCGGCCGGATCGCGAGGCCTCGCGAGCTTCCGCGATCAAAACATCACCCAGCTGCGCCGGCGCGAGGAACGAGATGCTGGCGTTCTGCGCCACAGTGTTTTCGTTGCGCGAGTTGCAGGCGTAGGCGAATGCGGTGTCGGCGAGCGCGAAGATCATGCCGCCGTGGCCGATGCGATGGCCGTTCAGCATGTCATCGCGCAGCTTCATGCGGATGCGTGCGTAGCCTTCGCGCGCGTCATCGATTGCAATGCCCCATGCCGGCCCCGTGCCTTCGCGTTGAAGTAGGGTTTCAGCGATGCGCCGCGCGAGATTGTCCGCTTGGTTCATGCGTCTCTCGTGAATTGACCGACCAGGCGTTCTATCATACGCCACGCCAACGCGCGAGGAGGCGAGAGATGGACTTTGAGACCATTCAGCTGGAGATCGCAAACGGCGCTGCGCGCCTGACGCTCAATCGTCCCGATCGCTTGAATAGCTTCACGGTGCAGATGCACGACGAAGTTTCGCGCGGGCTCGAAGCAGTAGCGAAAAGTGATGCGCGCGTGCTGGTGCTTACGGGCGCTGGGCGAGGGTTTTGCGCGGGGCAGGATCTTTCCGATCGGGCTGTCGCGCCGGGTGGAGACGGCGTTGATCTCGGGGAGTCGCTCGAGAAGCGCTACAATCCGCTGATCCGCCGGCTCGCGACGCTCGAAATGCCAGTGATCTGCGCCGTGAACGGTGTCGCCGCCGGCGCGGGCGCCAACATTGCGCTGGCGTGCGATATCGTGATCGCCGCCAAGAGCGCCAAGTTCATCCAAAGCTTCGCCAATATCGGCCTCGTTCCCGATAGCGGCGGCACCTGGACATTGCCGCGCCTCGCGGGCCAGGCCCGCGCCATGGGCTTAGCGCTCACCGGCGAGCCACTCACCGCCGAGCGCGCCGAAGCTTGGGGCGTGATCTGGAAATGCGTCGATGACGATAAGCTGCGCGAAGAAGCAGACGCGCTCGCCGCCAGATTCGCTTCGGCGCCGACAAAGGGTTTGGCGACGACTAAGAAGCTCATCCGCGAAAGCGCCACGCGCACGCTGAGCGATCAACTCGATGTCGAGCGTGACGCGCAAGGCGCCCTCGGCCGCACGAGCGACTACAAAGAAGGCGTCGCTGCGTTCATGGAAAAGCGTCAGCCGAAATTTTCGGGAAGCTAGCAAGTTGGAGCGCGCGGCTCCGCCGCGCATGCGTCGCGGAGCGACGCGCTCCTTATGACGAACGCCGGAGCAAACGATGAAGCCAGTTATCTTGCAGAACTATGCCGAAGGCAAATGGGTGGCCGGCGCCGGCGGGCTTGCAGAGCTGCGTTCCGCCATCGATGGCGAGGTTGTTGCGCTGACTTCGTCGCAGGGGCTCGATTTCGCGGCGATGCTGAAGCATGCGCGCGAAGTGGGCGGGCCGGCGCTCCGCGCGCTCACGTTCCATCAGCGCGCGCTGATGCTCAAAGCGCTCGCCGAAGCACTGACGGCCAAGAAGGACGGGCTCTACGAACTCAGCTACAATACTGGCGCCACGAAGGCCGATAGCTGGATCGATATCGATGGCGGCATTGGCACGTTCGCGGTCTATCAAGGCAAGGGCCGCCGCGAGTTGCCGAACGAGCGCATTCTGATCGACGGCAACGTCGAGGCGCTTTCGCGCAATGGCACTTTCCAGGGCTTGCACGTGTTCACATCGCTGCAGGGCGTCGCCGTTCACATCAACGCGTTCAACTTCCCCGTCTGGGGCATGCTCGAGAAGCTCGCGCCAACCTTCCTCGCGGGCGTGCCCGCGATCGTGAAGCCCGCGAGCGCGACGAGCTATCTCACCGAGGCCGCCGTGCGCGTGATGTTGGAGGCCAATGTGCTTCCGAATGGCGCGCTGCAGCTGATTGTTGGCTCAACCGGGGATCTGTTCGAGCATCTGACGACACAGGATGTCGTCTCCTTCACGGGCTCGGCGGCGACCGCCACGAAGCTGAAGGCGCACCCTGTTATCGTCCGCGAAGGCGTGCGCTTCGTAGCGGAACAGGATTCGCTCAATGCGTCGGTTCTCGGCCCGGATGCGCTGGCGGATTCGCCTGAGTTCGATCTCTTCGTCAAAGAGGTCGCGAAGGAAATGACGGTGAAGGCTGGGCAGAAATGCACCGCCATTCGCCGCGCGCTGGCGCCGGCGGCATTGCTCGACGCAGTGCAAGCCGCAATTGCGGCGCGTCTGGAGAAAACAACCATCGGCGATCCGCGCGATGAGGCGACGCGCATGGGCGCGCTCGTCAGCGCCAGTCAGCGCAATGACGTGCGCGAGAAGATTGCCGAAATCAGTGGTGACGCGAAGATCGTCTATGGCGACCCCGGCGCTTCGCTGGTCAACGAGAAGGGCGCGTTCATGTCGCCCGTGCTGCTCCGTTGCGAAAACCCATGGCAAGCGCAGGCTGTCCACGATGTCGAGGCGTTCGGTCCGGTGTCGACGCTTATGCCCTACAAGGACGCCGCTGACGCCATCGCGCTCGCTAATCGCGGCAAAGGTTCGCTCGTCATGAGCGCGTTCACCTACGACACTGACTTCGCGCGCGAGCTTGTGTTGGGCGCCGGCGCGTTTCACGGCCGCATCGCGTTCATCGATCGCGATAGCGCCAAGGAAAGCACCGGCCACGGCTCGCCGATGCCGCACATGATTCACGGTGGCCCCGGCCGCGCCGGTGGGGGCGAGGAGATGGGCGGCATTCGCGGCGTCACGCACTACATGCAACGCACCGCGCTACAGGGGCATCCGCGCGTGCTTAGCGCGATCGTGAAGCGCTATATCGCTGGCATGCCGACGGAGAACGCCGAGCAGCATCCGTTCCGCCGCAAATTCCACGATCTGCCGATCGGCTATCAGCTCAAAACCAAGTCGCGCGAAATCACGCTCGATGACATCGAACACTTCGCGCACTTCACCGGTGATACCTTCTACGCGCACATGGACGAGGAAGCCGCGAAAGCGAACCCGCTCTTCGGCGGCCGCGTCGCGCACGGCTATCTCATTCTCGCTTTCGCCGCAGGTCTGTTCGTCGATCCCGACCCGGGTCCCGTGCTTGCCAACTACGGCCTCGACAATCTGCGCTTCGTGAAGCCGGTGAAGCCCGGCGACGCGGTGCAGGTGGCGCTTACCGTGAAGGACAAGACGCTGCGCAAGCCCGATCAAGGCGAAGTGCGGTGGGACGTCGTCGTCACCAACCGTGATGGCGAAACCGTCGCGGCTTACGATCTCTTGACGATGAACGCGGCCTAGGCGACGGCCTTTAGAGCCTCCACGAAGCGCGGAATATCCGCTTCGCGAAGGCCGGCGACGTTGATGCGTGCGGCATCCGTCATGTAGATGCCGTGCACTTCACGCAGCGTGGTCACTTGCGCGTCGTTGAGCGGCAGCGTCGAGAACATGCCCTTCTGATCGGCAATCAGGTGCATCGGGATTGAGTTGACGCGCGCCGCAGCCAGTTGCGCGCGTGTCCGTTTGATGTGGCCGCGAATCTCATCGAGCTCCTGTCGCCAGGACGCGCGCAACGCCTCATCGCTCAGCACTTCGCGTACGATCGCTGCGCCGTGATCCGGTGGCATCGAATAATTCGCGCGCGCGATTGCGGCGAGATTGCTCATCACCGCCGGGCGTGATTTCTCGGCGGCCTTCACGAACAGCGCGCCGACTCGCTCGCGATAGATCCCGAACGACTTCGCTTCGGAGACCGCGATCACAGCCTCGGGCACTTGCGCCAGAAGCGCTTGTGCGCCGGCCACATCTTCATCAATGCCGTCCCCGAAGCCTTGGTAAGCAAGATCAATGAATGGAATTATCCCGCGCGTGTTGATCGCTTCAGCGAGTTGTTTCCATTGCTCCATTGAAAAGTCGGCGCCGAGCGGGTTGTGGCAACATGCTTGTAGGATCACAGCGTCGCCGCGCTCGGCCCGTGTAAAGCCGGCGATCAGACCATCCATATCGATGCGCTGCTCAGCGACGCTGAAGAACGGAACGTCGACCGGCTCAAGCCGCGCCGCGCGTACGATGGAGGGATGGTTCGGCCAGCACGGCGCCGGCAGCAGCACGCGCTTGGCGCCGCTTTCGCGCAGCAAGTCGCAGCCGAGTCGCAACGCACCGGTGCCGCCGACAGCTTGAATCGAAACGAACGCGCGCGACATTTCGCCAAACGCCAATTGGCCGACGAGTTTCAGGAAGTCGACGTCGCCTTGTTGGCCGACATACGTCTTCGTCTTCTGCGTTGCGAGCAGCAGCGCTTCGGCGTCCTTAACGGCCTTCATCACCGGCGTGTTGCCGCTGGCATCTTTGTAAACGCCGACGCCGAGATCGATCTTGTCCGTCCGCGGATCCTCGCGGAACATTTTTATGATCTTCAGAAGCGGGTCCGGCGCCTTCAGCGCAAGCGTTTCGATCATTGCGTCCTCAGTCTTCCAGGGGCCAGGTTTCGAGCACTTCGACGAAACGCGTGAGCCAGGCATTGGTTTGGTGTCCATCGAGCACGCGGTGATCGATCGTAAGCGAGACATACGCCATCGGTTTAATCACCATCGCGTCGGCGCCGCCGACCTCGCGCACGACAACGCGTTTCTCGAGCTTGCCGACGCCCAGGATCGCGGATTGCGGCTGGTTGATAATGATCGGCGTGGCGACAAGTGAACCTGAGACACCGTGATTTGAGATCGTGAAGGTGCCGCCCTGGACGTCTGCGGGCTTGAGCTGATTCTTACGCGCGCGTTCAGTGAGATCGCCGAGCTGGGCGGCCGTTTGCTTCAGCGTCAGCGCCTGCGCACGATGGATAACCGGGACGATCAGCCCTTTGTCACCCAACGCCACACCCATGCCGATATGTACGTCTTCGAACACTTCGAGGAAATCGTCATGCCAGCGGGCGTTGACGTTCGGCGAAACCTTCATCGCCTCCGCCGCGGCGCGGACGATGTAGGCGGAGAAGGTGAGCGGCGCGCCGGCCTTCGCGTAAGCGTCCTTATGCTTATTGCGGTGCGCGATGATGGCGGAGAAATCCGCCTCGAACACGGCGGTGACGTGCGGTGCGATCGCCACCGAGCGCGACATGTGCTCGGCAATCGCACGGCGCATGACGTCATGCGGGATGCGCCCGCCTTTGAGAGGCGCCGAGGGGGCATTGCTCTTCGCGTCAGGCTTAGGCTTGCCGCGTGCAATCACGCTCTCAACGTCCTGATGCGTGATGCGCCCGTCTCGGCCGGTGCCGCTGACGTCAGATGGTGAAAGGCCATGCTCGGCGAGGAGGCGCTTCACCAGTGGCGAAAGCCGTGTTTCGGCGCCGTTGGTTGAGGTGGGAGAGGTGGCGGCGGCCTGAGCCTTCGTCGGCGCCGAAGCTTTTGGCGCCGCGGTCGAGGTAATGGCGCCGATCGCGAGAACGCCCAAGGTCGCGCCGGGCGCGGCCTCATCGCCCTCATTGAGTGCAATGGAAGTCAGCACGCCGTCCGCAGGTGAAGGCACCTCCACGGCGACCTTATCCGTCTCAAGCTCAACGATCGGCTCGTCGCGCTTCACCGGTTCACCGATCTTCTTCAACCACGCGCGCACGACCGACTTCGAGCCTTCCTGCTCCATCGGCATGACGATGTTTGCGGTGTCCGCCATCAGAACTTCACCAGCTCTTGCATCTTCGCCGCGATGCGTTCGACCGACGGAAGCGCCCACTCCATCAAGTCAGGGTGGTGCGGAGACGGAATGTCCGGCATCGTCATGCGCGCCACTGGAGCGTCGAGATCGAGAAAGGCTTGATCGGCGACGACCGCCGCAATCTCCGCGCCGAAGCCGGCGGTGCCGATGTCCTCGTGCACGATGAAGCAGCGATGGGTGCGCTGCACCGAAGCGAGCACGGCCGCGCTGTCCCACGGGGCAAGCGTGCGCAGATCGAGGATATCGGCGCTCACGCCGCTTTGTTCGGCCGCGGCCTCGCAGCGTTCGACCATGGCGCCCCAGGTGACGACTGTCAGATCGCCGCCTTCACGCACGCGTTTGGCGACGCCGAACGGCAGCGCAAAATCGTCGCCCGGATAGGGGCGGCGCGCGCTCGCGGCGTCGAGCATGTTGCGGTGCTCCAGGAACATCACGGGATCGTTGCCGCGCAGGGCCGTGCGCAGCAAGCCGACCGCATCCTCCGCGTTTGACGGGCAAACCACACGCCAGCCGGGGCTATGCACGAACTGCACTTCGTTCGTCTGCGAATGCCACGGGTCGCCGCACTTGAAGAAGCCGACAGGCATCCGCACCACCATAGGCGCTGCGAAGCGGTTGGCCGTGCGCCAGCGCATCGTGCCGCAATCATTGATTTGTTCGCAGGCGGGGTCGGCATACTTGCGGAACTGAATCTCCGGCACCGGCATCAGGCCGGCAATCGCCATGCCGACGGCGCGGCCGATGATGCCTTCTTCGGAAAGCGAAGTGTCGAACACACGCTCCGCCCCGTACTTTTCCTGCAAGCCGAGTGTCACGCCGTGCACGCCGCCTTTTGGGCCGACGTCTTCGCCGAATACCAACACACGCGGGTTCACCGCGAGTTCGTGATCGAGCGTCCGGCGGATCGCCGTGATCATGTTGATGCGTGCGCCTTCAGGCTTTGGCTCGTCGCTCATGCGCGGCGCCGTATAGCCGGCGTTCAGCATGCCGCCTTCATCCTGCAAGGCGCCATCTTCGCTGAAGACGAAGCGCGTCACTTGCGACGGATCGCTCACCGGCCGCTGATCGGCGACTTGCGCGGCGCGGCGTACTCTTTCTTCTGCGGCTTGCTGGGTCGCTTCCCAGTCTTTTTCGCTGATGAGCGACGGCACGACGTGCGCCTTCAGCTTCGGCAGCGGGTCGTTGGCCCACTCCGCTTCGATCTGGTCCTTCGTCTTGTAGGCCTGCGTGTCTTGGAACGAGTGTCCCTGCAGGCGCGGCACGGTGAGGTGCAGGAGGGCTGGGCCGTTGCCGCCGCGGACGTGTGCGACGGCGTTGTTGATCAGCTCGGCGGCCTCAGGCGGAACCGTGCCATCGCCATCGAAGATCGCGAGGCCGGTGAAGCTCGCCAGATTGCGGGCGATGTTTTGCCCGGGCGTTTGAAACCAGCCCGGCGTGGAAATACCGAATCCATTATCTTCGATGTAGAACAACATCGGCAGTCTTAACGTCGTCGCCATGGTCAGCGCCGACCAGAAGCCGTTGGTCGCGACAGAGGCGTCGCCGCCGAGAACGACGCCGATCGCGCCGTCATAACTGCGATCGCCCAAGACATTCTTCGCGTATTCGATCGCCTGCGCGTAGCCTGCGGTCGGTGTGTATTGCGCGCCGACGCCGCCGCACATCGGCAGCGCCGAGGCGCCGTTACTGTTGGGGTAGTTGAAGACGACGCCGATATCGCGCCCGTCGCTATAGCCGCCGGCGCGGCCCATCGCCGAGCCGAGCGCGTCTTCGAGCGCAACGCCGAGCGAGAGCAAGATCGGACGCGAGCGATAATAGCCGCACATCGCGTCCTTAGGATGCGTGAGGTGCAAGCCCAGCAGCACTTGCGCCATGTCGTGGCCGCGCGCGCTGAACTGGTAGAAAATCTTCTTGCCGGGAACGAGTTCGCGTTCCTCGATCGCGTCCATGGCGCGCGAGGTTTGAACGATCTCGACGACCCGCTTCCAATCGGGCTGGGCGGCAGATTTGACGGCCGGCTTAGCTTTGGCGCTCATGGAACGCGAAAATACACCTCCAGGCGCGCAATTTCACTGCAATCGAAGCGAAAAACATGCTAGTGACGCATAGAAAATGCGGGAGTACACCGCTTTTTGCATGATTTGTGAGTTACGATGGATGACGCTGACCGCCGCCTGTTGATTGCCGTCCAGAAGGACGCCTCGGTTTCGCAGGCTGAGCTGGCTGACTTGGCGGGCGTTTCCGCCAGTCAGGTATCGCGGCGGCTAAGCAAGTTACGGGACGAGAAGGTGCTGCGCGGCATTGTCGGCGTGGTGGAGCCGAAGCGCGCGGGGCTGACGTGCTCCGCCATCATTCGTGTACGCCTGCGCGATCACGCCGCCGCTAATGTGAAGGCGTTTCGTGATCTCGTGGAGCGCATGAATGAGGTGACTCTTTGTGTCATGACCACAGGTGAGACCGACTATCTGATGAAGATCGTCGCGCGCGATCTCCCGCACTTCCAAGAGATCGTACAGTCGAAATTGCTGCGCTGCGCCGCGATCGCCCACATGGAAAGCTCGATCATCCTCGAGCATCTGAAAGACACCACCGAGCTGCCGTTGGACGACGACTAGGCCTGCTTAGGCTGCTGCGGCGCGCTGGCGAGCGTCGGCGCAGCGCCGAGCGCTGTCTGCTTGTAAAACTGCAACCGCCGATCATCGCTGAGCAATGCGATCAGTTCTTCGATCGAGCAGGGGCGCGAAATCAAATACCCTTGCGCCAAATCGCAATTCATGCTGGCCAACAGGGCGAACGCCGCTGGCGTTTCGACGCCTTCCGCCGTCACGTTCATCCCGAGGCCGTGCGCTAGGTCTATGGTTGAGCGCACCAGGAGCGCGTCACGCTGGCTCGATGTGATGTTCTGCACGAAAAGTTTGTCGATCTTCAGTTCGTGCGCCGGCAATTGCTTCAAATAAGCCAGGGAAGAGAGACCGGAGCCGTAGTCGTCGATCGCCACATGCACGCCGCTTGAGGCGAACAGGTCGATGTTTTCGAGCGCTGCAACCGGATTGTCGATGACGGCTGTCTCGGTGATTTCGAAGCACACCGGATGTGGCGCCTCGCGCGCCAGCGCCGCTGCGCGCTTGGCGAAATCGGTATCACTGAGCAAACGCGCGGAAATGTTGATCGCCACCTTGATTGGATAGCCCGCATCCTTGAGCGCCTTTTGATCGGCGATCGCGCGTTCGAGCACCCATTCGGTCAACACGCGAATGTGGCCGGTTTCCTCCGCCATCGGGACGAACAGGTCGGGCGCGATATTGCCGCGGCTGGGATGACGCCAACGCACCAAGCACTCGGCGCTATCGATGCGACCGGTGCGGAAATTATACTTCGGCTGATGCGCGAGATAGATGGCGCCGGTCTCGAGCGCTTTGCGCATCTCGCCCATCAGCGAGAGATTGCGCGCCGGATCGCCGTACGCGGCTTCATCGTAGAGGCCGGCCTTCTGTCCACGCTGGCGCGTCTGATCGAGCGCGATCGAGGCGCGCTCGATCATGGCCGAGGAGGTCTCTTCCTTGCCGCCGGGCTGAGCGATGCCGATTGTGACATGCACGTCAACAATCTGTTCGCCGAGCGAAACCGATTGTTCGAGATTGGCGATCAAAGCATGCGCGCGCTTTAGCGCATCCGCTTCGCTCGTCGCAATGAAGGCGACACCAAGCACATCACTCGAAAGCCGCGCCATCGGAGCGTTCGGCGCTATGTGCGCAAGTCGCCCGCCAAGCTGGCGGACAAGCTCGCCAGCAAGTGCATAGCCGATGGCGCCGCGCACATGCGTGAAACGATCGACGCCAATCGCCGCCAAATAGAGCCGTTCCGGCCGCGCTGCCGCGCTGAGCTTGCGCTCCAGCGCCACGCGGTTCGGCAACCGCGTTTCCACGTCATGGAAGGCCAGCTGACTGATGCGGCGTTCGCGTTCGCGGATGGCCGCGGTCATTGCATTGAAGCTCTCAGCTAGGCGCGAAAGCTCATCCTTGGTGGCGACGACAACGGTCTCGTAAACGCCTTCGCGCAATTTGCGCGCGGCGGCTTCAAGCGTGGAGAGCGGCTGGGTTATGCCCTGCGCCAGAAACCACGTGCCCGCGATCAACAATACGACGCCGGCGAGACCAATAATGATCAGCGTGTTGAACAGAGCGCCGTAAGGTGAGAGCGCGCTCGAGAGCGGGTGGCGCAACAGCAGCACCGCGTGCGTTCCGTCGAGCGAAGGAAGCGGTGCGGCGAGGGCGATGACGCTGCCTTCGCCAGTTCGCAACTTCTGCGCCTGCGTGCGCCCTGCTTGCACCGACGCCTCGATGAAAGAGGCCAATGCCGCATCGTGGCGCCAGGCCTGGTCTTCGCGCGCGATGACGGAAACTTGCACCGGAATCGGCGAAAGCGCGCGCACATCGTCCATTTGTTGCGAGCCAAGCCGCGCGCCAGTGACGACCCAGCCGGCGTTGCCGGGGAGAGCGGCCGCTGCCGCCTGGTAGAGAGCAGCGTTTTCACGCAGCACGCCCGGCGCGGGCGCGCCATCGTTCAGCGCCATTTGCATGCCCGGCGACACCGAAGAACTCGCGCCGGTTTCGGTGATGACGAGGCCTTCGCGCGTTACCACGAAGGCGATGTCCGTATTCGAGCGGGCGCGCAGATCGGCAAGGTGTGTCCGGATCAGCGCATCGTTGCGTGCGTCGATCGCTTGGGCGAGACCAGGTGCGGTCGCTGTGCGCGCGGCAGCGTCGGTGAGATGTTCAAGCCGGGCGTCCCAGACGCGCTCAAAGGCGCGCGCTGTGTTGGCGAGTTGTTGTTCAGCCAGCTTCTGTGTGTTGCCGGCGATTACGAAATAGGCGACGGCGCCGATCAGCAGCAGCGCAAGGCAAAACAGCCCCGCATACATGAAGGTGAGTTTGACGCGAAGCCGGCGAAACATTCGGCCGCTTTCAATTGATCGGACGCTTACGTTGTGTAGCGCCAGTTACTAAAGCGAGCGTTAACCGCCGTGGCCTGACCCGTGGACTTCAGGCGCACCGCGGCGCACGGGCAACGTTACATCAACGGCGCCCGCAATCTCAAACACAAGCTGAACTGGGATGCTCTGACCTTCCGCGAATGGCTCGGCAACGCCGTAAAACATCAGATGCCTGCCGCCAGGCGCGAGTTGCACGCTCCCACCGGCGGGAACTTCGAGCTGAGCGACCGGGCGCATCTGCATAACGGCGCCCTCCATCGCCATCTCGTGCACTTCCATCCGCTCTGCGCGCGGGCTCGTTGCGCTCAGCAAACGATCTGCCGTTCCGGTGCCGTTGGTGATTGTGAGATAGCCCGCCGACACATCAACGCCGGAGGGCGTGGGCGCCGCCCAAGCATCGCTCAGCGTGAGTTCGGCTGCGGCTGGCGCCTGATTGGCGGCATGCTCTGAAGAAGGCGCGCCGCAGGCGGCGGCGAGGGCAAGCAAGAACAGCGGTAAAAGGGCTTTCATGCCCGTTCTATCGACGTCGCAGGCGCCGCTGTCACGCGCCCGCATTGCCGCACCGTGCGCCTTCGTCCCGCGCACGCCATGCGCGGGACGAGGGCGGGTTTGGTTACGGCGTATCCGGGTTGCCGTCGTTGGCTTCTCGAGCGGTTTGCTCAACGGCTTGACCGGCGGCCTGGACGTCTTCGCCGACGCCTTCGACCGTGTTGCAGGCAGCGAGAGCGGTGGCGCCGAACAACGCCAGGGCAATAAAGGGCGACGTGAACTTACGCATGAAACACTCCATCTCAGTGCGCCGCCCCGAGCGGCGCGCGACGATAGAACGCCGCGCGCGCGCTGCTGTTCCGGCAATAGCGATTAGTTGAGGTTGCCCGTGCTTTCGAAAAACAACGCCTGGCTTACGGCCGCACGCACCATGTCAGGCGAGTAGGGCTTAGTGATCAGGAAGGTCGGCTCCGGACGCTCGCCAGTCAGCAAGCGCGCCGGGAACGCGGTGATGAAGATCACCGGCACGCTGAAGGATGCGAGAATTTCCTTCACGGCGTCGATGCCCGATGAATTGTCCGCGAGCTGAATGTCGGCCAGCACGAGGTCGGGACGTTCACGCTTGGCAGCGGCGACGGCGCCCGATGCGGTTGTCTCCATGGCGCACACTTCGTGGCCGGCGGAGGTGATGAGATCGCTCAGATCCATCGCGATCACAGCTTCGTCTTCAATGATGAGCACGCGCGCCTTGGTTTGCTTATCAAGCTCTTCGATCGCTTCATCCAGCAGCGCGTTCACTTCATCGGTGTCACGGCCGAGAATTTCGCTCGTCTCCTGCGGCGTGAAGTTTTCCAGCGTGGTGAGCAGCAGCACTTGGCGGGTCAGCGGCGCAAGCTGGCGCAAGCGCTCCTGCGCTTTGCGGGCGGTTGCGCTTTCTTCCACGCCATCCACCTCGATGTTGGCGCTCTCCCAGATGCGGTGGAAGACTTTGTAGAGTCCGGCGCGAGGCTCCAGATCGGTGGGAAATTCCCCCGGATTGGCGACAATCGCCTCAAGCGTGGCGGCCACGAACGCGTCTCCGCTGGCCTGGGCGCCCGTCAAAGCGCGCGCGTAGCGGCGCAGCAGCGGCAGGTGTGGCGCGATTTCCCGGGCAAGCGACATATATAACCCCTTGTTTGTGCTAGACTTTTGCTGTTCCGCAGCCACGCTTTGCATGTCATTCTCCCATGCGGCGAGACCGAAGAAACGCGCCTTTCTGAAAAAAGTTCCGGCGCGGCGGAACAGGTCTCACCCAAAGGCGTTCTTGGACACTGAGGCCGCCGTTGCGGGCGGTTTCGCAGCCAATGCGGGGCAGGCGGATGGATGACGTGAAAGACGACGACGATATGGATGCCGTGTTGAACAAAAAATCAGACGACGCCGCCCGCCGGAAAGGCAAGTCGGCGGCGAACAAGAGCCTGATCACGCGCAATCTACGCTTGGCCTATGGCGAAGTGACGAGCGAAGGCGTGCCGGATCGCTTCCTCGAGATTTTGAATCGCATCGACGACAGCGAGGGCAAGAAATCGTGAGCAATCTTGCTGCCTTCAAAGCCGATCTGATCGAGCTGTTGCCGAGTCTGCGCGCGTTCGCGCGTTCCCTCGCGCACAACCCCGCTTTGGCCGATGACCTCGTACAGGATACGCTGGTGAAAGCGCTTGCTAACGTCGAGCGTTTCGAACCGGGCACCAACTTGCGCGCTTGGCTCTTCACCATCTTGCGCAACCACTATTACTCGCAGCTGCGGAAATCAAAGCGCGAGGTCGAGGATGCCGATGGCAAATTTGCCGCGCGCATGTCCTCGCGTCCGGAGCAGGATGGATCGGTCGACCTCGAAGACTTCAAGGTCGCCTTCCAACAACTCGCGCCGGATCATCGTGAAGTGTTGACACTCGTTGGCGCCTCAGGGTGCTCCTACGAGGAAGCGGCGCAAATCTGCGGCTGTGCCGTCGGCACCATCAAGAGCCGGGTCAACCGTGCCCGCAAGAAGTTGGCCGACCTGCTGGGCTTGGACGAGGACGACGCATCCGCGGTCCCTAGCGAAGCCCGCAGGATTGAGGATACTGCGAGCGTGTGAAGACGCTCGAGGATCGTCCATTCAAGTTCTGGCCGGAGGCCTTGTCGCTGCGCTCAATGCGTGGGCGCATCGCCTTGCTGCTTGGGCTTGCCATGCTTCCTGCGGGCGCGATCGCCATGCAAGTCGGCTTTAACGCTGCCGCCGCGCGCCAAGCCGCGTACGAGGAAACGTTGAGCCGGCGCGCGATTGAATCCATCGCAAGCGAGCGGCGCACGATCGACGAGCTGCGTGAAATGCTTCGCGTTCTGGCCACGACGCCGTCGTTGCAGCAGATCGAGGCCGGAGATTGCCGCGATTGGCTGAGCGAGATCAGCGCGCGCTATCCCTACATTGCGTCGATCTCGGTGACGTCGGATGATGGTTATCTGTTTTGCAGCGTGCCGGCTACAACGGCTGCACGGGTGCCAGATTCCGATATTCGCCGCCGCGCCCGCGCCCGTGACGCCTTCACCATGGGCTACACAGAGCACGGCGTCCTGTCGGGATTGCCGGTCCTCGCGGCGCTCGAGCCGATTCGTGATGGCGGCCGCAGGATCGGTTTTGTCGGCGCGTCGATCCCGACGACCGAGCTCGTGGCTCTGCTCGAGCGTAGCCGTGGCGCCAACAACGCGCTCGACAATGCGCGCGCCGCGATTGTCGATTCGCATGGGCGTGTGATTGCCGAGTCCGCCCCTAACGGCAATGCGCCGCCGTTGCCAGCGGCGGAGGAGGTTACCCGCCGCTTCGGCGGAGAACCTGTCTTCATCAAGGTGAGCGGCGGCGATGCCGTGATCGTGCCGCTGTATGCGCCGGATCTCTACGCTGTGATGTCTTGGGCGCCGGAGCGGCCGCTTTGGCAGCGCATAGGCGGCATTGTGTTTTCGATCGCGGCGCCTCTGCTTATCTGGCTCTTGGCCATTGGCGCGGGCTGGTTGGCAATTGAGGTGTTTGTCGCGCGCCCACTTTCCAGTCTAGAGGCTGCGGCGCGCGGCTATGCCCGGGGCGAGGACGTCGCCGATTCACCGGCGCTGTTGAGCGCGCCGTCAGAGATCCGCTCCCTACGCCGAACGCTTGCGGCTATGGCCAAGACATTGCGCGGGCGCGAACTACGCTTGGTGGAAGCGCTGGCCGAAGAGCGCGCGCTGCTGCGCGAGGTTCACCACCGCGTCAAGAACAACCTGCAAATGGTCGCGAGCCTGCTCAACATTCAGTCGCGCGCGGCCTCGGACGAGAGCGAGTCCTGGGGGCTGGCGCGCGCACACGACCGGGTTCAGCTGCTCGCCGTCGTTCACCAGCGCATCTATTCTTCGGGCGAACTACGCGATGTGCGCGTCGACGAGATCGCTGCCGAAGTGGCGCGCCAACTCCTGCAATCGCGTGGCGCCTCGGCGAAAGAGATCAATCTCGTTATGGAATTAGGAAGTGCTCGCGCTGGCGTTGATCGCGCGGTGCCATTGGCGTTTCTCATCGGCGAAGGGGTTTCCGTAGCGCTTGACGCCCTGTCGGACCTTGGCGCGGTGGAGGTAAAGCTCATGCTGCAACAGGACGAGGACGGCGTGACGCGTTTCGCCATCGACGCTTCTGTCGCTGCGGAGCGCGCCCGGACACCGGGTCCGGGCGCGCGTCTCATCGATGCGTTCGCACGACAGCTCAATGCCACGATCGGCCGCGATCCGGCGCGGCCGTACATGCTGTGGGCGCTGGTGCCGCCGGAGCCGAAGGCGCCGGCTTAGCGGCGCGCGAGCAGAAGTCCGATCAGCAGGCCAGCGCCCAGCGACACGCCGATCGCGGCGCCCGGGTGCGCGCGCACCTGCTCGACCGCATAGCCTGCGCCTTCACGCGCACGCACGCGCAAGTCCTTGCCGATTGCCTCGAGCCGATGGCCCGCATGCTTCACTTCACTGCGCGCAGCTTTGTTCGCGGCGTCGGCCAGGCGGCTCATGTCTTTGCGCAGTTCGGAGAAATCATCGAGCACGTCGCTTGCGCGCGCCTTCAGCGCACCGCGGGCGTGACCGTTCTTCCTACCGCGCATTGTTGTATCCAACTGTGCCATCGTCGTTCTCCTTAACGCATTGAAATCGAGGCGGCTGCGCCGCCGCAGCAGAACAACACGAAGTGAGCACGGGAGTTCCGTGCTGCGTTGGAACATCGCAACGCGTGGTGGCGTTGCGGCTCTAAACACATGTTTGGAGACGAAGACTTTGCTTGGCTGGGCTCTGATCTTTTTCATACTCGCGCTGATCGCGGGCTATTTTGGCTTCTTCGGCTTGGCTGGCATGGCGGCGAGTATGGCCAAGGTTCTCTTCCTCATTTTCTTGGTGATGTTGGTGATCAGTTTCATCGTGCGCGCGGTTCGCGGCAGATCGGTGTTGTGACATGAACCTCGTCCATGTCCTGTTCGGTCAAAAGCCAGCCTCGCGCCTGCCGACCCTGAAAGAACCGCCGAAAGGCGTGCGCATGCATGAAGTTCGCGCGCGGGAAGCGCCCGCCAAGCGCGCCTGGCTCGCAGAAACAGATAGCCGCATCAGTACGGAGCGTGGCGTGCTGCAAGCGCGCGGCGGCCGCGACTATGTGCTCGCACATGGCCCTGGTGAGCATAGTGTTATTCGCCGCGACATCTTCGAACTCATGTACGAGCCCCTCGGCGGCGGGCTCTATCGAAAGCGCACGGACGTTATTTTTCGCTACTTCACCTTGAAGCGGCGCGTTGTCGTTCAAACTTTGGAGGGGCCGCAAGCGGCCAAGCCCGGCGATTGGATCATGCAGGGTGTCAAGGGCGAGTTGTGGCCGATATCACCAGAGAAGGCGCGGGAGAAATACGAGCCCGCGTAAAGGAGGCTCCCCGTGACGTTCAAACTTCCCGATTTGCCCTACGACGCCGGCGCGCTTGAGCCGCACATCTCGCGCACCACGATGGAGACCCATCACGGCAAGCACCACGCGGCCTACATCAAGAACATGAACGCGATCCTGGCCGAGCGCGCGGACGCGCCAAAGGCGCTCGAGGATGTTGTCCATCTGGCCGTACGCGAGGGTAACAAGAAGCTGTTCAACAACGCCGCCCAGGCGTGGAATCACGGCTTCTTCTGGCAATCGCTTACGCCCGAAGCACAAGGCGGCCCCACCGGCGATCTGAAGAGCGCGATAGAAAAGGCTTTTGGCTCCATCAGTTCTTTCAATGATGAGGCGAAAGCTAAAGGCGTTGGCCACTTTGCGTCGGGCTGGCTCTGGCTGGTCAGCGACAACAACGGAGCGGTTTCGCTCACGGATCTGCACGACGCCGATACGCCGATCACCGATGCATCGCTCACCCCGCTTTTGGTTTGCGATCTCTGGGAGCACGCGTACTATCTCGATTACAAGAACGAGCGGCCGCGCTTCGTCGATGCGTTCTTGTCCACGCTCGCCAACTGGCGGTTTGCGGAATCCCAATACGCCGCGGCGCGGTCCGGCAAAGGCGGCTGGGTGTTTCCGGCCTGAAATGGAACTGGAATGAAACGCGCGCGTTTTCATTCCAGGTTCATTCCAGGAGAACGCGCATGCTCAGTTGGGCTCTTATCTTTTTCGTCGTGGCCATTATCGCGGCCGTGTTTGGCTTTGGCGGCATCGCTTCGGCGTCGGCCGGCATCGCCCAAATCCTGTTCTTCCTCTTCCTCGTCTTGTTCGTCGTGTCCCTGATCATGGGCATGGCGCGGAGGGGATAACGGGTCGCAGCGCAACGCTTCGGCGCGCCATTGTCGAAGGTCGCATTTAGCGCCATAACCGGCGCAAAATTCCGACCCTTGGGAGGCCTCGCCGATGCGCGCGATCCAGAATTTCATCAACGGCAAAAGCGCGTCCGCCAATGGCGGGCGCGCTGGCCGCGTTTTCAACCCAAACACCGGCGCGCAACAGGCTGAAGTGGCGTTCTCCGCCGCGCGTGACGTGGATGCCGCCGTGCAAGCCGCGCTCAAGGCGCTTCCCGAGTGGAGCGCAACGAACCCGCAGCGCCGCGCGCGCGTGATGTTCGCCTTCAAGCAGCTCGTCGAAAAGAACATGGACGAGCTGGCGCATCTGCTCTCGTCCGAGCACGGCAAGGTCATCGCCGACTCAAAGGGCGACATTCAACGCGGCCTCGAAGTCATCGAATTCGCCTGCGGCATCCCGCACGCTTTGAAGGGCGAGTACACCGAAGGCGCCGGCCCCGGCATCGACGTCTATTCGATGCGCCAGCCGCTCGGCGTCGTCGCCGGCATCACGCCGTTCAATTTCCCGGCGATGATCCCGATGTGGATGTTCGGCGTCGCCATCGCCTGCGGCAACACCTTCGTGTTGAAGCCGAGCGAGAAGGACCCGAGCGTGCCGGTCCGTCTCGCCGAACTGATGATGGAGGCCGGTGCGCCGGCGGGCGTTCTGAACGTCGTCCACGGCGACAAGGAAGCCGTCGACGCGATCATCGCGCATCCGGACATCAAGGCGATCAGCTTCGTCGGCTCGTCCGACATCGCGCACTACATCTACAGCCACGGCACAGCAAACAATAAGCGCGTGCAAGCCATGGGCGGCGCCAAGAACCACGGCATCATCATGCCCGACGCCGATATGGATCAGGCGGTGAAGGATCTCGTTGGCGCTGCCTACGGCTCGGCCGGCGAACGCTGCATGGCGCTGCCCGTGGTCGTGCCGGTCGGCAAGAAGACGGCGGATGAACTGCGCGCGCGCCTGTTGCCGGAAATCGAAAAGCTGAAGGTCGGCATCTCAACCGACGCTGACGCCCAATACGGCCCGGTGGTTTCGAGCCAGCACAAGCAGAAGATCGAAGGCTACATCGCCCTCGGCCAGAAAGAGGGCGCCGAGCTCGTGCGCGACGGCCGCGGCTTCAAGCTGCAAGGCTACGAAGAAGGCTACTTCCTCGGCCCAACGCTGTTCGACGGCGTGAAGACCGACATGCGCACCTATCAGGAAGAGATTTTCGGGCCGGTGCTGCAGATCGTCCGCGCCGAGACATTCGAAGAAGCGCTCGCGCTGCCAAGCCAGCACCAATACGGCAATGGCGTCGCCATCTTCACCCGCAACGGCCGCGCCGCGCGCGAGTTCGCGAGCCGCGTGAACGTCGGCATGGTCGGCATCAACGTCCCGATCCCGGTGCCGGTCGCCTATCACACCTTCGGCGGCTGGAAGCGCTCCGCTTTCGGCGACACCAACCAGCACGGCATGGAAGGCGTGAAGTTCTTCACCAAAGTGAAGACAGTCACGGCGCGCTGGCCCGAGGGCATGACGGACGATTCAAGTTTCGTCATTCCAACGATGCGGTGATCGATTGAGCGCGATGCTCGAACAAGAAGGGCGCGTCTGGTTCAGGCGCGCCCTTTCTGCTGAGCGTCTGTCGGCGCTTGAAGCTGCAGCATCCACTGAAGCGCGGCCAGGTCAGCGCATTGTTGCGCTCGACGGCTTGGAAGAGGTGGATGCGCTCGCTGCTCAACTTCTTCCTGGCGCACGGCCAGTTCGCGTCATCGCCTTCAACAAGACCGAATCCAGCAACTGGACGCTGCCCTGGCACCAGGATCGCGTCGTGGCGCTGCGCGAACGCATCGAAACGCCAGGCTTCACAAACTGGACCAAAAAAGGCCGGCATCTGGCACGCGGAGCCGCCGATTGAGTTGATGGAGCGCATGATTTTCGCGCGCGTCCACCTCGACCCCGCCGACGCCGAGAATGGTTGCCTCCAACTTGCGCTCGGCACACATGCGCGCGGCAAGATCGCAGCGTCGGATGCTGACGCTACTGCCCAGGCCGCGCCGATCGAGAGTTGCGTCGCCGAACGTGGCGACGTGCTCTTCGCGAAGGCGCTTATCCTCCACCGCTCGTCGCCCTCGCGCACAAGCGCGAACCGGCGCGCTATCCGTATCGATTATTGCGCTGATGACTTGCCTCATCCCCTGGAATGGGCTGCTTGATCCACGCTACTTGCGCAGCAATAAAGCTCGTCATTCCGGGGCATCGCGCAGCGATGAACCCGGAATCCAGGGGCACACGACGAGCTGGTTGCCCCTGGATTCCAGATCGCGCTTCGCGCGTCTGGAATGACGAAGAGAGGGAAGTGACGTGTCAGACATACTAACAAATGCCGCCAACGGCCTCGGCCACATCACGCTGAACCGTCCCGCCGCGC
>CALBST010000314.1 GCA_937967425.1 uncultured Caulobacteraceae bacterium
TGCGCGGTATATACATCCAGCGTCAGCGCGAAGTGTGTGAAAACGTGCTCCACCGCGCCGATCTTTTCCCAATCCCCGGCAACAGGTGCGTGCTTCAGCGCCTCAGCGCGCGGCCACTTCTTATCGCGCCACTCCGTCGTCGGCAGCGCCGCCATGCCGCCGAGCAAACCCTTGTCCGGACGGCGCACCAGCCAGAGCGCGCCATCGCGCTCGATCCGAAACGCCGCGCCATATCGGCGCGGGCGCTCCGTCTTTGGAGATTTGCGCGGATAGCTTTCGGGATATCCGCTCGCGTACGCGGCGCACTCCGCCACCCACGGGCACACATCGCACTTGGGCGATCTTGGCGTGCAAACCGTCGCGCCCAAGTCCATCAGCGCCTGCGCCCAGTCGCCCGGGCGCTCCGCCGTGACGAGTTCGCCCGCCAGCGCCCGCAGCTGCGCCTTCGCCTCCGGCAGCGGCGTCTCGACAGCGCGCAGTCGCGCGACCACGCGCTCGACATTGCCATCGACGACATTGGTCGCTTCATCGAACGCAATGGCGGCAATAGCCGCCGCCGTGTAGGGGCCAACTCCCGGCAAAGCGCGCCAGCCCGCCTCATCGCCGGGCACGCCGTCGGCAGCCATCCTCTTCGCGGCCGCGTGGAGATTTCGCGCCCGCGAGTAATAGCCAAGCCCCGCCCAGGCCCCGAGCACATCGTCCCGCGGCGCCTCAGCCAGCGCCTCGACCGTCGGCCAGCGTTCCAAGAATCGCGCAAAGTAAGGAGCGACGGCGGCCACCGTCGTCTGCTGGAGCATGATCTCGGAGAGCCAGACCCGGTAAGGATCGGGGCGGCCGTTACGCAGCCGCCAGGGCAGATCGCGACCCTCGCGATCGTACCATTTTAGCAACGATTTCCGCAACTTATCCCGAGGAGCGGAGCCCTTATCCCCAGGCCTAGTCCGTTCTTGAGCAAGCGCGGGCATGGGACGTCTTTACCCTTTGTTCATGGGTTTACGATTCGCTCAACGGTCCATGTCACTGCGCGACAGATTCCGTGCGGCCGAGGAAATGGTCCTCGCGCCAAAGGCCGGCCCCTCCGAGGCCGAGGCCTCGCAGAAGCTGTCCGCCAGCCGCGGCCGCTCCAGCGTGGCCCCGCCGCCAAGCGCCAACAAGGCCCTGGCGGCCGTCCTGAAGCCGCTGCTGAAGGATACAGGGCTGGGCCTGGCCGAGATGAAGCGCCGCTGGCCGCAAATCGCCGGCGAGGCCTTTTCCCGCGCAACGCCGGTCAAACTAGCGGCCGGAACGCTGACCATCCATGTTCCCAGCGCCCTAGCGCCCTTTCTGCAACAACAGGCTCCGCTGCTCCTGGAGCGCCTGCGCACCGCCGGCGCCAAGGTCAAAGCCATCCGCGTGGATCACCGCGCCCCGGTCCGTCCGGCGACACAGCCGTCGAACCTCCGGCCCCTCCAAAAGCCCCTCAGCCAAGCCGAAGAGGCCGCCCTGGCGAAAACTCTCGACTCCGCCAGTGACGATGGCCTGAGATCGGCGCTGTTGCGTCTCGGGCGCGCCGTGAAGCAGGGCTAGAGGTTTCCTAAGCCTCGAAAAAACTCTATGCCTCCCGGCCGATCTGGAGGTTTTGCATGCTCGTTATTGGACGCCGGAATTTGCTCTTGGGCGGGGGCGCGCTAGCCGCTCTGAGCCTGGCTGGCTGCAATGGCGGCGCATCGGGTTCGGGCCTGACGCCCGACGATATGGCCATCGGCAATCCGGACTCGGGCGTTACCCTGATCGAGTACGGCTCCACGATGTGCAGCCACTGCCGCGAGTTCGAGGAAAACGTCTTCGGTCAGCTAAAGGCCAATTACATCGACACCGGCAAGATCCATTTCATCTTCCGCGAAGTGCTGGCGCCGGTCGATCCGCAGCGCGTGATCCCGACCATCGCGCTCGCCGAATACCAACTCGCCCGCTGCAACAACGCGACGCCGGAGCAATACTTCTCCCGCCTCGGTGTCCTGTTCGAACAACAACCGGCAATGTTCCAAGCCGGGTCGCGCCAAGGCATCGAAGCAAAACTCGTTGAGATCGGCGCCGCCGCCGGCCTCTCCCGCGAACAAGTGCTCGCTTGCATCGCCGATCCGGAAGGCGCCGCGCGCATGAACCGCCTGGGCGAACTCGCCACGCGTGACAACGTCACCGGCACGCCCACGTTCTTCTTGAACGGCACGAAGCTCGAAGACCCGAACATCATGACCTACGAGGGCATGTCAGCGGCGCTCGACGCGGCCATCGCGGCGCGCAACAGCTGATAAGGAGAGGCGCGGCTTTCCGTGCAAATCACCGAGCTGCGCCTCCTTGGCTTCAAGAGCTTTGTCGATCCGGCCCGCGCGCCGATCGAACACGGGCTGACCGGCGTCGTCGGCCCGAACGGGTGCGGCAAATCCAATCTGCTTGAAGCGGTGCGCTGGGTGATGGGCGCCACCAGCGCCAAGTCCATGCGCGCGACCGACATGGACGACGTGATCTTCTCCGGCAGCGCCGGACGTCCCGCGCGCGAGTTCGCCGAAGTCACGCTCATCCTCACCGAAGCGCGCAACCGTGCGCCGCCGCCGTTTCACAATGAGGACGTTCTCGAAGTCACACGCCGCATCCGCCGGGGCCTGGGCTCGACTTACAAGATCAACGGCAAGGAAGTACGCGCCAAGGACGTACAGCTTCTGTTTGCCGACGCGGCAACCGGCGCGAACTCGCCTGCCCTGGTGCGCCAAGGTCAGATCAGCGAACTCATCGCCGCGAAGCCGCAAAACCGGCGCCGCATTCTCGAAGACGCCGCCGGCATCGGCGGCTTGCACGCCCGCCGCCACGAAGCTGACCTGAAGCTCAAAGCGGCGGAAACCAACCTCACGCGGCTCGACGAAGTTCTGGCCGAAATCGAGGGCCAGGCGGCCAGCCTGAAGAAGCAAGCGCGCCAGGCCGAACGCTATCGCGGACTGGCGCAAACCCTGCGTGAGACCGAAGCGCTGCTGCTGCATCGCCGCTGGACCGAAGCGCGCGAGCGCGAGGCCGAAGCGCAAACGCATCTGCGCGAAGCCGAACGCGCCGTCGCGCTCGCAGCCAGCGAAGCCAGCGCCGCCGAACGAGCGGCGGAAGATGCGCGCGAAGCTCTCGCCCCTCTGCGCGAACAAGAGATGATCGCCGCCGCCGTGCTCCGCCGTCTGGAAGGCGTGCGCGTTGGCTTGGAGCGCGACCTCGCCGAGGCGCAAGGCGTCGTCGAACGTTGCGACCAGGATGCGCAACGCAATCGCGACGAAGCCGAACGCCTTGAGTCCCTGAAGCAGGACGCGCAGGCGACGCTCGCACGTCTAGCCGAGGAGGCAGTAGCGCTCGGTCCCAGCGATGGCGACAAATCTCAAGCCGCGCTGAGGCAAGCGCAGGATGCTGAAGCCGCCGCGATCGCTAAGCGCACTAAGGCCGAAGCCGAACTCGAAGCCCTTGCGGCAGCCGCAGCAGCCGCCAAGGCGCGCGCGCAGGCGTTGATCGACGCCGCCGAAGGCGCGCGCGAGCGGCTTACGCGCCTCGAGGATCGTAAGCGTTCGCTCGACGCCCAGATCAAAGCGCTGCCGCCGAGCGGCGACATCGACGCGCGCGCAGCAGCGGCGAAAGCTACGGCGGAAGCGGCGCATGCCGCGAGCGCTAAATTGCGCGCCGAGCTCAGCGAAGCCGAAGCCGCGTTGAAGCGCGCCGAGGCCGCCGACGAAGCAGCGTGGACACCCCATCGCGCCGCCGAAAAGGCGCTGGAGCAACTCACCGCCGAGGTCCGCGCGCTCGATAAGCTCGCACCGCCGGACGCCGCTAAGTATCCGCCGGTGCTGGCATCGCTCGATGTCGAGCCCGGTTACGAACGCGCGCTTGCCGCGGCCTTAGGCGACGACATCGATGCGTCCACGAACGCCGAAGCGCCGGCGCGCTGGGCCGGCGCTGCTGCGCCCCAAGTGCAGCTGCCTGGCGCGGCGAAGCCGCTTGCTCATTTCGTGAAGGCGCCAGCTGAGCTCGGGGCGCGCCTCGCCCTCACCGGCGTCGTCGATGCTAAGGATGGCCCGGCGCTCGCCAAGCACTTGCCGCCAGGCGCGCGTCTGGTCTCGCGCGAGGGCGATCTCTGGCGGTGGGATGGTTTCGTCCGCCGCGCCGACGCGCCACAACCCGCCGCCGTTCGCCTCGAACACAAGAACCGACTCGCTGCCGCCCGAAAAGAACTCGCCGCCGCCGAAGCGCACGCCGCGAAAGCCAAGGTTGAGTGGGAGGCCGCGAAAGCCGAGCGCCAGAAACTCGAAACGCAAGCGCGTACGCTGCGCGCCGAAGCGCCGAAGCTGGCGAACGCAGAAGCCGCCGCGGCGCGCGAGGCTGAACGCCTCGAAGCCGAGCGCGCACGGATCGCGGAGCGCGCAGCTGACCTAAACGCGCAGGCCCAAGCGCTCGACGGTGAAATCGGTGAAGCTCGCGCCGCCCTCAACGCCAGCCAAGGCGCCGCCAGCGAGCCGCCGGTGAAGGTGGACGAGGCAGCAATCACCGCCGCACGTGCGGCGGTTGAAGCCGCTCGTCTCGCCGCTGCGGAAGCCGCCGCCGCGACGCAGAGCATCATCCGCGACAAAGCTCAGCGCGACGCCCGCCGCAAAGCCGTCGACGCCGAGACGATGCAATGGCGCGCGCGTATCGACAGCGCCGAGGCGCGCTTGAAGACGCTCGCCCGAGAACTCGATGACATTGAAAAACGCCGCGACGCCGCCAAGGCCGCGCCGCAGACCGCGCGGCAGAAACTCGAAGCCCTGATGGACGAAGCCGGCGCCGCTGAGCAGCGCCGTGTCGAAGCCAGTGATCGTGTCGCGGAAGCCGAAACCGCGGCGCGCCAGGCTGGCGAGCGCGCGCGCTCGCTCGAACAAGCGCACGCTGACGCCCGGGAGCGGCGCGCTAGCGCAGAAGCACACGCGCAAGCTAACGCCGCGCGCGTCGCCGACATCGCGATCGCCGCACAGGAACAAGCCGGCGTATCGCCCGATAAGCTGGCCGATCTCGCGGGAAACCTGCTCAACAACGCGCTGGGCTCGGCGCCGATCACCGAAGTCGAGCGCCGCCTCGATCGGCTGAAGGCCGAACGCGACGCCGCCGGCCCCGTCAACCTGCGCGCCCAAGAAGAGCTGGCCGAAGCGCAAGAACGGATCGACACGCTGACGCGCGAGAAGGAAGACGTCGCTCAGGCAGTGGCCAAGCTGCGCCGCGCCATCACCACGCTCAACAACGAAGGCCGTCAGCGCTTGCTGCGTGCGTTCGAAGAAGTCGATGCACATTTCGCGCAACTATTCGCCACTCTCTTCGAAGGCGGCCGCGCTAATCTCAAGCTCACAGAAAGCGACGACCCGCTTGAAGCTGGCCTCGAAATCTTCGCCGAGCCGCCCGGCAAACGCCTCACCAACCTCTCGCTGCTCTCTGGCGGCGAGCAGGCGCTCACCGCCACTGCGCTGATCTTCGCCGTATTCCTCGCCAATCCGGCGCCGCTTTGCGTGCTGGACGAAGTCGATGCGCCGCTCGACGACGCCAACGTCGATCGCTTCTGCCGCATGCTCGAAGAAATGAAACGCCTGACGACGACGCGCTTCATCGTCATCACCCACAATCCCGTAACCATGTCGCGCATGGACCGTCTCTACGGCGTCACCATGCCAGAACAAGGCGTGTCGCAACTCGTCAGCGTCGATCTCGGCCGCGCCCAGGCGCTGGCGGCAGAGTAATCATCGCGCGTAGGTGACGAGCTTCACCGTTTGCCCGGCGCGCAGATCGCTGGCGGACTCCAGACCATTCAGCGCCAGGAAGCGCTCAAGCCTATAATCGTCGAACGCCATACGGTTGGCGAGTGACTGCGCCGTGTCGCGGGCGCCGACGGTAGCCAGCGAGATTTGGCGCGGCCGCAGCGCCGCCGCTTCTTGGGCCGAGATCTGCCGGAACGACGCCGTCATCGGGTTGATCACGTTCATGCCGCCCTGAGGGGTGATCGAAACGAAATGGTAGGCGCGATCGCCCACACGATACGCCACGACCGAAACGTCGAGCACTTGCCCTTGTTGCGTTTGCGCGCGCGCCAGCACAGAGACGGCTTCAAGCCCGTTGATCGTACTGCGCCGCGGCTGCTCGATCTGCGTCGCCGGCGCCTGGCCGATCACCTGCCGCAACACATTGTTTGCGTACGCCTCAAGACTGCCCTGCAGCGCGCCGCCTGAGAATTGCGACTGCAAGTTCTGCCCTCGCACAATCACCGCCTGCGGCGTGTTGGTGAGCGAGGCGCCCTGCGGCGCTTCAAAACTGATCCGCATGCCGGGGTGCGAGAAGGTGCGGCCGTTGACGAAGCCCTGCTCGGGATCGTCGCCATAGATCATGCCGTTGACCGCCTGGAGATAGGCGCGCGTGTTTTCGGGCGGATTGTCGCGCGAGGCGCCCGAAGCGTTCGCGTTGGCTGTTGCGCGCGTAACGCGATCGGCGGAAAGCGGGTGCGTGCGCGCCCAGGCCGGGATCGCGCTGGTTTGACGGTTCGAGGTACGCGCCGAGAGTTCGTCATTGACGCCAAGCGCGCGTAGCATGTCGGCAGCGGCGTAGGGATTGTAGCCCGTCGCATTCAGATATCGGACGCCGAGATCGTCAGACTCGAATTCCTGATCGCGGGAATAGTTCAGCGCATAGAGCTGCCCAACTTGCCCCGCCGCTTGCGCAATCTGGCCTGAGCCGGTGAGCACGCCAGCCAGGATGGCGCCGAGCCCGGCCATGGTCGCGGTATTTTGGCGGCGCGCAGAATGATCGGCGACGACGTGGCCGACTTCGTGACCAAGCACCGAGGCGAGCTCGTCTTCCGAGTTCATGATCGCGAGCAGGCCGCGCGTGATGTAGATATAGCAACCGGGCACTGCGAACGCGTTCACGACATCGGTGTTCACCACCGAAAACGTGCACTGCCCTGGCACGCCGGCGGCGGTCGCAACGCGTTCGCCTACACCAGATACGTAAGTCGCCAACGGGCCTTCAACCGCACCGCCGAATTGTTGAAGGATTTGCGGATGGCTGCGCGCGGCGGTGGCGCGATCGCTCTGCGCAACGGATGGCGCATCGGGTGTCGAGTCAATCGTGGCGCAAGAGCCAGTCGCGAATGCGAAAAGTGACGCCAGCGCGAGGCGTGCGAATTGTCCCGATGCCATGACCATCTCCTCCGGCCGGCAGACTAGAACGCCCGCACGCCGGATGAAACCACCTACCGATGCGCGAGCCCTCGACAGGCTGGTCATTGGCCCCGCGCCGGCCTTTAGCGCGCGCGCGGCTTGCGTTTCGCCGGCGTCTCGTCCGTCTCGAACATCGGGTTGGGATCGAACTGACCAGCGAAGGGCGCATCCATCAGATAGTCGGGCAGACGCGCTGAAAGCGCCTTCTGGTTGGAGATCGAGATGATCTGCTGCTCTTTGGTCATGCTGCGGAGCTTATCGGCGTCGATGTCGCCAATCAGGTCCGAGCTTTCCTTCGCCATCAAATGATTGGCGACGCCGAAGAGCTGGAACACGCCGGCATTGTTGAAGATCGTGCGCCAATCCTTCGGATAGAGCCGCTGAAGCTGCGACAAATCCTGGAAGAAGGGCCACACTTGCAGGCCGTAGCCACGCAGCAGCGTCATCGATTGCCGCAGCGGCCCAAACTCGCCGAGCTGCGCGCACTCATCCAACAGGAAGAGCGTCGAGCGCTTCGGGCGGCGCTTACGCCCCATCACGGTCAGCATCAGCGCGCCGACCCACAGGCGCAGCAGCGCGCCGTGGCTTTCGAGTTTGTCCGGCGGGATCACGATATAGATCGTCATCGGATCACCGCGGCGCACCGCATCGAGCGAGATCGTCGACTTCGACAGCGAACGCAGCGCCGAATCCGAGTTCACGACTTTCAGATAGCTCTGCGCGGTCGAGAGAATGCCCGAACGCGTTTGCTCGGTGATCGGCAGGAACGAACTGATGTTCTGCTTCGAGAGCCGGTTGAGGTTCTCATGACCTTCGATCAGCGCTGCGAGATTATAGACCGCGTCGTCGCTCATCAGGATTTCGCGGACTTTGCCGAAATGCTTTTCCGCCTTCGGCGAAGTCTCGGCGACAGCGGCGATGACGCCGGCCATCAGCGAGCGGCCCCAATTGTCCCAGAAGGGCTCCTTGTGGAAGCCAACATCGCCTGCAAGGAGAGAGGCGAGCATTTCCGCATCCGCATCCAGCAAAGCGCCAGGGCGGTTGAAGAGATCGAACGGGTTCAGCGCATCGGTGCGCTTCGAGACCGCGCCGAACGGATCGAGCAGCCGGACCTCCTGGCCCATCTCCTTCCGGCGGCGGGCGGTCGTGTGCCAAGTCTCGCCTTTCGGATCGATGACGATCACCGAGCCCTCGAACCTAAGCAGGTTCGGGATGATGACGCCCCGGCCCTTACCGGCGCCTGTCGGCGCGATGGTCAGCAGGTGGCGGTCCTCGCCGAAGGTAATGGGAACTTCACCCTCGATGGCGGCTTCGGCCCGGGGCGCGCCAAACCCCATGGGCTCGCGCCTGCCGTGGTCCGATTGCCAGCCGAGCAGCAAATCCATGACCTCGGGGCGCAATCCCTGCCCCGAAGCCTCGGCTGGCTTCTTTTTGGAGCGGGTCGTGCGCGGCCTGGTCATAGACACCTCCTCGCGGCCGCTGGGGAGCGCGACCGTGAATCAATCGTAAACATCAATGTGGGCCGGACCCGCACCGGATTACGGCGAAGCTCGCCTCATTGGTGAAGAGCCGGTGGGAGGCTTCTCTCCCGCCCGTCTCCACACTCCACCCGGAAAATAATCCCCGCGCAACGCCTTGACGCTGTGCGGGGCGAAACTATCCGAAAAAGTTACTCACCGGCCTGGGGAGACCGGTGAGTATTTGTTTTTATTCAAATTTTCTCTAGCGAACGTCGCCCATCCACTTTTTCAGGATCGGTGACAGCAAGAGCAGCAGCACGCCCGTGGCGACGCCCAGGATGCCCACCGCGGTGAACACCGAAACGTACGCCTGGAGCTGCGCCGACGGGTTCACGACGACGCCCGCAATCGTATCGGACGACGTCTGCTGCGCGATGATGCCGGCGAGGATGTGCGCGAGCGAGCTCGACAAGAACCACACGCCCATCATCAAGCCGACGACACGCGCCGCCGACAACTTCGTCACCATCGAGAGACCGACTGGCGAGAGGAAGAGTTCGCCGGTCGTGTGCAGCAGGTAGAGCAGCGCCAGGAAAACCAGCGGCACGCGGAAGTCGGGTCCAGCGAACTGCGTGCCCCACACCAGCACGAAGAAACCCAAGCCAACCTGCACGAGACCGAGCGCGAACTTCACCGGCGTTGACGGCTCAAGCTTGCGTTTGGCCAGCCAGATCCACATCGCGCTGAACGGCAGCGCCAGGAGGACGATGTAGCCAGCGTTGAAGCTTTGCGTCTGCGCGGCGGTCATCTCGTAAACCTCCCCGCCGAGGCCGGTCGTGTAGGCGATGTAGCCAGCCGCTCCGCCCAGAAGGGCGAAGAAGATCACGCCGTAGATCAGCATGACGACGTCGATCTTCTTCTGCAGGAACGCCACGATCGTGACGACCAGCATGATCGCCCCAAGCGCCGCCACGCCGAACAGCCCGTAAGTGACGATGCTGTGGCCCAGCGTGCCGCCGGTGGCGACCGTCAGATTGGTCGAGTTCTCGGCATAGAGTGAGAGCGAAGAGCCTGCCTGCTCGAACAGCATCCAGAAGATGACGCTGAAGAAGATGAGGACGAGCGCCGCAACCATCTTGCCGCGCTCCTCGCCTTTGAAACCTACGAGCGCGTAAGCCAGCACCAGCGCAAACAGCGCCGGCACGACGATCGGCAGCGCATGCTCCATGAGTTCAGCTTGTTGCACGAGCATCCAAGCCGGGATCACGGCCAGGAGGCCGAGAACCCAGAACACGCCTTCGGTGGTCTTGCCGATCGGCTTTGGCGGATCGGCCTTGCCTTGCAGGTATTTCTGGCCAAACAGGTACTGCGTCAGGCCGAGCAACATGCCCACGCCCGCAAGCCCGAAGCCGTATTTCCAGCCATAAGTCTGGCCAAGATAGCCGCACGCCAGCGTCGCGAGGAAGGCGCCGAGATTGATGCCCATGTAGAAGATGGTGAAACCGCCGTCACGGCGCGGATCTCCTTCGGCATAAAGCGCGCCGACGGTGGTCGAGATGTTGGCTTTCAGGAAGCCCACGCCGACGATGATGAGCGCCAGCGAGAGATAGAGGATCTGAACGTAGAGACTCTCCTGCTCAACGCGATCCGAATACGAACCGTCTTCGAACGTGCGGACAACAACATCGTCATCCGCGGAGTCGGTTGCGCCCGGATTAAACGCCACGGCATCGCGGATGGTGGTGGTCGAGAACGCATAGGTCGTGCCGTTGATATCGACGCTCGTCCCGTCATCGGTGTTGCGAATTGGGTACGAGCCCTCGCCTTCGATGTTCAGCGTCGTCGCCGGCGGTTCGCCGCACGGCAGGCCAACCATCGAGCACAGCGAATACACGAAGCTCGGCGCCTCGGAGACCAGCGTATACGTGCCGTCCTCAAGGCGGCGCGTCTGGCCGTTCGCCGTCAGATCAGCATGATCCGTGGAGTCGAACCGCAGCTGCGCGCGGCCTTCCGGCAGATCGATGTGAGCGACACGGCCAGCGCCGCGGCCCTCGGCCGAGACGAGATAGCTCTGCCCGCCCGCTTCCAGATATTGCCGCGAGCCCGAGCCTTCGAACGCCATGCCGAAATGGCCGAGCACCAGAAGCGCCGCACCGATCGTTACCGCCTTGCGGGCGCCGAGGAAACGGTCGGCAATCACCCCGCCGATCACTGGGATCAGGTACACAAGCGCCGCGTAGGCCGCGTAAAGACCTTGCGCATCGTTCTGTGAAAAGAGGAAGTGCTGCGTGAGATAGATCACCAGCAGCGCGCGCATCCCGTAGAAGGAGAAGCGCTCCCACATCTCCGTGAAGAAGAGAGTGACGAGGCCGCGCGGGTGGCCAAGGAACGTCGCTTCGCCGGACGCTCCAGCGGTCTGATCGGTCATACAAAATCCCCTAGGGGCGCGCCCTCGCGCACCGCCTCCCTAAACTGGGCGACAGACAAGCCTTGCGCTGACGGCGGCGTCAAGCGTGGCGCGCTGGACGGAGGTCGGGTGCGAGCACCCACCAGAAGGTCTGGCCGGGGTTGGAATCGAGCCAGAACCCCAAGCGCCGCAAAGTTCGAACGGAAGCAATGTTTGCTGCATCGCAACCTGCAAGGATGGTTTCGGCGCCCGCATCTTCGAACAGCCAATCGATCACCGCGTTTACCGCCTCGACCGCATAACCCTGGCGCCGGCGGCTGCGCGCAATGCCGTAGCCGATCTCAAATTCGCTCTGCGCACGAGGCGACGGCTCGAAACGCACGTCGCCGATGACGACGCCCTCTTGCCTATGAATCGCGATCGCCCGCGTGGGCGCTTGGTCCACCTGGGAGATCGAACGCGCCACCAGACCGAGGCTAGCCTGGCACCAATCACTGGGCGCATCCGCGCCGATCACATGCGCGAACGCATGCTGGCCCGCACGCGCGGCGTCGGCCATCTCCGGCGTCACCGGTTCCAAACGCAGGCGCGCCGTGTAGAGCGGATGATCGAGCACGTTCATGTCCAGCCGCTACCATTGCCCGCTCGCAAAGCCTCGGCAAAGGAAAACCCGCAGCAGAACATAGCTCAGGCCGGGTTCGCCTCAGGCGGCGTTTCCGCTTGCGGGGCGGCGGGCGGCGCATTCGCCTGCTGCGCGTAGGTGTTCGCCCGCGCCTGCATCTCGCCCAGGAACTTCTTCTTCGCGGCGCGATAGCGCATCCGCTCGGTGATGCGATCCCACATCTTCGCCAGCCACCAAAAGACCGGATAGGTGAGAAAGCCAAACATCACCGCCAGCCAGATGGAGCCCATACCGCCATTGCCGTCACGCGTGATGAAGTTGGAGACAAACCAGAATACCAGCATCACCCCGAAAGAAAGCACCGCCGCTTTCCAGAGCGGCCCAAAGAACGGCCTGTGCCCAAGGTACTCGCGCAAGCCGCCCTCGAACTCGCCGCGTTCGCCGCTCGACACATTGAACAGCACGATGTTGTAAGGCCCGCGATCGCGCTTGCCCTTGCCCTGCCCGCGCACGATCACGACACGCTGCGTCTCGCGCACGCCGAGATCCGAGTCTTCGAAATCGTACTTCTGCTCTTTGCCGTCAGTGAGCTTCACGAACAGGCGCATGCGATTGGTGATGTGGCCCGGCTCGACGTGGCGCCTGTCCGCGCCCTCGATCACCACGGTCTCGGAGGTGAGTTGCACATCGATCACATCCCCAGCGGTCACGATCAGCTTGTCCGGCATTGTCCCCTCCGCAAAGGCGGCGGGATGGAGCGCCCGAGAAAGGCTCCGGTCAAGGGGAACGCTTGCACACCGGGCGCGGGCGCGGCAGCAAGGACACGCCATGCCCGAACCGCGCCTGTTGATAGATCAAGATTTGCGCGCCGGCGTCGAGATCGCGCTGGATGAAGCCCAGGCGCGCCATGTCGGCACGGTGCTGCGGCTCGATGTCGGCGACATCCTCCGCCCCTTTAACGCCCGCGACGGCGAATGGCGTGCGCGCGTGACCGTGCGCGAGAAGCGCGGCATGCGGGTGATGCTGGAAGAGCTGCTGCGCGAAGCAAAGCCTACACCCGATCTCGATCTCCTGTTTGCGCCGGTGAAGCGCCACGCGACGGATCTCATCGTCGAGAAAGCCACGGAGCTTGGCGTGCGCCGCATCCGCCCTGTCGTCACCCAGCGCACCATCGCTGAAACCGTCCGCACCGACCGCCTCGAAAGCATCGCCCGCGAAGCCGCCGAACAAACCGAACGCTTCGACGCGCCTGAGATTTTCGAGGCGACGCCGCTGCCAAAAGCGCTGGATGGCTGGGA
>CALBST010000315.1 GCA_937967425.1 uncultured Caulobacteraceae bacterium
TCGGCGTGCCGTGCATCATCGGCGCGGGCGGCGTCGAGAAAGTCATCGAAATCGAACTCAGCGCCAACGAACGCGCCATGTTCGATCACAGCGTGAACGCGGTGAAAGGCCTCGTGGATGCGTGCAAAGGCATCGATCCCAGCGTGGGCTAAGCCTTCGGCGCTCACGTTGTGCCTCGTCGCTTCCGCTTGTGCGGGCGGCGATCTTGCCTGCTCACGCCTTCAACGTGAGCTGAGCGAGGTTCAGCGAGAAGGCGGCACACGCCATTCGTCATTGTGGGTAGAGCGCGGCGCCGCCGGGGACGACGCGATAGTCGTTATTTCTGAAGAGGAAGTCGGAGATTTTCCGTACTTCCATTCAGTGCAATCAACACGAGCGTGTCTTGGCGTGGATTGGACAGAAACTCGGGAAGAGGCGATCTCCGCAGGCTGGACAGAACCAGCTATCCGCTTTCGTAGAGCCGGCTGGCCAGATGTCGTCGCCTTTGAGGACGCGAATGGAAATCAGTTCGGCGCTGAAGGCGAGCAATTCACTCGACGGACACGGATCGCGATAGAAGGACATCCGCGATGACCACCATCGGCCCAACCCTAACCACCGCGCGTCTCATCCTGCGTCCGCCGCAGCACGAGGATTTCGACGGCTTCGCAGCCATGGCGCAGGAAGAAGAGACGATGCGTTTCATCGGCGGGCTCGCGCCGCGCGATGCGGCTTGGCGCGGCATGGCTTCGCTCGCGGGTTCGTGGGCGTTGCTCGGCTATGGCATGTTCTCCGTCATTCGCCGCGATACAGGCGAGTGGATCGGCCGTCTCGGCCCGTGGCGTCCGGGCGGCAAGGAAGGTAATTGGCCGGGCGATGAAGTCGGCTGGGGTGTGAAGGCCTCCGCCATGGGGCAGGGCTTCGCGCACGAAGGCGCGGTCGCCGCCATCGATTGGGCGTTCGATGCTCTCGGCTGGGATCACGTCATCCACTGCATCGACAAGCGCAACATTCCCTCAATCAAGCTCGCCGAACGCCTGGGATCGCAGCTTGAAACGGAAGACGTGCAACTCGCGCCGCCGTTCGAAGCGCACAAGGTCGATCTCTACGGCCAATCGAAAGCGGCATGGAAAGCCCGCAGAAACGCCTGATCGTCGTTCTGCCCTTGCATCCCGCGCTCACGCCGCCACTTTGAGCGCACGAGTTTGGGGACGACATCACATGCGGAACTTCGCCTTCGCGCTTCTGGGCGCGGTAGCGCTCGCCTTTCCGGCGAGCGCGCAACAACAGCCACAACAGGCGCCGGGTTTTGTCGTCGCCACCAATCCGCCGGCGCCGCCGGCCGTCACCGAACTCAGCGCCGCGCAATTGCGCACGGTAGAGCGCCTGCGCACGGCGGCGCTCGCAAGCGACAATGCGTGGAACATCGTCGAGAGCCTGGTCACTGAGATTGGCCCGCGCCTCGCCGGCTCTGAAGCCGAAGCGCGCGCCCGTGATTGGGCAGTGCGTATGCTGCGCGAACAGCGTTTCAGCAACATCCGCGTCGAAGACTTCACCATCCCGTATTGGGATGCGACGCGCGAAGAAGCGAGCGTCGTCGCGCCGA
>CALBST010000316.1 GCA_937967425.1 uncultured Caulobacteraceae bacterium
TGTACATCAACTTGTTTGTTTTTTCAACTAGTCTACTCGCGGCGTCGCTCGTTATTGACATTTAGTCAGTTATCTTTTACACGACGTCTGTATAAGCAGACATTTTGAGGTATTTGGGGATGTCGTTCCGCGAAAGAAGCGCCTGGGTTGCGCTGATCACTTACGGGCTCGTTTTCGGCGGCTACTTCTTCACGCTCTGGCAAGCGTGGGGCGATGGCTACGGCCAAGGCCTAAGCATCGGGCTCATGTTTGGGGCGGTGGTGACGCTCGTCGCGGTTGCCGCCGTGCTGAATATCGCGATCGCGCTGTTCAGCCCGAAGGAAGCCAACGCGCCCGCAGATGAGCGCGAGACGCTGATTGATCTTAAGGCCGAGCGCATCTCCTCCTACACGCTGTCAGTCGGCGTCGTGTGCCTGATTGGCGCGCTTCTGATCGGCTGGAACGCTTACCTCGTGGCGAACCTGTTGCTGGCGAGCTTGGTGATCTCGGAGATGGTGAAAGCGCTCGCCCAGATCGCTTACTTTCGTGCGGGCGCCTGATGGCGATCGAAAACGAGATCCGGCGCTTACGCTTCGAGCACGGCGAGATGACCCAGCAGGCGCTTGCGGAGAAGGTCGGCGTCACCCGCCAAACCATCATCGCCATCGAGCAAAACAAATACGCCCCCTCGCTCGAAGCCGCGTTCAGGATTGCCAACGCTTTTGGCGTGCCGCTCGAAAGCGTGTTTCGCTGGAAGGAGAGCTAAGCCGCCGCCGCTGTCAGCACCACCGCGCCGCGTTTGGTCGCCACCAACGTATGCTCGTACTGCACCGTCGGGCGGCCGGTATCAGCGCGCAGCGTCCACTCATCGCCGCCCTCGACCGCCCATTCCGAACCGAGCGAAAGGAACGGCTCGATCGTGAATACCATGCCTTCGTGGATGCGCCGGCGCTCGCTCGGATCATGCCAAGTCGCGATCGATGTCGGCTCTTCGTGCAATCCCCTGCCAACACCATGGCTCGCCAGATTGCGGATCAGCGAATAGCCGTTCTTGCCGGCGAAACTTTCGATCGCGCGGCCGATATCGCCAAGCTTGGCGCCTGCGCGCACGCTGTTAATGCCCGACCACATCGCCCGCTTGCCGTCGCGGGTCAGCTTCTCGATCCGCGTCGCCACCGGCGCCATCGCAAAACTCGCGCCCGTATCGGCAAAATAGCCGTTGAGTTCAGCCGACACATCGATGTTCACGAGATCGCCGGCTTTCAGCACGCGATCGCCCGGAATGCCGTGGGCAATATCGGGAAACACAGAGATGCAGGTCGCGCCGGGAAAATTATAGGTCAGCGCCGGCGCCGGCCGCGCCCCTTCCCGCTCCAGCAACACCCGCCCGATCTCATCCAGCTCGCGCGTGGTCACCCCCGGCTCAAGCGCCTTGCCCATCGCGTGCAAGGTGTTGGCGACGATCGCGCCGATGCGCTTCAGCGCCTCCAGGTCATTGTCGTTGTCGATGGTCACTCAGTTCGCCGCCGGCTTCTTGACGACATAGACCTTTTCCGCCGCTAAACGGTGACGCTCGTTCTCTTCCGGAGAGAACAGAATCTCCTCCGCGACAAAGCCGTGGCTCGCCAGCAGTTTCGGGAAGTCGAGCCCGTACAAGCGAACATGCGTACGCCCGCAAATGCGCTCGATCTCAGCTTGCGGTGTTCCCGGCGGCGGGTTCCAAGTTTCTTCGGCGTTGACATCCATCGGCACCGAGAAGATGCCGACGCCGCCCGGCTTCATCACCCGAAAGCACTCAGCCATGCCTTTCGCATCTTCCTGCACATGCTCAAGCACATGATTGCAGATGATCACGTCGAACTCATTGTCCGGGTAGGTCAGCGCGGTGATGTCGACGACCGCATTGGCCACTGCGCTCTTCTTGATATCGCCGGCGACATATTGCGGATTGTGCTTCCATTGATGAAAGAACGGACGCTCAGCCGAGAAGTGCAGCACCCGCTTCGTCTTCGGATCGAGATTCGAGCGCTTCAGATAAAGCGCGATGATCCGGTCGCGCTCTTTGGAGGCGCAGTTCGGACAGCGCGCTTCCTGGCGCGGACCAGCGCTCAGAAAGTAGCCGGTGAAGCCACAAAGGGGGCAATTGCGCTTCTGGCGCGCGCGAAAGTGCTGCAGCGGGTCGCGCACCGTGCCGCGGGAAATCTCTTCAGCGAGCGTTGGCCAATTGAGCTGGGTCATGGCCGCTCCTTAGCATGGGTGAGTTACGGGGTGTAGCCGGAACACCTGCCCCACCGCAGGCCCGCCTAAGTCAGCGGCGCCTTCGGCGGCGGCATCTCGATCGCCATCCCGACCGCACGCAGGTCAAGCTTCGAGGCCGGAATCGCGGATTCCATGTAGAGCCGCACGATGTCCGCGCGCTTCATTGGCATGTCGGCCTGCACTTCCTTGATCTCGCCTGCCGCGAACGCGGCGAAGCTCTGCGCCACCGAGCCCCACACCCACATGAGATTTGACGGATCAAGATCGTGCTCAAGGAAGCGCACCAAGAGCCATGGCCCGTGCGCGCGCACCGCATCGATCGGCATTTCGCTGAGCCTATAGCGCTCATCTAGGCGCGGCTTGCCGAACTCGCCCGTGCCGACCGCTTTTGCGGTGTGGCGCGCGATGCCGACGACATCAATCTTGTCGCCGATCTTGGCATCCTGCGCCGCGCCCGCCGCCAAGTTCCAGAATGACGGCCGCTCGCGACTGCCTTCCATCACGCAGGCATTGATCGCGTCACCGAAATAATAGCGCTCGCCCGTCGTCGTCGAGACTTCCACCAGCGTGCTTTCGGTTTGCGGGATCGCGCGCGACTGCAACATGGCGCGCGCCTGCACTTGGGCGAAGATGCCGGCCAGCGCGCCAAGCGCGCTCACGGCGTCGGCGGCCCGCAGCACGCCGGATTTCTTGTCACGATAAGTTCCAAGAATGTAGCCGCCGGCTTCGCTGGTGGACGCTTGCACTGTGGGGTCGGTCGTCATCGCCCCGGCCTAGCACGCCGCAAACAAAAACGCCCCGGCTTTCGCCAGGGCGTTTCCGTGTTCGGTTGAACGTAGACGCTTACGACGCAGACGCCGCGATCGCGGCCGCCGGGTCGAGGCGCACGCCCGGGCCCATCGTCGTCGACAGAGCAACCTTTTTCACGAACG